>NZ_JBEYVW010000007.1:0-372462 GCF_040644175.1 Streptomyces sp. NPDC047017 | reverse complement strand
AGGTCCTCCAGGCCGGTATCGCCGCCATCGGCACCACCCTCAAGGTCGAACTCGACATCCAGGCCGTCCAGGGCGACACCCTCCCCACCACCTGACCCGGCCTCACGAGGTCAGCCCCAGCTCGGCGGCGAGCCGGCGCCGGTGCCAGGCCGGGGTGCCGAAGAGCTGGGCGGAGCCGTGCGCGCGCTTGAAGTAGCGGTGGGCGTCGTGCTCCCAGGTGATGCCGATCCCGCCGTGCAGCTGGATCATCTCGCCCGCCACCGCCGAGAACGCCTCCGAACAGGCGGACTTGGCGGCGGCGGCGTACCGGCTGGACGCGGGCGCTCCCGAAGCCGCCGCGAAGGCCGCGCCCAGGGCCGCCGAGCGGGCCGCCTCCACGAGGACATAGGCGTCGGCCAGGCGGTGCTTGACGGCCTGGAAGGAACCGATGGGCCGGCCGAACTGCACGCGCTGCGCGGCATACGCGACGGTGAGTTCGAGGCACCGCCCGGCCGCCCCCACCTGTTCCGCGGCCAGGGCCGCGCACCCGAGGTCCAGGACGCGGGACAGCACCCGGTCGCCGTCCCCCTCGGCCCCGATCAGCCGCCCCTCGGCGCCCTCGAAGCCGAGCCGCGCCAGCGCGCGTGTCCCGTCCATGGTCACGCACGGCTCGCCGCGCACCCCCGGGTCGTCCGGGGCCACCTCGAAGAGGCCGACGCCGCTGCCGGTGCGGGCGGCCACGAGGAGCACCCCCGCTTCGGCGCCGTCGAGCACGTACTGCTTGACGCCGTGCAGCCGCCAGCCAGCGGCGGGACCCGGTACGGCGGTGCAGCGGATCGCGGCGGGGTCCCACGAGCCCGCTTCCGCCCAGGCCAGCGTGGCCACGGCGGTCCCGTCGGCGATACCGGGCAGCAGCCGCGCGCAGGCCGCGCCGTCGCCGGAGGCGAGCAGCGCCTGCGCCGCCACCACGGCCGAACCCAGGTACGGGACGGGACTCAGCACCCGCCCCAGCTCCTCCATCACCACCTGCACCTCCACCGCCCCGCAGCCCGCCCCCGCGTACTCCTCGGGTATGCCGAGCCCGGCGGCGCCGACCTGCCCGGTCAGCGGCCGCCAGGCGCTCGCGTCCCGGTGGTGGTCGAGCAGGGAGCGCACGGCGGACCGCAACTCCCGCTGCTCCTCGGACAGCCTCACGCGGACGCCCCCTTCCCGGCGACCGGGGACGCGCCCCCGGCCCCGGCCTCGATTCCGGCCCCGATCCCGGTGCTCGCGAGGACCCGTGCCCGGCATACGGACGGAGTGCCCCACGCGTCGCGCAGCGGCCGCGCCTTGCGGACCCACAGGGAGAGGTCGAGTTCGTCGGTGTAACCGAGGGCGCCGTGCAGGTGCAGGGCCGTCAGCGCGGTGGCGTGGGCGGCCTCGCCCGCCGCGACCTTCGCCGCCGCGATCTCGCGGTCGGCGGACAGATCGCCGACGGACAGATCGTCGGCGGACAAACCGTCCGTGGACAGGCCGTCCGCGCACGGATCGCCGCCGGCCAGGGCAAGGGCGGCGGAGTGGACCAGTGGCTGTGCGAACTCCAGGGCGATCAGGGCGTCGGCCAGCCGGTGCTTGACCGCCTGGAACGAGCCGATCGCCACCCCGAACTGGGTACGCCGCCGGGCGTGTTCGACGGTGTGCGCCAGCAGGGCGCGGCCCAGCCCGAGCGACTGCGCGGCGGTGGCCAGCCGGGCGACACGCGTGGCGTGCGCCGCCGCGGCGCGCACCGCCGGGCCCTGGGCCAGGACGGTCCCGCCGAGCGGCCGGGCGAGTCTGCGGGCCGGGTCGGCGGAGGGCTGGACGGCGCCCGCCGACTCCGCCAGGCGCACGGTGTCCCCGTCGACGGCGAACACGGCGTCGGCCGTGTCCGCGTCCAGGGCGTAAGGGCCGCCGGGGGAGAGCACGGCGAAGGAGACGGCGGCCGTGCCGGACGCGATCGCCGGCAGCCACGCGGCCGCCGTCACCCCGTCGCCCAGCCGGTCCAGGAAGGCCGCCGCGGCGACCGTCTCCACCAGCGGGCCGGGCACGGCGTGGCGGCCCAGCTCGGTGAAGGCGACGGCCAGTTCGGCCGGCCGGAGCCCGGCGCCCCCGTGCCGCTCCGGCACCGCGAGCGCGAAGACACCGGCCGCGGCCAGCCGCGTCCACAGCGCGCGGCCCGGCGCGGTGTCCCCGGCGGCCCAGGCCCGGACGAGGGCGGGGGTGCCGGCCGCCGTCAGCAGGGCGTCCAGCGAGCGGGCGAAGTCGCGCTGTTCGAGGTCGGGCAGGAAGCGCATCACCGGCGTCCCTTCGGCAGGCCGAGCAGCCGCTCGGCGATGATGTCCCGCTGGATCTCGTTGGTGCCGGCGTAGAGGGGACCGGCGAGCGAGAAGGTGTGGCCCTCGGCCCAGCGGCCGTGCTCCGGCGCGTCGGCGGCCTCGTCGGACAACTCGCCCAGCGGGCCGAGCAGATCGAGGGCGGTCTCGTGCAGGGCGAGGTCCAGCTCGGACCAGAAGACCTTGTTGAGGCTGGACTCGGCGCCGATCGCCCGCCCCGCCGCGATCCGCGCCGCCCCGGCGTACGCGAAGAGCTGGTACGCGCGGGCCCCGATGACCGCGTCGGCGACCCGGTCGCGCAGGGCGGTGTCGGCGGGGTCCGCGGCCGAGCGCCACAGGGTGGCGAGCCGCCCGGCGGCGGCGGTGAACCGGCCGGGGCTGCGCAGGGTCAGCCCCCGCTCGTTGCCTGCCGTGCTCATCGCGACCCGCCAGCCCTGGCCGGGCTCGCCGATGACGTCCTCGTCGGGCACGAAGACGCCGTCGAGGAAGAGTTCGGCGAAGGCGGGCTTGCCGTCGAGGCGGCCGATGGGCCGTACGGTCACGCCCTCGGCGTCCAGCGGGAACATCACGTACGTCAGGCCCCGGTGCGGCCGGTCCGCGTCCCGGTCGCTGCGGAAGAGGCCGAAGGCGCGGTCGGCGAAGGCGGCCCGTGACGACCAGGTCTTCTGCCCGCTGAGCAGCCACCCGCCCGCGGTGCGTTCGGCCGTGGAACGCAGGGAGGCGAGGTCGGAGCCCGACTCCGGCTCGGACCAGGCCTGCGCCCAGATCACCTCGCCGGCGGCCATGGGCGGCAGGACGCGGGCGCGCTGCTCGTGCGTGCCGTGCTCGAAGAGGGTGGGGGCGAGCAGGCTGATGCCGTTCTGGCCGACCCGGCCGGGCGCGCCCGCCGCGTAGTACTCCTCCTCGAAGATCAGCCACTCCAGCAGCGAGCTGTCCCGGCCGCCGTACTCCGTCGGCCAGGAGACCGCCGACCAGCGGCCGGCGGACAGTGTGCGTTCCCACGCGCGGTGGGCGGCGAAGCCCTCGGCCGTCTCCAGGGACGGCAGCGGCACCGGTGGGACGTGGGCGGCCAGCCAGTCGCGGGCCTCGGCGCGGAAGGCGTCCTGGCCGGGGGTGAAGTCGAGGTCCATCAGGCGGAGTCCTCCTTCATGGCGCGGACGTCCATGCCGCCGAGCGGGTCGGCGGCGGTCTCGGCGTTGTGCGCGTGCGCCAGGTGGTGCAGCCCGAAGACCGAGTCCAGGCCGCTGTGCAGGCCCTGGAGGTCCTCGGCCTGGTTGACGGCACGCTTGGCCAGGGCCAGGCCCATTCGGGGCATTACGGCGATCCGCTCCGCCAACTCCATGGTGTGCAGCGCGAGTTCGGCACGTGGGACCACCCGGTTGACCATGCCCACCTCGTGGGCGCGGCGGGCGGTCATCCGGTCGCCGGTGTAGAGGAACTCCTTGGCGATGCGCGGCGGCATCACCCAGGGATGCGCGAAGTACTCCACGCCGGGGATGCCCATGCGGACCACCGGGTCGGCGAAGAAGGCGTCCTCGGAGGCGACGATCAGATCGCACACCCAGGCCAGCATGAGGCCGCCCGCCACGCACGCGCCCTGCACCGAGGCGATGACGGGCTTGGGCAGTTCGCGCCAGCGGCGGCACATGCCGAGATAGACCTCGGACTCGCGGGCGTAACGGCTCTCGGCGCCTTGCTTGTCCGAGTGGTCCCACCACAGTCCGGCCGTCCGCTCGAAGGACAGGTGGGCGTCGCGCCGCGGGGTGCCGATGTCGTGTCCGGCCGAGAAGTGCTCCCCGGCGCCGGCCAGGACGACGACCTTGACGCTGTCGTCGGCCGCGGCGCGGTAGAAGGCCCGGTCCAGGGCGTAGGTCATCGCGGAGTTCTGGGCGTTGCGGTACTCGGGCCGGTCCATGGTGACGGTGGCGACCGGGCCCCGCCGGTGGTAGCGCACGGGACCGTCCTGCGGCTGCGGGCGCTCGTCCGGCTGGTCGTGGGCAGCGGGCATCCGCCCCTCCTTCCCTAACAAGTGTTTGGTAGGTTAACGTACGGCCATGACCGGCGTCGAGGAGTTCCGTACCGAGGTCCGCGGCTGGCTGCGGGCCCACCTGACCGGTGAGTTCGCGGGCCTGCGCGGCCGCGGCGGGCCGGGCCGCGAACACGAGGCGTTCGCCGAACGGCTCGCCTGGGAGCGGCACATGGCCGCGCACGGCTGGACCTGCGTGGGCTGGCCCGAGGAGCACGGCGGCCGGGGCGCCACCCTCGAACAGCAGGTCGCCTTCCACGAGGAGTACGCCCTCGCGGAGGCCCCCGCCCGGGTCAACCACATCGGCGAGCAACTGCTCGGCCCCACCCTGATGGCCTTCGGGACACCCGAGCAGCGTGCCCGCTTCCTGCCGCCGATCCGCGCCGTGCGGGAGCTGTGGTGCCAGGGGTACAGCGAGCCGGAGGCCGGATCGGACCTGGCGAACGTGCGCACCCGCGCGGTGCGCGACGGCGACGCGTGGACGGTCACCGGGCAGAAGGTGTGGACCTCACTGGCGCTCCAGGCCGACTGGTGCTTCGTCCTCGCGCGCACCGAGCCGTCCGGCACCCGCCACCGGGGACTGTCGTACCTGCTGGTCCCGCTGGACCAGCCCGGCGTGGAGGTCCGCCCCGTCACCCAGCTGACCGGCACCTCCGAGTTCAACGAGGTCTTCTTCGACCGGGCCCGCACCCACGCCTCGCATCTCGTCGGCGCGCCGGGCGAGGGCTGGCGGGTCGCGATGGCCACCCTCGGCTTCGAACGCGGGGTGTCCACCCTCGGCCAGCAGGTCGGCTTCCGCCGCGAACTGGAGGCCCTCATCGCCCTGGCCCGCCGCAACGGCGCCGCCGCCGACCCGCTGATCCGCGACCGGCTCGCCCGCGCCTGGACCGGCCTGGAGACCGTCCGGTTCAACGCGCTGCGCATGCTGGAGGGCGCCGCCGCCGGAGCGCCCGGCCCGGAGGCGTCCATCGGGAAGATCTACTGGGCCACCTGGCACCGGGAACTGGGCGAACTCGCCATGGACGTGTGCGGCGCCGACGGCCTGCTCGCCGCCGGTGCGCCCTACGACCTCGACGACTGGCAGCGGCTGTTCCTCTTCTCCCGCGCCGACACCCTCTACGCCGGCTCCAACGAGATCCAGCGGACCGTCATCGCCGAGCGGGTGCTCGGCCTCCCGAAGGAGCCCCGCCCGTGACCGTCCCGCCCCCGGCGACCCCGCCCGCGAGCACGGCCCCCGACTACGTCCCCGGCCACCGCCTGCTGCAAGGCCGTACCGCCGTCGTCACCGCCGCCGCGGGCGCCGGCATCGGCGGCGCCACCGCCCGGCGGCTGCTCGAAGAAGGCGCCGACGTCGTCCTCTCCGACGCCCACGCCCGCCGGCTGCGCGAGGTACGGGACCGGCTCGCCGACGAGTTCGGCGCCGCCCGCGTCCTGGCCCTGCCCTGCGACGTCACCGACGAACGCCAGATCGGCGCGCTGTTCGACCTCGCCGTGGAGCAGCATGGCCGGCTGGACGTCGTGGTCAACAACGCCGGCCTCGGCGGCACCGCCGACCTGACCGCCATGAGCGACGAACAGTGGGACGCGGTCCTCGACGTCACCCTGGGCGGCACCTTCCGCTGCACCCGCGCCGCGCTGCGCCGGATGAAAGCCGCCGGGAGCGGCGGGGTGATCGTCAACAACGCCTCGGTGATCGGCTGGCGCGCCCAGAAAGGGCAGGCCCACTACGCCGCCGCCAAGGCCGGGGTGATGGCGCTCACCCGCTGCGCCGCCCTGGAGGCCGCCGCGTACGGGGTGCGGGTCAACGCCGTCTCGCCCAGCCTCGCCATGCACCCGCACCTGGCCAAGGTCACCACGCCCGAACTGCTGGCCGAGCTGGCCGCCCGGGAGGCGTTCGGCCGCCACGCCGAGCCGTGGGAGGTGGCCAACGTGATCGTCTTCCTCGCCAGCGGCTACTCCTCGTACCTGACGGGCGAGGTCCTGTCCGTCAGCAGCCAGCGCGCCTGAGCGAGGATGGACGGGTGCCAAAAGTCAGCAGGAGCAAGAAGAACGCGACCGCGCCCTCGCCCGAGCGGCGCGAGGAGATCCTGGCCACCGCCGCCGAGGTGTTCGCGGCCCAGGGCTACAACGCCACCACCGTCCGCAGGATCGCGGACGAGGCGGGCATGCTCGCGGGCAGCCTCTACTACCACTTCGACTCCAAGGAGTCGATGCTCGACGAGATCCTCTCCACCTTCCTGGACGAACTCTGGGGACGGTACGACGCCGTGCTGGCCGCCGGGCTGGGACCGCGGGAGACCATCGAGGCCCTCGTCACCGAGTCCTTCCGGGAGATCGACCGGCACCGCGCCGCCGTCGCCATCTACCAGAAGGAGTCCAAGCACCTGCAGAGCCAGCCGCGCTTCGCCTATCTCGCCGACTCCCAGCGCAGGTTCGAGAGGGCCTGGCTGGGGACGCTGGAGCGCGGCGTGGCCGCCGGGACCTTCCGCGCCGACCTGGACGTACGGCTCACCTACCGGTTCGTGCGCGACACCGTCTGGGTCGCCGCCTCCTGGTACCGGCCGGGCGGACAGCACAGCCCGGAGGAGATCGCCCGCCAGTACCTGTCGATGGTGCTGGAGGGCATCGCCGTACGGACCTGACCCGCAGACCTCACACAAGGAGCAGCAGCCATGGCCGAGGCATACATCGTCGACGCGGTCCGCACCCCGGTCGGCCGCCGTGGGGGCGGCCTGTCCGCCGTCCACCCGGCCGACCTGGGCGCCCAGGTGCTCAAGGAGCTGATGGCCCGCTCCGGCGTCGACCCGGCCGCCGTGGAGGACGTCGTGTTCGGCTGCCTGGACACCGTGGGCCCGCAGGCCGGCGACATCGCCCGCACCTGCTGGCTGGCGGCCGGGCTGCCGCAGGAGGTGCCCGGCGTGACCGTGGACCGGCAGTGCGGATCGTCCCAGCAGGCCCTGCACTTCGCCGCCCAGGGCGTCCTGTCGGGCACCCAGGACCTGGTGGTCGCGGGCGGCACACAGAGCATGTCGCAGATCCCGATCGCCTTCGCCGGCCGCCAGGCGGCCGAGCCGCTCGGACTGACCGAGGGCCCCTACGCCGGCTCCGCGGGCTGGCGCGCCCGCTACGGCGACCAGCCCGTCGACCAGTTCCACGGCGCCGAACTCATCGCCGAGCAGTGGGGCATCACCCGCGAGCAGATGGAGGAGTTCGCGCTGCGCTCGCACCGGCGGGCCGTCCGCGCCCTCGACGAGGGCCGCTTCGACCGCGAGACCGTCGCGTACGGGGACGTGACCGCGGACGAGGGGCCGCGCCGGGACACGAGCCCGGCGAAGATGGCCGCCCTCCGGCCGCTCACCGAGGGCGGCCGGCTCACGGCGGCGGTCGCCTCGCAGATATCCGACGGCGCCTCCGCCGTCCTGCTCGCCTCCGAGCACGCGGTGCGCGAGCACGGGCTCACCCCGCGCGCCCGCGTGCACCACCTCTCGGTGCGCGGCGAGGACCCGATCCGGATGCTGTCCGCCCCGATCCCGGCCACCGCCTACGCCCTGAAGAAGACGGGGATGTCCCTCGACGACATCGACCTGATCGAGATCAACGAGGCGTTCGCCTCCGTCGTCCTGGCCTGGCTCAAGGAGACCGGCGCCGACCCCGCCAAGGTCAACGTCAACGGCGGCGCCATCGCCCTCGGCCACCCGCTGGGCGCGACCGGCACCAAGCTGACGGCCACGCTGCTGCACGAACTGGAGCGCACCGGCGGCCGGTTCGGCCTCCAGACCATGTGCGAGGGCGGCGGCCAGGCCAATGTCACCATCATCGAACGCCTCTGACCCGCCCCGCTCCGTAGACTGCGCGTGTGGCTGAGCACAGGACGAGTGGCACGAGGACCGGCGACGAGCGGCCGGCGCTCCCGGCGACCAGCTGGGCGGTGCTGGGACTGCTCTCCTTCGGTGAGGAGCTGTCCGGTTACGACCTGAAGAAGTGGGCCGACTGGTCGCTGCGGTTCTTCTACTGGAGTCCGTCCTTCAGCCAGATCTACGGCGAGCTGAAGCGGCTGGAGAAGGCCGGGTACGCCACCTCCCGGATGGTCGCCCAGGAGACCGGCAACCGCGACAAGCGCGTCTACCGGATCACCGCCGAGGGCCTGGACGCGGTCCGCACCTGGGCGCGCGAGGCGCCGGTGGAACCGCCGGTCCTCAAGCACGGCGTCATGCTGCGGCTGTGGCTCGGGCACCTGCTGGAGCCCGAGCAGATGCGCGAGGTGCTCGGCCGGCACCGGGAGTACGCGGAGACCATGCGGCGGCGCGCCCGGGCCGACGTCGAGGGCGCGGGCGACGAGGAGGCGTGGGCCTATCCCGCGCTCACCCTCAAGTGGGCCGAGCGCTACTACGCCGCCGAACGGGACCTCGCCGACGCGATGCTGGCCGACATCGAGGAGCTTCACCGCCGCCAGGCGTAGGGCTCCCGGCCACGGCCCGCCGGGGCGGGCCGAGTGGACCTACCGTCTGGGCGGCCGCGTGGACCTGACCGGCCGGGCAGCCGAGTGGACACGACCGCCCGTCACCCCACCAGCCGCGCCCGCAGCGCGGCCAGGGTCCGGTTGTCCAGGCCGAGCCCCCGGGTGAGGTAGCCGTGCAGGCCGCCGTAGTCCCGGCCGGCCTGGTCGAGGGCCGCTTCGAGATAGCCGGCGCGGACCTCCTGCAGCGGGATCAGCAGGTCCGGATCGCGCATCAGGCCGGACTCTCCGAGCTGCTCGCGGGTCCGGCGGTCGGCCGCCGCGCGGAAGCCGTTGGAGAGCAGGTAGTCCCGCTCGGCGGTGGCGGCCGGGACCCCGCCGGCCCGCAGCAGCACATAGCTCAGCCAGCCGGTGCGGTCCTTGCCGGAGGTGCAGTGCAAGAGCAGCGGGGTCTCGCGCCGGTCCGCGATGTCCCGGAGGGTCTCGGCGAAGCGGCGGCGGTCGTCCGGGTCGGTGACGAAGGACCGGTAGACGGACCGCATCAGCCGCTCCGCCCGGCCGCCGCCGAGCGTGCGGCGCTGCGCCACCGGGTCCTCGGAGGCGATGACCTCCGTCGTCGTCGTGTACAGCCCGAGGTCGTGCACCGGACGGGAGGTCACGGCCAGGCCCGCCGGCAGCCGGTCGGCGCCGTCGCCCCTGACCTCCTCCGGGACCCGGAAGTCGACGACGGTCCGCAGCCCGAGCCGGGACAGTTCCACCACGTCCGCGTCGGTCAGCCGGCTCAGGGCGTCGGCGCGGAAGACCTGTCCGTAGCGGACCCGGCCGCCCCCCGCGGTGCGGTAGCCGCCGAGGTCGCGGACGTTGACCGCGCCCTGGAGGGCGAGGGAGCGGACGGAACCGGCGCTCCCGGTGCCGTACGCGGCGGTGGCGGGGGGCCGGGCCCCGGGCAGGGCGTCGGCGGGTGGTGCCGGGAGGGCGGGCAGGCAGCCGAGGGCCGCCAGGGAGAGCATCAGCCCGGCCGGCCGGGACAAGCGGGAAGCGCGCATCGGATCAACTCCACGGGGAGAGGGAAGGGTCCCTGGACTGGAGCGGGGGGAGGGGGTGCGGTGGGGAAGGGGCGGGTCAGTCGGCCGGGGGCAGGGCGCGCAGGGTGGCGCGGGCCTGCGTCATGATCCGGTCGACGAGTTCGGCGCAGGACGGCAGGTCGTCGATGATCCCGGCGACCTGCCCGGAGGCCATCACCCCGAGGTCGGTGCGGCCCTCGACCATGGAGGCCCGCAGCAGCATGGGGGTGTTGGCGGCCAGCAGGACCTGGCTCCAGGTCAGTTCCCCGCCGTGCCGCATGGCGAGGCCGTCGCGGACCATCCGCGGCCAGCTCATGCCCGTCTCGCGCCGGAAGGCCGCCGCGTGCCGCACCGCGCGCAGCAGGGCGCCGACGCGGCCGGAGCGTTCGAGGGCGTCGACCAGATCGCTGCGCAGCATCCGGTGGGGGAGCCCGTCGACCTTCGTGGTGAGGGTGACGTCCTTGACGGTGGCCGCCAGGTACCGCGCCTTGACCGCGTCGGGGACGGGGCTGTCGGAGGTGAGCAGGAAGCGGGTGCCCATGGCGATGCCGGCGGCGCCGTGGGCGAGCGCGGCGACCAGGCCGCGGCCGTCGTGGAAGCCGCCGGCCGCCACGACCGGGATGCCGACCGCGTCGACGACCTGGGGGAGCAGCACAGTGGTGGCGGTGTCCCCGGTATGGCCGCCGCCCTCGCCGCCCTGCACCAGCACGGCGTCGGCGCCCCACTGGGCGACCTTCTCGGCGTGGCGCCGGGCGCCGACGGACGGGATGACGACCACTCCGGCGTCCTTGAGCCGGGCGATCAGCTCCCGCGAGGGCGCCAGCGCGAACGAGGCCACCCGGACGCCCTCCTCGACGATGATCCGCACGCGCTCGGCCGCGTCCGAGGCGTCCGCCCGCAGATTGACGCCGAAGGGCGCGTCGGTACGGGACCTGACCTCGCGCACGGCGGCCCGGAGCCGGTCCACGGGCAGGGTGGCGGAGGCCAGGATCCCGAGAGCGCCGGCCTCGGCGGTGGCCGAGACCAGCCGGGGCCCGGCCACCCAGCCCATACCGGTCTGCACGATCGGGTACCGCACCCCGGTCAGCTCGGTGAGCGGCGTGCTGAGCGCGCGGCCGGTCACGCCGGCACCTCGCCCTCGCGCAGCGCCGCCGGATCGAGTACCTCGCGGATCAGCCGCAGCTCCTCGGCGGCGGGCGCCCGGGTGTACGGCACCTCGTCCGGGACCACGAGCGGGAACCCGGTGGCCGCGACGACCTGCCCGACGCTCACCCCGGGATGCAGCGAGCGCAGCCGCATCGACCGGTCGGGGGTCTCGAAGTCGAAGACGCCCAGGTCGCTGACGACGTCGGTGAGGCGGTGGAAGCGGGTGGCGGAGGGCCCGGCGGCGGCCGCGCGGTCGTAGCCCACCCCGCACACCATGTCCGCCTTCGCCACGAACACGCGCCGCGAGTGCCGGGGCACCCAGTAGGCGGTCGGGTTGTTGAGGGTGTTGACGGGCGCGCCGCGCACGCCGAGCAGTTGCCGGGCGGGCCGCCGCCAGTCGCCGACGCAGGAGATGTTCTGGTTGCCGTACCGGTCGAGCTGGCTCGCGCCCATCATCACGTGCCGCCGCCCGGTGGCCACCAGGGACAGGTGCCGCCGGTAGGGCAGCCAGCCCTCCACCACCTCGGGCCGCGCGCCGACCGCCGGTACGTCACCGATGAGCAGCGCCTCGCCGTCGGTGAGCAGCAGGCCGGGGGAGAAGGTGAGCTTCGCCAGCCGGGCCCCGATCGCCGGGACGGTGCCCATCGGGGCGGCCAGCACCTCGCCCGCGCCGCGCCAGACCTCCGCGCAGGCCACCACGCAGTACTCGGCCCGGGTCACCGCCGTCGTGACCGTCCCGCTCATGCCGCCTCCTCCTTCTCCGGGTCCGCCGGGTTCGCCGGGGTCTCCGGGTTGTCCGGGTTCTCCTGGTGGAACGCCGTCACCGCGGCCTGGTACGCGTCCTCGTCGCCCGACAGGAACCGTTCGGTGAACTCCCGCCAGGCCCGCGGCTCGGCGGCGGCCCGGGCGTAGGCACGCTGGAAGACCTCGTCCCGCCCGTAGTCGGGGACGCACGAGGTGAAGTGCGCGCCGCGCGGCGCCTCGACCACGCCGGTCACGAACGCGCGCGGCACCAGCAGGGTCTGCGGGCCGGCGTCCCCCAGCAGCCGGGCGCTGTCCACGATCCGTTCGCAGGAGACGTACGCGGCGTCGGCGGCCTGGCAGAACAGGTCGTCGAAGTAGGGGTCGGGCCCGAGGTACTGGGCGTTGCCGTGCGCGTCCGCGCGGTTGAGGTGGACGAGGGCCGCGTCCAGGCGCAGGCCGGGCGCGGCGACGAGTTCCTCGCCGTCCTCGTACGGTGAACGGACCGTGCGCAGACCGGGGTTGACCTCCATCACGTCCGACCCGAGACCGGCCCTGATCGGCATGAACGGCAGCCGGTGCGCGGCGGCGGTCAGCCCCCACATGAACATCGCCTCGTCCAGCTCGGTCAGCTCCAGCGCGTCGCGCTCCCTGGCCGCGCGGAAGTGCGGCTCCAGCGGTACGGAGTCGAGGGTGACGAAGGCCGCGACCAGCCTGCGGATCTTCCCGGCGGCGGCCAGCAGCCCCACGTCCGGGCCGCCGTACGACACCACCGTGAGGTCGGTGACGTCCGAGCGCAGCAGCGCCCGGACCAGCGCCATCGGCTTGCGCCGCGATCCCCAGCCGCCGATGCCGACCGTCATGCCGCTGCGGAGGCGCCCGACGACCTCCTCGGCGGTCATCGTCTTGTCCCCGGCCATCGGCCTGCCGCCGCTCATGCCCGCTGCTCCTGTCCCGTCCCTGTCCCCGTCCCTGTCCCCGTCCCTGCCCCTGTGCCCGCGCCCATCCCCATCCCCGTCCCCGTCTCCGTCTCCGTGCCGAAGGTGTCGCGGACGCGGCCGGCGACGCCGCTGAGGCCGGCCTCGAAGGTGAAGCCCTGTTCGAAGCGGTAGCTGCGCCGTACGTCGACCGGATCGATGCCGTTGATCGCGGCCTTGGCCAGCCGGATCAGCGTCCCGTCCTTCGCGGCGATCTCCCGCGCCAGCTCCCGCGCGGCCTCGTCGAGCCGTTCGCGCGGGACCACCCGCCACACCGAGCCGTGCCGGTGCAGCTCCTCGGCGGTGACCGTGCGCGAGGTGTAGTACAGGGCCCGCATCAGATGCTGCGGCACCAGCCGGGCCAGATGGGTGGCGGCGCCCAGCGCGCCCCGGTCCAGCTCGGGCAGGCCGAAGACGGCGTCCTCGGCGGCCACGATCGCATCCGCGTTGCCGGCCAGGCCGACACCCCCGCCCAGGCAGAAGCGTGCACCGCCGCGACCACCGGGACCGCGCAGTCGTACACGGCCGCGAACGCCTCGTAGCAGCCCCGGTTGGCGCCGACCAGGGCCTCGTGCCCGGCCGTGCGCCGCAACTCCTTGATGTCGACGCCCGCGTTGAAACCGCGGCCGGTGGCGGCGAGCACCACGCAGCGCACCGCCGGGTCGGCGCCGGCGGCACGCACCGCCGCGGCCAGTTCGTGCCAGCCCCGCACGGGCAGCGCGTTGACCGGCGGGAAGTCCACGGTGACGACGGCGACGCCCGCTTCGGGGACGGAGGTGGAGACACCCATGAGCAGATCAGCTACCTTTCCACCAAACGTTTGTTAGGCGAGAAGGTAGCAGCGGAGCGCGCGCTGCGGGAGGTGTCCTTTGACGGCGATCATCGATCTCACCGGACGCGTGGCGGTCGTCACCGGCGGAACCCGGGGCGTGGGAGCGGGCATCGCCCGGGCCTTCCTGGAGGCCGGCGCGCACGTCGTGACCTGCGCCCGGCGGCCCCCGGACCGGCCCGTCGAGGCGGCCGGCCGCACCGCCCGTTTCCTCCCCGCCGACCTGCGCGACCCCACGGCGGCGGCCGCCCTCGTCGACCGGGTCCGGCAGGAGCACGGACGCCTGGACACCCTCGTCAACAACGCCGGCGGCACCCCCTTCCGGCTGCTCGGCGAGGGCGGTGCCGCGCGGCACGCCCGGGTGGTCGAGCTGAACCTGCTCGTCCCCCTGACGGTCTCGCTCGCCGCGTACGAGGTGATGTGCCGTCAGGACGGCGGCGGGACCATCGTGATGGTCGGCAGCGTCAGCGGGACCCGCCCGTCGCCGGGCACCGCGGCGTACGGCGCCGCCAAGGCCGGCCTGGACAGTCTGGCCCGGACCATGGCCGTGGAATGGGCGCCGGAGGTGCGGGTCAACACGGTCGTCCCCGGTATGGTCCGCACCGAGCTGGCGCACCTGCACTACGGCGACGAGGACGCCGTCGCCGCCGTCGGCCGCACCGTGCCGCTCGGCCGCCTCGCCGCGCCCGCCGACATCGGCGACGCCTGCGTCTTCCTCGCCTCCGACCGGGCCGCCTACATCAGCGGGGCGAGCCTGCACGTCCACGGCGGCGGCGAGCGCCCCGCCTTCCTCGACGCGGCCGGCGTCAACGGATGAGACCCGCATGCCCGCTTCTCCCGGCATCCCCGCCGGCATCCCCTGAAATCCTGGGAAAGGACTCCCGTCATGACCGGACTGTGCACCGGACGCGTCGCCGTCGTCACCGGAGCGGGCCGCGGCCTGGGCCGCGCCCACGCGCTGGCCCTCGCCGCCGAGGGCGCCCGGGTCGTCGTCAACGACCTCGGTGTCGGCCTCGACGGCACGGGCGGCACCGGCACACCGGCCCAGCGGGTCGCGGACGAGATCCGCGCGGGCGGCGGCGAGGCGCTCGCCCACGGCGGCGACATCGCCACCTCCGCCGGCGCGGCCTCCCTCGTCACCGCTGCCCTCGACACCTACGGGCGGCTGGACACCCTGGTCAACAACGCTGGGTTCCTGCGCGACCGGATGCTCGTCAACCTCGACGAGGACGACTGGGACGCCGTCCTGCGCGTCCACCTCAAGGGCCACTTCCTGCCGCTGAGGCACGCCGCCGCGCACTGGCGGGCCGAGGCGAAGGCGGGCCGCGCGCCCGTGGCCCGCGTGGTCAACACCACCTCCGGTGCCGGGCTGCTGGGCAGCGTCGGCCAGGGCAACTACGCGGCGGCCAAGGCCGGGATCACCGCCCTGACCCTGGTCGCCGCCGCCGAACTGGGCCGCTACGGCGTCCAGGTCAACGCCGTCGCCCCGGCCGCCCGCACCCGGATGACCGCCCAGACCTTCGCGGACACCATGGCCGCGCCGCCGGACGGCGGCTTCGACGCCATGGCCCCGGACAACGTCTCCCCGCTCGTGACCTGGCTGGGCTCCGCCGCCTGCGCCGGGGTGACCGGCCGGGTCTTCGAGGCCGAGGGCGGCAGGATCACCGTCATGGAGGGCTGGCGCCCCGGCCCCACCACCGACAAGGGCGCCCGCTGGTCCCCGGCCGAGGCGGGCGCGGCGACCCTGGCACTCCTCGCGGCGGCCGAGCCCGTACAGCCGGTGTACGGCACGCGGTAGCCCGGCAGGCCGGCCGCGCGAGGACGGCAGCGGGACGGGAGCCCTTTCCCGGTCAGCGGGACCGGACCCCTTTCCCGGTCACCGGGACCGGACCCCTTTCCCGGTCACCGGGACCGGATCCCTTTCCCGGTCAGCGGGATTTCCCGCTCCCCGCCGCCGGCGGCGTCCGCTTAACCTCCCCGAACAGCCCGACGCCCCACCAAGGACCCCCATGCTCACGGACTCCGCAAGGCGGCACGCGGCGCGCATGCTGCGTCGCGCCGAGCACAGCGTCACCCCCGTCGCGCCGCTGACCGAGACCTTCCCCGGTATCGGCACCGAGGACGCGTACGAGATCCAGCTCGCCAACATCCGCCGCCGCCTGGACGCCGGGGCCCGGGTGCGCGGCCACAAGGTCGGCCTGTCGTCCCCGGTCATGCAGCGGATGATGGGCGTGGACGAGCCGGACTACGGCCATCTGCTCGACGACATGGAACTGTCCGGCGACCGGCCCGTGCCCGTCGCCCGCTACTGCCGCCCGCGTATCGAGGTGGAGGTCGGCTTCGTGCTCGGCGCCGACCTGCCCGGCGAGGACTGCACCACGGCCGACGTCCTCGCCGCCACCGAACGCGTCGTGCCCGCACTGGAACTGATCGACAGCCGGATCAGCGACTGGCGGATCTCGATCGCCGACACCATCGCGGACAACGCCTCCTCCGCCGGTTTCGTCACCGGAGCGGGCCGCGACCCGCGCGAACTGGACCTGAAGGCCATCGAAGCGCGGCTGACCAGCGGCGGCGAACTCCTGGCCGAGGGCCGCGGCGACGCCGTGCTCGGCGACCCGGCCCGCTCCGTCGCCTGGCTCGCCCGGACCGTGGCCCGCTTCGGCGTCCCCCTGAAGAAGGGGCACGTGGTGCTGCCCGGCTCCTGCACCCGGGCCGTCGACGTGACGGCGGGCGCCACCTTCACCGCCGAGTTCACCGGGCTGGGCCCGGTCCGTCTCTCGTTCATCTGAGGTGATGATGACCACCAAGACCAAGGCGACCGCAGCGATCGTCGGCTCCGGCAACATCGGCACCGACCTGCTGTACAAGCTGCGGCGCTCCGCACTCGTCGAGCCGCGCTGGATGATCGGCGTCGACTCCGGCAGCGAGGGCCTGGCCCGCGCCCGCCGGGCCGGACTGGAGACCAGCCACGAGGGCGTCGACGGGCTGCTCGCCCGGCCCGAACTGCCCGACCTCGTCTTCGAGGCGACCTCCGCCCACGTCCACCGGGCCAACGCCCCCCGCTACGCCGAACTCGGCATCACCGCGATCGACCTGACCCCGGCCGCCGTCGGCCCCGCCGTGGTACCGCCCGCCAACCTGCGCGAGCACCTCGACAAGCCCAACGTCAACCTGATCACCTGCGGCGGGCAGGCCACCATCCCCATGGTGTACGCCGTCTCCCGCGTCGTCCCCGTGGCGTACGCGGAGATCGTCGCGTCCGTCTCCTCCGTCTCCGCGGGCCCCGGCACCCGCGCCAACATCGACGAGTTCACCCGCACCACCTCGCGCGGCATCGAGACCATCGGCGGCGCCGCGCGCGGCAAGGCCGTCATCATCCTCAACCCGGCCGAGCCGCCCGTCGTCATGCGCGACACCGTCTTCTGCGCGATCCCCGAGGACGCCGACCAGGCCGCCGTCGCCCAGTCCGTCAAGGAGATCGCCGAGCAGGTCGCCGCGTACGTACCCGGCTACCGGCTGCGCGGCGAGCCGCAGTTCGACCCGGCGCGGGACGAGAACGGGGGCATGGCCCGCGTCGCGATCTTCCTGGAGGTCGAGGGAGCGGGCGACTACCTGCCGCCGTACGCCGGGAACCTCGACATCATGACCGCCGCCGCCACCAAGGCCGGCGAGGAGTTCGCCAAGGCGCTCCTCGCCCCGGCCGCGTAAAGGAAGCCCCAGATGCCCCAGGCCGCGTACTCGGACACCCTCGACATCCGCGTCACCGACTCCTCGCTGCGCGACGGCTCGCACGCCGAGCGGCACCGGTTCACCGCCGACGACGTACGCTCGGTCGTCGCCGCCCTCGACGACGCCGGAGTCCCGGTGATCGAGGTGAGCCACGGCGACGGACTCGGCGGCTCGTCCTTCACCTACGGTTTCTCCCGCACCCCCGAGCAGGAGCTGATCCAGGTCGCCGTGGACACCGCGCGCCGGGCCCGGATCGCCTTCCTGATGCTGCCCGGACTCGGCGTCAAGGACGACATCCGGGCCGCCCACGGCAACGGCGCGAGCATCTGCCGCATCGCCACCCACTGCACCGAGGCCGACATCGCCGTCCAGCACTTCGGGCTGGCCCGGGACATGGGCCTGGAGACGGTGGGGTTCTTGATGATGGCCCACTCCACGACCCCCGAGGCGCTGGCCCGGCAGGGCCGGATCATGGCCGACGCGGGCTGCCAGTGCGTGTACGTCGTCGACTCCGCCGGGGCCATGGTCATGGACGACGTCACCGCGCGCGTCCAGGCGCTGGTGGCCGCACTCGGCGAGGACGCCCAGGTCGGCTTCCACGGCCACGAGAACCTGGCGCTGGGCCTCGGCAACTCGATCGCCGCGATCCGGGCCGGCGCCGTCCAGATCGACGGCTCCACCCGCCGCCTGGGCGCCGGCGCGGGCAACACCGCCGTCGAGGCACTGGCCGCCGTCTGCGCCAAGATGGGCATCCGCACCGGCATCGACGTACTGAAGATCATCGACGTGGCGGAGGACGTGGTCCGCCCGGTCATGGACGAGGAATGCCGGCTCGACCGGCTCGCCCTGCTGATGGGCCACGCCGGCGTCTACTCCAGCTTCCTCAAGCACGCCTACCGGCAGGCGGACCGCTACGGCGTCTCCGGCGCCGAGATCCTGCTGCGCGCCGGCGAACGCCGCCTGGTCGGCGGCCAGGAGGACCAGCTGATCGACATCGCGGTGGAACTCGCCGCACGGAACTGAGCCACCGGGCCGGCGGCCACGACGCCCCGGCACCCATGAACACCCGGCACCCACGGGCACCCGGCACCCACGGGCACCTGGCACTCACGGGCACCTGGCACCCACGGACACCCGGCACCCACGGACACCCGGCACCCACGGGCACCTGGCACCCACGGACACCTGGCACCGACAGACATCGGAGGGACGAGATGGCCGCGCTCGACGAACAGATCCGGGTCATCGAGGCGGGCACACCGCCGACCCGCTTCGCCCGGGGCTGGCACTGCCTGGGCCTCGCCGACGACTTCAAGGACGGAGCACCGCACCAGATCGAGGCGTTCGGCACCAAGCTGGTCGTCTTCCGGGGCGAGCACGACGGGCAGCCGCACGTGCTGAACGCCTACTGCCCGCACATGGGCGGCAACCTCGCCCGGGGCAGCGTCAAGGGCGACGCCGTCGCCTGCCCGTTCCACGACTGGCGCTGGTCGGGCGACGGCCGCTGCGCGGGCATCCCCTACGCCCGCCGGGTGCCGCCCCGCGCCAAGACCCGCGCCTGGCTCACCCTGGAACGCAACAGGCAGCTGTTCGTCTGGCACGACCCGCAGGGCAACCCGCCACCGCCCGAGGTCACCGTCCCCGAGATCGCCGGCGTCCACGGCCCCGAGGCCGACCGGTGGAGCGACTGGACCTGGAAGACGCTCCTGGTCGACGGGGCCAACTGCCGCGAGATCGTCGACAACGTCGTGGACATGGCGCACTTCTACTACGTCCACTACGCCTTCCCCGAATACTTCAAGAACGTCTTCGACGGGCACATCGCCACCCAGTACATGGAGTCCAGCCCGCGCGGCGACATGGAGCTGGGCACCCTCAGCGCCGGCCGGCTGCGCTCGGACGCCTCCTACTACGGCCCCTCCTACATGATCGACCACCTCTACAGCGACGTCGGCGGCGGCACCGAGATGGAGATCGTCCTGATCAACTGCCACTACCCGGTCACCGCGAACAGCTTCATGCTCCAGTACGGCGCGATCGTCAAGCGGCTGCCCGGCATGACCGACGAACAGGCCGCCGAGGCCGCCGCGCTCACCGCCGAGGGCGCGACCGTCGGCTTCGAGCAGGACGTGCGGATCTGGCGCGACAAGACCCGGATCGACAACCCGCTGCTCACCGAGGAGGACGGCCCGGTCTACCAACTGCGCCGCTGGTACGAGCAGTTCTACGTCGATACCGACGACGTCAAGGACGAGATGACCCGCCGCTTCGAGTTCGAGGTCGACACCGAGCGGGCCAACCGGGCCTGGCGCGCCGAGGTCGCCGAGAACCTGGCGCACCGCCCGGCCGGGACCGGTGCCTGAGATGCGGCCGGTGGAGTGCGCGGTGTGCGGCAACCGGGTCCTGTGCGAGAAGTTCAGCGTCGCCCACACCTCCGTGCAGTGGACCGCCGAGGCGGCCGTGGTCTGCGCCGAGTTCCGCGGCCGGGTGGCCCAGGGGCAGACCACCGCCCGCATCCCGACCTGCCGGGCGCTGCGCGACAGCATCGACCGCGCGGTCGAGGAAGGCACCCTGGAGGTCGCCGATGCCTGACACGGCGGCAGGGGAAGGACCGGGCCCGGAGGCAGAAGCGACGGAGGCGGCGGACGGCCCGGCGGCCGGGGTACGCACGTACCGGCTGCGCGTCACCGAGGTGATCGCCGAGACGGCCGACGCGCACTCCCTGGTCCTGGAGGCGCCACCGGAGAGCGCGCACCGGTTCGCCTACCGCCCCGGGCAGTTCCTGACCCTGAGACTTCCCGGGACCGACGGCGGGCACGCCGCCCGCTGCTACTCGCTCGCCAGCTCCCCGCACACCGGCGAACCCATGAAGGTCACCGTCAAGCGGGTGCCCGGCGGACACGGCTCCAACTGGGTGTGCGACCGGATACGAGCGGGTGACGAACTGGACGTGCTGCCCCCGGCCGGCACCTTCACCCCCGCCTCGCTCGACACCGGCCTGCTGCTCGTCGCCGGCGGCAGCGGCATCACGCCGGTGCTGTCCATCGCCAAGTCGGTCCTGGCCGGCGGCCGCGGCGAGGTCGTCCTCCTCTACGCCAACCGCGGCGAGCACGCGGTCATCTTCCGCGACGAACTGCGCCGGCTGGCCGAGGACCATCCGGACCGGCTGCTGGTGATCCACTGGCTGGAGTCCCTCCAGGGGATGCCGACGCCCGAGCGGCTGGGCACCGTCCTCGCCCCGTACGCCGACCGCGAGGCCTACGTCTGCGGTCCCGCGCCGCTGACCGACGCCGTGGAGCGGAGCCTGCGCTCCCTCGGCACGCCGGGCGACCGCATCCACCGGGAGCGCTTCTTCTCTCTGGGCACGGACGTCTTCGCCGCGCCCACTCTCCCGCAGACACCGCCCGCCGAGGGCGCGGGCACCGCACGCGTGGAACTCGACGGCGAGACCCGCACGCTCGCCTGGCCGCCGGGCACACTCCTGCTCGACGTCCTCCTCGCCGCGGGCCTCGACGCGCCCTACTCCTGCCGGGAGGGCTCCTGCGGCGCCTGCACCTGCCGGGTCGTCTGCGGCGAGGTGAAGATGGTCCGCAACGACGCCCTGGACGACCAGGACATCGCCGAGGGCTACGTCCTGGCCTGCCAGGCGGTCCCGCTCACCGCATGGACCGAGATCAGCTACTCCTGACCTTCCTCGCCGCAGACCTCACCGCCCCGCGCACCCGCTGCCCAACGGGCTGACCCGGCCCACCCGTCCGCCCCGGCCCACCCGTCCGCCCCGGCCCACCCCTCCGCCCCGGCCCACCCCTCCGCCCCGGCCATTCGCCCGGCGCGCCCACCACGCCCCCGGTGTCACATCCACTCGCTGAACCGCAGCCAGGACATCATGCTGTCCATCGCCGGCCGCGGCACGCCCGGCGTCGGCGCGGGCGCGGGCGCGGGGGCAAGTGCAGGCGCGGGCGCCGTCCGCTCGGGCCGTGCCCGGTTCCCGGTGTGCCGGCCCGGCCCGAACATGTCCCGCCACACCGAGCGGGCGCAGCCGCGCACCAAGGGGGCGATCCGCTCCAGCTCCCGGTGGGCGCCGTTGCCGCACACGGAGATCGCGGCGACGGCCCGGCCGGCTCCGCGCAGCGGTGCCGCCACGCAGGAGACGCCCCGGAACCCCTCCTCGTGGTCGAAGGCCACCCCGCGCTCGCGCACCGCCGTCAGCTCCGCGCGCAGCGACTCGGGTCGGACGAGGGTACGGGGCGTGCGCGGCCGCAGGCCGCCCCGGATCACCTGCTCCACCAGCGCGGCGTCGCCGAACGCCAGGATCGCCTTGCCCGCCGCCGTGCAGTACGCGGGCTGCCGTCCACCCACCCGCGAGGGCACGCTGCCGTCGTCCGACCCGCCGATGCGTTCCAGATAGACCACCTCCGTGCCGTCGAGCACCGTGAGGTGCACCAGATGGCCGGTGGTCTCGTGCAGCGCGTGCAGATGGGGCAGGGCGACCCGCCGCAGCCGGTTGTGGTGCGAGGCCAGGGCGCCCAGCTCCAGCATGCCCATGCCCAGCCGGTAGTCGTGGCCCTCGCGCTCCAGCCAGCGCAGCCGCACCAGTTGGTCCAGGATGCGGTGGGCGGAGGAACGGGGGATGCCGGAACGCTGGACGACCTGGGTCAGGGTGAGCCGTGGCTCGGCGCTCTGGAAGGCGCTCAGCACCTTCGCGGCCTTCTCGAGCAGCGACAGGGGCGGGAATCCGGTCTCGGCGGCCTGCGCGGTCATCGGCACCTCACCTCACACGGACGGCCGGCGGCCCGGGACCGCGGCCGTGTCCTGCGGTACTGCCGGGAGACTGCCAGCCGATCCCGCCTGCCGGGAAGAGGGTGTTTCGTTTCGGAATAGTAACGCGTACTTTCCCTCCCGTCAGCAGTGCCGACGGACCCGCGTGCCCGCACCGGCCGCCGCTCGCCCGGCCCACCTCTCCCGCCCCCCTGGTCGCTTCCGCAACCGCCGCCCGGCATCCCCGCACCCCGGCCACGTACCACGGAAAGAGGCATGACCAGCGTGTTCAACGACCTGCCAGAGCCCCCCGCCACGGCCGGCACAGAGCCCCCCGCCACGGCCGGCACAGCGGCCCCCGCCACCCTCGCGCAGCTCGCCGACTTCGCCGCGGACGCCTACGGCCGGCGGGAGGCGCTGGCCGACGGCGAGGTGCGCTGGAGCTTCGCCCGGCTGCGCGACGAGATCGCCGCCTCCGCCCGGGCCGCCCTCGCCCGGGGCGTCCGGCCCGGCGACCGGGTGGCCGTGTGGGCGCCCAACACCCGTCAGTGGATCACCGCCGTGCTCGGCGCGGTCTCCGTCGGCGCCGTCCTCGTTCCGCTCAACACCCGGTACAAGGCCGCCGAGGCCGCCGACATCATCCGCCGCAGCGGCGCCCGGCTGCTCTTCACCGAGCGCGGCTTCCTCGGCATCGACTACGTGGCGATGCTGCGCGAGGCCGGCGAGGACCTCGGACGGCTCGACACCATCGTGGTGCTGCGCGGCGAACCGGCGGACGGGACGACGGGCTGGGCCGGCTACCTGGCCGCCGGCGAGCGCGTACCGGAGGGTGAACGGGCCGCCCGCGCCGCCGCCGTCCGCCCCGGCGACCTGGCCGACATCCTGTTCACCTCCGGCACCACCGGCCGCTCCAAGGGCGTACTGAGCACGCACGACGCCACCCTGCGGGTCTTCGCCCAATGGTGCCGCGCGGTCACCCTGCGCACCGGGGACCGCTACCTGCTCGTCAACCCGTTCTTCCACGTCTTCGGGTACAAGGCCGGCATCGTCGCCTGTCTGCTCCAGGGCGTCACCATGGTCCCCGAGGAGGTCTTCGACCTGGACCTGATCCTGCCCCGGCTGGCGAAGGAGCGGATCAGTGTCCTGCTGGCCACGCCCACCGTCTTCCACAGCCTGCTCGACCACCCCCGGCGCGCCGCACACGACCTGACGTCGCTGCGGCTGGCCGGCGCGGGCGGCAGCGGCGTCGGCCCCGCGCTGATCGAACGCGTCCGCGCCGAACTGGGCATCCGGGCCGTGTTCAGCGCGTACGGCCTCACCGAGTCCACCGGAGTGGTCTGCGTCTGCCCGCCGGACGCGGACGCCAGGACCCTGGCCGTCACCGCCGGTCCGGCGCTGCCCGGCACCGAGGTACGCGTGGTGGCCGCCGACGGCACGCCCCTGCCGCCCGGCGCCCCGGGCGAGGTGGTGGTGCGCGGCTACAACGTGATGCGCGGCTACCTGGACGACCCCGAGGCGACCGCCCAGGCCGTGGACGCGGACGGCTGGCTGCACACCGGGGACGTCGGCGTGCTCGACGAACGCGGCTACCTGTCCCTCACCGACCGGCTCAAGGACGTCTACATCGTCGGCGGCTTCAACGCCTACCCGGCCGAGGTGGAGCACGTCCTGCGCGGCCACCCGAAGATCGCCGACGTCGCGGTGGTCGGCGCCCCCGACCCGCGCCTCGGCGAGGTCGGCGTCGCCTTCTACGTGCCCGCCCCGGGCGCCCGCCCCGACCCGGCGGAGCTGACCGCCTGGGCGCGCGAACGGCTCGCCAACTTCAAGGTCCCGCGCCGCTTCCACGCCGTGCCCGAACTGCCGCGCAACGCCGGCGGGAAGATCCTCAAGGCCGAACTGCGCCGCACCGCCCGCGAGTCGGCGCCGACCTGAACAGCCCCGGCGCCCACCCCCGCCGGTTCCCCTCCCCGCCCTTCCCGCTCAGCGGGAGCCAGGTATGTCGTTCCGGAACAGTCGGGCGTACGGTCCTGGCACTTCCGCCACCACGACCGCCCGAGAGGTGATGTTCATGGCCGAGGACGTACTGGCGGCGATCCGCGCGCTCGCCCCGAGCCTGCGCGAGCGCGCCGCCGAGACCGAGGCACTGCGCCGGATACCCGAGACCTCCGTCAAGGAGATCGAGGCCACCGGCTTCTTCCAGCTCCTCCAGCCCAAGCCCTTCGGCGGCCGGGCCGCCGACCCGGCCGTCTTCTACGCGGCCGTCAAGGAGATCGCCAAGGCGTGCGGCTCCACCGGCTGGGTGGCCTCCGTGGTCGGCGTCCACCCCTGGCACGTCGCCCTGTTCGACCCGCTCGCCCAGCAGGAGGTGTGGGGCGAGGACCCCAAGACCCGCATCTGCTCCTCGTACGCCCCCACCGGTGAGGCCACCGCGGTGGACGGCGGTTTCCGGCTGTCGGGCCGCTGGCACTTCTCCTCCGGCTGCGACCACACCGACTGGGCCCTGCTCGGCTGCCTCGTGCCGGACGCCGACGGCACCCCGGTCGACATGCGCACCTTCCTCGTCCCGCGCTCCCAGTACCGCGTCGACGACGTGTGGGACACCGTCGGCCTGCGCGGCACCGGCAGCAACGACATCGTCGTCGAGGACGTCTTCGTCCCCGAGCACCGCGCGCTCAGCTTCGGCCCGGTCACCGCCCTGCGGGTGCCCGGCCACACACTGAACCCCGAGCCGCTGTACCGGCTGCCGTACGCCGCCGTGTTCACCACCACCATCTCCACCCCGATCGTCGGCATCGCCGAGGGCGCCTACGAGTCCTACGTCGAGGCGACCGCGCGGCGCATCCGCGTCTCCTACGGGCAGAAGGTCGCCGAGGACCCGTTCGCGCAGGTCCGCATCGCCCGCGCCGCCAGCGACATCGACGCCGGCTGGCTCCAGCTCTCCCGCAACATCGCCGACCTGTACGCCCGCGCGGAACGCCGTGAGCCGCTCCCCATGGCGCTGCGCACCCGCGTGCGCCGGGACCAGGTGCTCGCCACCGAACGCGCCGTCGCCGCCCTGGACCTCCTGATGGAGAACTCCGGCGGCAACGCCATGCGCACCGGACCCGGCCCCCTCCAGCGCGCCTGGCGCGACGCCCACACCGGCCGCGGCCACGCCGCCAACGACCCCGAACGCGCACTGGTCATGTTCGGGCAGGCCGCGCTCGGCATGGACCTCCACGACTCGATGGCCTGAGAGAGGTGCCCCGATGGCAGAACCGATGGCAGACCGGACGACAGGCCCGATGACAGGCCCGATGACAGGCCCGTCGACAGGCCCGAGGGCAGAGCTGACCCGGGAATCGACCTCCCGCACCGCCGAAGCGGCGGGACTGACCCTGCACTACCACGAGGCCGGCCCGCAGGACGCCCCGGTCGTGATCATGCTGCACGGCGGCGGGCCCGGCGCCTCCGCCTGGTCCAACTTCGGCCGCAACCTCCCCGTCTTCGCCGAGCGCTTCCGCACCCTCCTCATCGACCAGCCCTGCTTCGGCCGCTCCGGCAAACCGGTGCTCGACAAGGACTACTTCAGCTACAGCGCGGACGCGATCGCCGCCCTGACGGACGAACTCGGCATCGCACAAGCCCACTTCGTCGGCAACTCGCTCGGCGGCGGCACCAGTGTCCGGATGGCCCTGAACCACCCGCACAAGGTGGGCAAGCTGGTCCTCATGGGACCCGGCGGCGTCTCCGTCAACCTCTTCGCGCCCGACCCCACCGAAGGCATCAAGCGCCTCTTCGAGTTCAACACCGCGCCCCGGCCGGCCAAGGAGCAACTGCGCGCCTTCCTCAGCGTGATGGCGTACGACCAGTCGATCGTCACCGACGAACTGGTCGAGGAGCGCTGGGCCTCGGCCACCGACCCCGACACCCGGCTCGGCAGCGCCCGGATGGCGGCCGCCTTCGCCGAACCCGCCTGGGCCGAGGACTGGATGCTGTGGCGCGAGGCCCACCGCATCACCCACCCGGTGCTGCTCACCTGGGGCCGCGAGGACCGCGTCAACCCGCTGGACGGCGCGCTGGTCGCGCTCAGGACCATTCCCGACGCCCGCCTGCACGTCTTCCCGCACTGCGGCCACTGGGCACAGGCCGAGCAGGCCGACGAGTTCAACCGCCTCGCCCTCGACTTCCTCTCCCACTGATCCCACTGATCCCAGATCCCACTGATCCCACTGAGCCGCGCCGCCGCACCGAAGGGACACCACCATGGACATCCGTGCTCTCGGCTATCTGCGCCTGGAGACCACCCGGCCCGCCGAGTGGCGCACCTACGCGCTCGACCTCCTCGGCATGACCGAGGCGCCCGGCTCCACCGAGGACACCCTGCGCCTGCGCATGGACGACCGCGTCCACCGGATCACCGTGCACACCGGCACCGCCGACCGGCTGCTCGCGGCGGGCTGGGAGGTGGCGGACGCCGCCGCCCTGGACCGGGCCGCCCGCGAACTGGAGGCCGCCGGCCACCCCGTCAAGGCGGCCGACGCCGGCGAACTCGACGAGCGCCGCGTGCGCGGCCTGATCCACGTCAGCGACCCCTGCGGCAACCCGCTGGAGATCTACTGGGGCCAGGCCCAGGACCACACCCCGCTCGGCACGCCCTACGGCAACCGCTTCGTCACCGGCGACCTCGGCCTCGGTCACGTCGTGCTGCCGGTCCCCGACATCGAGGCCGCCCGTGACTTCTACGAGCACCTGCTCGGCTTCCAGCTGCGCGACTCCATGCGGCTGCCGCCGCAGGCCGTGCCGACCGCCACCGCACAGCGGGACTTCCACTGGATGCACTTCCTCAGCCCCAACCGCCGCCACCACAGCCTGGGCCTGTACCCCGGCGCGCTGCCGCCCGGCATCGTGCACTTCATGGTGGAACTGGAGACCCTGGACGACGTGGGCCACGGCCTGGACCGCATGAACGCCGCGGGCATCCCGATCGCCTCCAGCCTGGGCCGGCACACCAACGACCGCATGGTGTCCTTCTACGCCCAGGCACCCGGCGGCTTCCAGGTCGAGTACGGCTGGGACGGCCTGCTCGTCGACCCCGCCGCCTGGGTGGCCAAGGAGATCACCGCCGACAGCTTCTGGGGCCACCGGTGGAACGGCTGAACCGCCCGCGGATCGACGCGGCCGACTTCCGCGACGTCCTCGGCCGGTTCGCCAGCGGCATCACGGTGGTCGCCGGACTGGACGACGGCGAACCCGTCGGCTTCGCCTGCCAGTCCTTCGCCTCGCTCTCCCTGGACCCGCCGCTGGTCATGCTGGCCGTCGGCAGGACGTCCACCAGCTGGCCGAGACTCCAGCGCACCGGCCGCTTCTGCGTCAACATCCTCGCCGCGGACCAGCAGGCCACCTGCGCGGCGCTCGGCCGCAGCGGCCCCGACAAGTTCACCGGCGTGCCCTGGAGCGTCAGCGACCACGGCACCGTACGCATCGACGGCGCCCTGGCCACCGTCGACTGCCGCCTCGCGGACATCCGCGAGGCGGGCGACCACCACATCGTCACCGGCGAGGTCCTCGACCTGGCCGCCCGCGGCGACGGCCGCCCGCTGCTGTACTTCCGCAGCCGCTACGCCACCGGCACGTTCTGCACCTGAGCCGGCCCCGCACCGGACGAGCCGCCCCGCCGCCCGGCCGAGCGCGAAGGAACCCCGCCCATGCCCATCGACGCCGAGAAGGCCCTCGCCGCGCCGCCCGTGCGCACCCCCGTGACCTGGGACGACCATGACGTACGCCTCTACCACCTGGCGCTGGGCGCGGGCGTCCCGGAGACCGGCCCGGACGAACTGCGCTACGTCCACGAAGGACATGAGCGCGGACTCCAGGTGCTGCCCACCTTCGGGCTGGTGGCCGGCGGCACCGGGGGAGTGGGCTTCGAGGTCTTCCGGACACCGGGTGTGGACATCGACCTGGCCGCCGTGCTGCACGGCGGCCAGGAGATCACCGTGCACCGCCCCCTGCCCACCGCGGCCCGCGCGGTCACGGTCACCCGCGTCCGGGACGTGTACGACAAGGGGAAGGCCGCCGTCCTCGTCCAGGAGTCCACCCTGCGCACCGAGGACGGCACACCGCTGATCACCCAGACCAACCACGTCTTCGTCCACGGCGAGGGCGGTTTCGGCGGGCCCCGCGGCCCCCGCGAGCGCCTGCCCCCACCGGACCGCGCCCCCGACCTCGTCCTGGACGTCCCGACCCTGCGCCAGCAGGCGCTCCTGTACCGGCTCACCGGGGACCGCAACCCCCTGCACGCCGACCCCGCCACCGCCCGCCGGGCCGGCCACGACCGTCCCGTCCTGCACGGACTGTGCACCTTCGGCATGGCGGTCAAGGCCGTCACCGACCACCTGCTGGACGGCGACGCCAGCCGCGTCGCCGGATGCCGCACCCGCTTCGCCGGAGTGTTCTTCCCGGGCGAGACCCTGCGGCTGCGGGTATGGGACACCCCGGACGGCTACCGGCTGACGGCGGGCGCGGCGGACCGCGCCGACACGCCGGTCCTCACCGACGCCCGCGTCACCGCCCGCCCGGCCCGCCGAGACCGACCGAGAGGACGCACGACCCTATGAGCACCGCATGGGACCACACCTACGACGTGGTGGTGGCCGGTTCCGGCGCCGCCGGGATGGCCGCGGCCCTCACCGCCCGGCTGCGCGGACTGACCGCCTTGGTGGTGGAGAAGACCGACCGCTACGGCGGCACCACCGCCCTGTCCGGCGGCGCGATCTGGGTGCCGGGCAACTTCCACCTGGACGTCGCCGGCCTCGGCGACACCCCCGAGAAGGCCCGCGCCTACCTCGACGCCACCGTGGGTGACCGCGTCCCCGCCGCACGCAAGGACGCCTACGTCACCCACGGGCCGCGCATGGTCCGCGAGTTCCACGACCGCACCGCCGTACGGTTCGCCTACACCCCCGACTACAGCGACTACTACCCCGAACGGCTCGGCGGCTACCCGCAGGGCCGCTCCGTCGAACCGCTGGTCTTCGACCTGAACCGGCTCCCGCCCGGGCAGCGCGCCGGCCTGCGCCGGGCCGGGCTGCCCACCCGCGGACTCACCATCACCTCCGCGGACTTCCGGCACCTGAACATGGTCGCCCGCACCTGGGCCGGCAAGCGCACCTCGCTCAAGGTCGGCGTCCGCGCGGTCGCCGCCCTCGCCGCCGGCCGCAAGCCGCTCGCCCTCGGCGAGGCGCTGGTCGCCCGGCTGCGGTACTCGCTCGACCGGCTCGGCGGCGACCTGTGGCTGTCCGCGCCGGTGACCGCGCTGGTGGAGGAGGGCGGCCGGATCACCGGCGTCCGCGTCGTCCGCGACGGCCGGGAGACCACGGTGAGGGCCAGGGGCGGTGTCGTCCTCGCCTCCGGCGGCTTCTCCCGCGACCAGCGGCTGCGCGAGAAGTACCTGCCGGCCCCGACCTCCACCGAGTGGACCTCCGCCCCCGAGGGGCAGACCGGCGACGGCCTGGACCTGGGCGTCGCCGCCGGCGCCGCCGTCGACCTGATGGACAAGGTGTGGGGCGCGCCGTCCGTGGTGCCGCCCGGCGGCACCCCGTTCTTCCTGGTCGCCGACCGCGGCATCCCCGGCATGGTGATCGTCGACGGCGCGGGCGAGCGCTACGCCAACGAGGCCGCGCCGTACCACGAGTTCGTCGACGCGATGTACGCGGCCGACCGGCCCGGCGCGAGCACGGTGCCGTCCTGGATGATCCTCGACGCCACCGCCAAGGCCCGCTACCTCTTCCTCGGCCTGTTCCCCGGGCAGCCCTTCCCCAAGGCGTGGCGGGAGAGCGGCTTCGTGAAGCAGGCGCCGACCGTGGAACGGCTGGCCGGACTGATCGGCGTGGCGCCCGAGCGGCTGCGCGCCACCGTGGACCGCTTCAACGGCTTCGCCCGCGCGGGCCGGGACACGGACTTCCACCGCGGCGACAGCGTCTACGACCGCTACTACGGCGACCCGAGGCTGCCCAACCCCAACCTCGCACCCCTGGAGAAGGGCCCCTTCCACGCCGTGCCGGTGCACCCCGGCGACATCGGAACCAAGGGCGGCCTGGTCACCGACGCCACCGCCCGGGTACTGCGCGAGGACGGCACGGCGATCGACGGCCTGTACGCCTGCGGCAACGTCTCCGCGGCGGTCATGGGCGAGACCTACCCCGGACCCGGGGCGACCATCGGACCCGCCATGACCTTCGGCTGGCTCGCGTCCGACCACATCGCACGCTCCTGACCCGGTCCGGGGCGGACGGGGGACGGGCGGAGGGGGAGGCGGACGGGGACTCCGGGCCGGTGCTGCGGGCCGGCCCGGAGTCCCCGCGCGGCCCGGTTCCCGCGCCCCCGGCGTGGCCCGCCCCCTCGTGCGGCCCGCCCCTCCCGCGCGGCCCCGGTTCCTCTCCGCCCGCCCGTGTTTCACCGCCCAGGCCGCGCCAACACCTCCCGCAGCGCGCCCGCCGCCTCGGCGAGTGCCCGGTCCGCCTCCGGCAGCAGCCCTCCCAGCCCCAGGAAGCCGTGGAACGTGCCCGGCCACACCCGCACCCGGGGCGCGGCCCCCGCCGCCACCAGCCGCTCCGCGTAGGCCAGCGCGTCGTCGCGCAGCGGGTCGCACTCCGGCAGCACCAGCACGGTCGGCGGCAGACCGCCCAGGTCGGAGGCGAGCCCGGGAGAGGCGTACGGGTGCGCCCCGTCCCCGGCGTCCGCGAGGTACTGCTCCCAGTACCAGCGGGTGTGAGCGGTGGTGTGGAAGAAACCCGTCGCGTAGGCGCGGTAGGAGGCGGTGGCCATCCGGTGGTCCAGGACCGGGTACACCAGGAGTTGCGCCGCGATGGGGGGCCCGCCCCGGTCGCGGGCCATCAGGGCCACCGCCGCCGCCAGGTTGCCGCCGCTGCTGTCGCCCGCGACGGCCAGCCGGCCAGGGTCGCAGCCCAGGCGCTCCGCGTGCGCCGCCACCCAGGCGGTGACGGCGCAGGCGTCCTCGGCCGCCGCCGGGAAGCGGTGCTCGGGCGCGCGGCGGTAGTCCGCCGAGACCACCACCGCCCCCGTACGGACCGCGAGTTCCCGGCAGAGGCCGTCATGGGTGTCCAGGTCGCACAGCACCCACCCGCCACCGTGGAAGAAGACCACCACCGGGCGTGCCGTACCGCCGTCCACCACCGGTTCGTAGACCCGTACCGGCACCTCGGGCGCGCCCGGCGGCCCGGGCACGGACCGGTCACCGACGCGGGCCACCGCGCGTCCCGGACCGCGCCCGGCGCCCGCCCGCGCGGCCCGCCGGAACGCGGCCGGATCGACGGGTCCGAGCGCGGGGTCGGGGAACCCCGCCGACAGGGCGTCGGCGAGTTCCCGGGCCCGTGGGGTGAGAGGATCGCTCATTTCGCGGTCAGCCCGCCGTCCACGGCGAACTCGGCGCCGGTGACGTACGCCGAGGCGTCCGAGACCAGGAACAGCACCAGTTCCGCGACCTCCTCCGGGCGGCCCATCCGGCGCAGCGGCACGTTCGGCCAGTCCTGCCGCCCGGCGTCCGGGCCGAGCGCGCCCGCCACCATCGGCGTGTCGATCATTCCCGGGTGCACGGAGTTGACCCGGATGCGGTGCGGCGCGAGATCCAGCGCCGCCGACTTGGTCAGCCCGCGCAGCGCGAACTTCGTCGCCCCGTAGGAGGCGTGGCCCTCGATGCCCACCAGGCCGGCGGTGGAGGAGATGTTGACGACCGACCCGCCGTCGCCGGTGGCGCGCAGCGCCGGGACGACGGCCTGGATGCCCAGGAACGGCCCCACGAGATTCACCCCCAGCAGCCGCCGCAGGTTGTCCTCGGTGTCCTCCTCGATCGGGGCGGTGCGCCACAGCGCGGCGTTGTTGACCAGCGCGTCGATCCGTCCGAAGGCGTCGAGGGCCGCCCGCACCACCCGCCGCCAGCCGGCCGCGTCACCCACGTCGTGGACGACGAACAGGCCCTGGTCGCCCAGTTCCCCGGCGACCGCGCGGCCCTCCTCCTCGCGTACGTCCGTGACCACGACCCGGGCGCCCTCACGGGCGAACAGCCGCGCCTCGGCGGCCCCTTGACCACGCCCCGCGCCCGTGACGACGACCGTCCGGCCCGCCAGCCGCCCGCTCACGCCGCCGTCCCCTTCTCAGCCGTCCCCTTCTCCGCCGTCCCCTTCTCCGCCGTCCCCTTCTCCGCCGTCCCCTTCTCCAGGGCACGGAAGTGCGGGATGACCTTCCCGCCCCACTGGCGGATGGTCTCCAGGCAGGCGTCCTGGGGCACGGTGCCCATCTGGACCAGGCACATCACCTCGTCGACGCCGATCTGCCGCAACTGCTCGACGTAGGCGATGGCGGTGTCGGCGGTGCCGTAGGCGTGCTCGGCGTTGAACTGGCCGGTGTCGGCCGGGCGGACGGGGACGCGTGCCTCGTGCAGCCGGGCGACCAGCGCCTCGCGGTCCCGTTCCATGGCGGCCACATGGTCCTCGCCCTCGTCGTCCCCGGTGGGCGCGGGCCCGTTGCCGTACCAGTGGGCGATGGACTCGGCGAAGAACCGCTGCCCGCGGGTGCCGATCCGGTACGCCGCCTCGGCGTCGTCCAGGACGATCGTCGGGCACAGCGCGGAGAAGTGGTCGTTGGCCTCGGTGGAGACGAACCGGTCGCCGTCGCGGGTGGCGATCGCCTCGTCGTAGATCTCGCGCATCTCGCGTACGTCGTCGGCCCCGGCGAAGCCCAGCACCAGGGCGCCGATGCCCAGTTCGGCGGCGAGCCTGAGGGTGTCGTGCTTGCTGCACGCCATGAACAGCGGTGGGTGCGGGGCCTGCACCGGGCGGGGCAGCACGGCCCCCGGGCCGATGTCGATGGACCCGTGCCACTCGAACCGCTCCTCGCGCCAGGCGTTGCTGAAGATCCGCAACGCCTCCTCCAGCTGCGGGTAGGTGTCCTCGGGCCGCACCCCGTACATGGACATCTCCTGCCGGGTGGCGCCGCGGCCCGCCCCGACGTCGACCCGGCCGCCCGACAGGACGTCCAGCATGGCGGCGCGTTCGGCCACCCGCACCGGATGCTGGTAGCCGAAGGGCATGGTGACCACGCCGTGCCCGATGCGGATGCGGGAGGTCCGCGCCGCCACCCAGGCGAGGAACACCTCGGACGCGCTCATGTGCGCGTACTGGGTGAGCGCGTGGTGCTCGACCGCCCAGATCCGGTCGAACCCCATCTCCTCGGCCAGCACGGCCTGTTCGACGCAGTCGTGAAGGACCTGGCGCTCCCGGCCGGGGGACGGGTCCGCCATCTGCGCCTCGAAGATCATCGAAAACTTCACGGCAGCTCCCTCGCTGTTCCCGTTTCTATTCCTGTTCGGAATATGCCTAGCAGTAATACAACGCGGGAGGCGGGTGGGCGAGGTCCCGTTCCCGCTCAGCGGGAGGACCGGATTCCGGCCCGGGCGGGGGAGCCGTACGGTCCTCTCGCCGCGCACACGGGAGCAGGCGGCGGGGAACAGGGGAGGGGCGCATGACGGACCTTCGGGGCAAGGTCGTGATCATCACCGGTGGGGCGCGCGGCCTCGGCGCGGCGGCGGGCCGGGCGGCCGTCGAGGCCGGGGCCCGGGTGGTGCTCACCGACGTACTGGAGGAGGCGGGCCGGGCCACCGCCGAGGCGCTCGGGGACGCCGCCCGGTTCGTCGCGCACGACGTCACCGGCGAGGCGCGGTGGCGGCGGGTGACGCAGTACGCGGCCGCCGAGTTCGGCGGCGTCGACGGACTCGTCAACAACGCGGGCGTCTCGGGCGGTTCGCACCGGCTGGAGGACCAGACGCCCGAGGACTTCCGCCGCGTCCTGGACATCGACCTCACGGGTGTCTTCCTCAGTATGCGCACCGTGATCCCGCACCTGCGGGCGCGCGGCGGCGGCGCGATCGTCAACGTCTCCTCGGCGGCGGGCCTGACGGGCCTGGCCATGACCGCCGGCTACGGAGCCGCCAAGTGGGGGGTGCGCGGACTGACCAAGGTGGCCGCCGTGGAGCTGGGCGCGGCCGGGATCCGCGTCAACTCGGTGCATCCCGGCATGACGTACACCCCGATGACCGCGCACGTCGGCTTCGAGCCGGGCGAGGGCGGGTTCCCGTCCGCTCCGCTGGGCCGGGTCGGGGAGCCCCCGGAGATCGCGCGAGCGGTCGTCTTCCTGCTGTCGGACGCCGCCTCGTACATCACGGGCGCCGAGCTGGCCGTGGACGGCGGATGGACCGCGGGACCCACGCCGCGGCGGCCGGGTGGTACCGGCAGCACGGGGGAGGCGGGGGATCGGCCATGATGGGGGAATGCCAGAGCCGATCAAGGAACCGGGCGTCTTCAGGGCCGAGAACCGGCCGGCCGTGCCCTGGAAGAACGGCGGCGGGGTCACCCGCGAGGTCGCCGCGGGACCGGCCGGCGCCGGACTGGACGACTTCGCCTGGCGGGTGAGCCTGGCCGACATCGGGCAGGAGGGGCCGTTCTCCCCGTTCGCCGGGACCGACCGGGTCATCACCCTCCTGGAGGGCCCGGCGGCGCGGCTCACGGTCGACGGCACCCCGCACACCCTCGCCCCCGGCAGGCCCTTCCGCTTCCCCGGGGACGCGGCCACCGACTGCCGGCTCCCCGGCGGTCCCGTCCGCGTCCTCAACGTGATGACCCGCCGCACCGCCGCGTCGGCCCACGTCGCCGTCGTGCACGAGGACCTGTCCGTGGCGCCGCGCCCCGGTGAGCTGGTCCTCGTCCTGGCCCTGGAGGGGACGGTGACCTTCGAGGGGACGGGCCTCGCCCTCGGCCGGTACGACGCGGCCGTGTGCTCCGGGCCCGGCGCCGGCACCGTACGCGTGGCGGGAGCGGCCGCGGTCGCCACGGTGACGGCCGCGACCTGAGCGTCAGGTGCCCGAGGAGTCGCCGACCACGCCGTGGAACTCCTCGCCCGAGAGGGCGGCGTCGACGCGGGCACGGAGGTGGGCGCCGGTCACGGGGCAGGTCATCGGGTCGTGCGCCGGACAGTCCAGCAGGTGCCGCAGCAGGGCGGCGGCCCCGGTGAGCCGCTCGATCCGCTCCCGCATGACGGCGTGCTGGGCGGCGATCAGCGCATGGCGTTCCCGCGCGTGTGCCGTGGTCAGCACGGCGGCGGTGGCCGCGACCGTCATCATCCCGTCGTCGTGCCACAGCTGGGCGTAGGCGAGCCGTTCCAGCGCCGCGCGGTCGTACTGGCGCACCCGGCCGCGCCGCGCGGTGGGCCGGACCAGCCCGCACTCCTCGTAGTAGCGCAGCGTCGGGACGGACACCCCGAACGCCCGGGCCACCTCACTGATCGAGTACAGCTGCTCCATCGGTCCCTCCAGGTACGGGTGCGGGCGCGCGGGGCGGCCGCGCGCTTGCACTCAAGTGGACTTGAGCGTGCAGGGTTGCGGCAAGTCTCCCACCTGTGTTCTGGAGGACACCCGACATGCCCGCATCCCCGACGCCGCCGACGGCAGTCCCCGCCATCCGCCGCCGTATCCGCGGCACGCCCCGGCCCGCCCGGCCCGTCCGGCGCGCGGGCGCGCTGCTCGTCCTCGGCTTCGTGCTGCTGAGCCTGAACACCCGGGTCGCCTTCGGGCAGATCGGACCGCTGGCCCCGGTGGCGGGCCTCGGTCCCGCCGCGGTCTCCGTGCTCGGCCTGCTGCCGCCGCTGTGCATGGGCGCCTTCGCGCCGCTCGCGGCCGTGCTGCGGCGGCGCCTCGGGGAGGAGCGCGGCCTGTGGTGGGCCGGGCTGGTCCTGGTGGCGGGCGCGGTGCTGCGCATGGCCGGTATGCCCGGCCTGTTCGCGGGGACCGTGGTGGTCAGCGCCGCCACCGCCGTGGTCAACGTGCTCATCCCGGTCCTGGTGCGCACGCGGTTCCCGCGGGAACGCACCGGCGCGATGATGGGCGTCTACGCCCTGTCGATGGGCGCGGGCTCGGCCCTGATCGCGGCCCTGACCGTCCCCGTCGCCCAGGCCACCGGCTCCTGGCGGCCTGCCATCGGCCTGGCGGTGGTCCCGGCCGTCCTGGCCGTGGCGGGCCTGACCCCGCAACTGCGCCATCGGCCGGAGCGGTGCACTCCGCTCGGCTTCCGCGCGGGGCGCGCCGGGGGCCCGGTACGTACTGACGGCGCCGGAGGCGTCGAAGACACGGGGAGCGCCGCAGGAGCAGGAGACGCGGGAAGCGCAGGAGAGTCAGGAGGCGCAGGCGGCGTCGGACGTATCGGACGCACCGGAGGCCCCGGGCACCCTGAAGGTCCCGGACACCCCGGACACCCCGGGCGCCCGCACGTGGCGCGGACCGCCGTCGCCTGGAGCCTGACCGCGTTCTTCGGCGTCCAGACCCTCGCCTTCTACACCACGCTCGCCTGGCTGCCGTCGATCCTCGTCCAGGCCGGGCTCGCCCGCGGGACCGCCGGTGGCGCGCAGGCCCTGCTGATCCTCTGCGTCGCCGTCGGCGGCTTCGTCGCGCCGGTCCTGGCCGCGCGCCGCGCCGACCAGCGCCCGCACATCCTGGCGACCGTCCTGGTCTGCGCGGCCGGCCTGACCGGGCTCGCGCTCGCCCCGGCCGGCACCGCCCCGCTGTGGGTGGCCGTCCTCGGCCTCGGACTCGGCGCAGGTCAGGCGCTCCCCGGGGTGCTCTACGCCCACCGGGGCACCGACCACGATCATGTGACCGCCCTGTCCACCATGGCCCAGACCTGCGGCTTCCTCCTGGCCGCCACCGGCCCGGCCCTCGCCGCGGCCCTGCACACCGCCACCGGCTCCTGGACCGTGCCGCTGACCGCCGTGAGCGCCGCCCTGCTCGTCTGCGCCGCGGCCGGCCTCCGCGCCGGTCACGACCCCGCGTGAGCGTCGGCCAAAGACACGGGGCCATCAACGATCCGCGTGACAGGACATGATCTACAGGAACCGGCCTACTCTTGACCCATGATCACATGCGTCGTGCGGTACGTCATCGACCCGAAAAAGATCGCGTCCTTCGAGCAGTTCGGCCGCCGCTGGATGGAACTGGTGCAGGCGCACGGCGGCACGCACCACGGCTACTTCCTTCCCGCGGAGGGGGCGAGCGACGAGGCCCTGGCCCTGTTCAGCTTCCCCAGCCTGGCCGCCTACGAGGAATACCGGCAACTGTTCGGCCGGGACCCTGAGTTCATCGAAGCGGACCGCATTCGCGACGAGAGCGGCTGCGTACTGCGCTATGAACGCACCTTCATGCGCCCCTTGCTACCCGGCGACCTCGCGTCGGTGGACGGCGCACCCGGACCGACGACTGACGACCGATGACCGGCGACCGATGACCGATGACCGATGACCTGAGCGGAACGCCCTAGGCTTCCGCCGTGAACGACACGACACAGGCCCTACGGATCAGACCCGGCGCCCCGGCCGACGCACCGGCCATCCTGGACATGCTCGACTCCGCGGTGGCCTGGATGAACGCCCGCGGCAACACCGAGCAATGGGGCACGACGCCCTACTCGCAGCAGCCCGGCGGGACGGCGCGGGTCGAGCAGTACACGACGGAGAACACCCCGTACATCGCGGAGTGGGGCGGAACACCCGCCGGGGCCCTGGTGCTGGACACCGGGCCCAGTCCGAAGATGCCGATCGCGCCGGCCGCGGAACCCGAACGGTACGTACGGCTGCTGGTCTCCGACCGGCGGTACGCCGGGAAGGGCATCGGCGCGGCGCTGCTGGCCCATGCCGCCGAGGAGACCCGGCGAGCGGGCGTGGAACTGCTGCGGGTGGACTGCTGGGCGGGTGGCGGCGGTGAACTGGTCGCCTTCTACGAGCGCAACGGCTTCACTCCCACCGACCGCTTCCTGTCCGGACAGTGGCCGGGCCAGGTGCTGGCCCGGCGCGTGGCCTGACGGCCGTCAGCAGGCGGCCGGGGATCACGCCGGAGGAACCGGCAGCAGCCGATAGGCGCCCTCGTCGGCGGTCACCCGCCCCGCCGTGGGCGGCGGGAAATGGGTGCCCAGCAGCAGGGTGCCCGTTCCGGCGAGGGAGGCGAACAGCGACCGGCGCGTGGCCTCGGCCCGCGCCGGATCGATGTCGACGCACGAGCCGATCGCGGGGTCGGTGAACTGCACGGGATGATGGACGCAGTCCCCGGTGATCAGAGCCGTGTCACTCCCACTGCTACTACCACTGCCGTTGCCGTTGTCACCGCCGCTGCCGCTGCCGCTGCCGCTGCCGCTGCCGCTGCCGTTGTCACCGCCGCTGCCGCCGCCGAGCCGGACGGCGATGTGCCCGGGGGTGTGGCCCGGGGTCGGCACCAGACGCAGGCCGGGGGTGACGTCGACCCCGTCGTCCGGTACGTCGACGAGGTCGAGGAGCCCGGCCTCCTCTACGGGGACCACGGAGTCCCGGAACATCTGCTCGCGCGCCGCGTCCATGGCGTGACCGGTCCAGAACTCCCGCTCGGCGCGGGAGACGAGGTACCGGGCGCGGGGGAACGTGGGAACCCAACGGCCCTGCGCGCGGCGGGTGTTCCAGCCGACGTGGTCGGTGTGCAGATGCGTGAGGATCACGAGGTCGACGGAGTCCGGGGCGAACCCGGCGGCGGTGAGCCGTTCGAGGTAGTCGGTCCGCAGGTCGTGCCAGGCCGGGTTGGCCCGGGTCTTGCCGTTGCCGATGCCGGTGTCGACCACGACGCGCAGTCCGCCGGTCTCGATCGCGAAGCTGTGGCTGTCCAGGCGCAGGACGCCTTCGGGTCCGGCGAAGTCCGGGCGCAGCCAGTCATGTCGGGCGACCAGTGGGGCGGTGGCGCCGGGCAGCAGCCAGGCCCCGGTCGCGGGCGGCAGCGGGACCTCGTCGATGCGGTGGACGGTGGCGTCGCCCACGGTCCAGACGGGCGCGGCGGAGACCGGTCGGGTCGGGATCTGCATGGTGCGCTGGTTCCTCTCCTCGGGCACTAAAAGCAATTCGTTTGCCTTAAGTCGACCGTAGGCCCTACAGTGCTATTAACGCAAACACTTAGCTTTTATGTCACCCAGGAAGCAGCCGTATCCATGTCCGCCGAAGCGCTCACCCCGCCCGAAGCCGCCCGCTCGGCCGCCCGGGCCGGTCTTCCCCTGCCGCCCGAACGCCACGCCGTGGTGGCGGCCACCGCCGAGCACATCCACTCCGTCGTCCAGGTCCTGCGAGAACTGGACTTCGGGGACACCCCGCCCGCCACGGCCTACCGCGCCGGACAGGAGGACCACCGTGCAGCCGTATGAACTCACCCTGACCGCCGCCGCCGAGGCCGTCCGCACCCGGCGGCTGTCCCCCGTGGAACTGGTGGACTCGGTCCTCGACCGCCTCGGCCGGGTCGAGCCGCGGCTGAGGGCCTACGTCGCGGTCGCCGAGGACGACGCCCGCCGGGCCGCCCGCGAGGCCGAGCGGGACGTGGCGCGGGGGCACTACCGGGGCCCGCTGCACGGCATCCCGATGGGACTGAAGGACCTGATCGACGTCGCCGGCACGGCCACGTCGGCGAGTTCCCGGGTCCGGGCCGGCCACCGGGCGGAGGCGGACAGCACCGTCGCCGCCCGCCTTGCGGCGGCCGGCGCCGTCCTGATCGGCAAGACGCACACCCACGAGTTCGCCTACGGACTGACCACACCGCAGACCCGCAACGCCTGGGACCAGGAGCGTGTCGCGGGCGGCTCCAGCGGCGGGTCCGCCGTCGCCGTCGCCGCGGGCGCCGCCACCTTCGCGCTGGGCACCGACACGGGCGGATCGATCCGGGTGCCCGCCGCGCTCAACGGGGTCGTCGGGCTCAAGCCCACCTACGGACTCGTCCCGAGGCACGGCGTGACCTCCCTGTCCTGGTCCCTGGACCACGTCGGGCCGATCACCCGCACCGTCTCCGACGCGGCCCTCGTCCTGTCCGCCCTGACCGGCCACGATCCCCGCGACCCCGCCTCCCTGGACACACCCGCCGAGGACTACCGGCCGGCCGGCGGCGACGACCTGACGGGGGTGCGTGTCGGCGTCCCGCGCACCTACTACGTCGACCATGTCGCCCCGGACGTGGCGGCCGCGGTGCGCCGCGCCGTGGACCGGCTGCGCGACCTCGGCGCCCGGCCGGTCGAGGTCGACATCCCGATGGGCCGCTACGTCCGGGCCACCCAGTGGGGCCTGATGGTGCCGGAGGCCACCGCCTACCACGAACGCACCCTGCGCGCCGCCCCCGAGCTGTACCGGACGGACGTACGCGTGCTGCTGGAGGCCGGTGAGCTGATGTCCGCCGGTGACTACCTGCGCGCCCAGCGCTCCCGGACGCTGATGCGGCGGGAGTGGGCCCGGCTGCTGGACGAGGTCGACGTCGTCGCGGCCCCCACGGTCCCGGTGACCGCGGTACGGGCCGGGCAGGAGACGGTCACCTGGCCGGACGGCACGGTGGAGGGCGTCTCCGACGCCTATGTGCGCCTTTCGGCCCCCGCCAACATCACCGGGTTCCCCTCGCTGACCGTCCCCGTCGGCCACGACACGGCGGGCCTGCCGGTGGGCATGCAACTGCTCGGCCGGCCGCTCGGGGAGCGGACACTGCTGCGGGTGGGCCACGCCTACGAACGGTCCCGGCCCGAGCCCGCGCCCGTAAGCCCGCCGGCGGCCCTCGCCTCCTAGAGACCCCGGCATCCCGCACCGGGAGACCCCCCGTCCCCAGAGGCCCTGGAATCCCTCACCCTCCAGAAGCTACCTCTTTGCTTTAAGCTGGACGGATGAGCAGGCAGATGGTGCGTCCGGGCGGGCGCAGCACCCGGGTCCAGGCGGCGGTGCACGCCGCCGTCCGGGAACTCGCCGCGGAGCTGGGCCGGGACGCGCTGACGGTACCGCTGGTCGCCCAGCGGGCGGGCGTGACCCCGTCGACGATCTACCGCCGCTGGGGCGACCTCCAGGAACTCCTGTCGGACGTCGCCGTCGAGCGGCTGCGCCCCGACACCGCGCCGCGCGACCACGGCGCCCTGGCCGAGGACCTGGCCGCGTGGGCCGAGCAGTTCCTCGACGAGATGTCCTCGCCCTCCGGCCGCGCGTACATCCGCGACGCCCTGCTCGGCGACCCGGACGGCAGCAACGCCGGCCGCTGCTCGGCCTACGCCGCCGAGCAGATCGGGGTCGTCCTGGCCCGCGCGGCCGGCCGCGGCGAGCGCACGCCGGACGTCGAGACGGTCATCGACCTCGTCGTCTCCCCCCTGATGTACCGCATCCTCTTCCGCCCCGGCGGACTCACCCCCGCCTACGCCCACCGACTCGTGGAACGCGTCCTCGCCGCACGCTGAGCGGACGCGGCGACACCCCCCAGGGGGCGGCACCCCCAGGGGTACGTCCACGATGGCGCGCCCATCCCGGGGAGCGCGCCAGACGTCGCGGGCGGACGGGAAGGAGACGCAGGGGACTAGCGCGGCGTGCCGAAGTCCTGGGTCCAGTAGCTGCCGGGCTGGGCGAGGCCGACGCCTATCTCCTTGAACGAGCAGTCGAGGATGTTGGCCCGGTGGCCGGGGCTGGCCATCCAGCCCGCCATGACCTCTTCGGGAGTGGCGTAGCCGTAGGCGACGTTCTCGCCGTAGGCGCTCCAGTCGTAACCGGCGGCCGAGATGCGGTCGCTGGGGGCGGACCCGTCGGACCCGGTGTGCGACATGTTCTGGTGGGCCGCCATGTCGGCGCTGTGTTCCTGCGCCGCCTTCGTCAGGGCCGGGTCCAGGGTGAGGGCGGAGCAACCCGCCTTGGCGCGCTCGGCGTTGACCAGCGCGACGATACGGGCGGTGGTCCCGGACGCCGTGGCGCCGCCCGCCGGGGTGCTGGAGGCGGTGACGGCCGGGGCGGGGGAGCCGGTCGCCTGTGTGGCGACGGGGGACACGGTCGTCGTCCCGGCCCCGGCCGCCGTGGCGCTCGGCGTGCCCGACGCCTTGCCGGCGCCGGACTTCGCGGGGGCGGCGGTCCATGCCGCGTGCGCGGGCGAGTGCGTGCGCGGGGACGCGGGGGCTCCGGCACCGGCCGGAAGGCGGGTCGCCGGAGTGTGCGCCGAGGGGGACGCGGGGCCCGGCGTGCCCGGCGCCGCCGTGGTGGGCTCGCCGCCGTCGGGGCTCAGGCCGATGCCGTCGCCCGGCTTCCAGGACGTACGCCAGCCGCTCTGCTCGACGGCGGCGCCGGTGAGCCGGTCCTGCCCGCCGTCGGGCCAGTGGGCGCACGCCATGGCGGCGGACGGCACGCCCACGGCGGCGACGGCGACCGCGGCGATGGCGGCCCGCCGGTGACGCGTTCCTCTGCGGTGCTTTCCCATGCGTGACCTCACTAGGTAGTCGCCGAGCGCCCCTCGCGGCTGACTTGGCGTCGGCTCCGCTCCTGAGCTGCGGAGACGTCCTGCGGGCCCTCATTCTTAGGACGGCCTCACACACAGCGCAAAGGACCCTTCGTACTACCTCGCCTCGTAGGCCGGCACGGTCCTTGCGGGGCCGCCGGTGACGTGCTGACCCGGCTTTCGCCCCCTGCCCGCCCCGCTGCCGTCCCGTCAGAGTCCCGCCCACGGCGACGGATGGGCCCCGACCTCCGACAGCCGGCGCACCCGCGGCCCCGGCCCGGCCCCTGCGGGCGGCAAGCCGGACAAATCCCCGAATGTCACCGACGCGGCGGCTACTAAGGAACCCGCATAGATCCCCCAGTTCCTGTGACGCATGTCACCGCAACCTCGCGCCCCTGCCCGGCGTCGCCTGTCCCGGCGGTGGCTCAGACGTGCCCCGACGTGCGGTGGATGGCCACGACGGCCGCGTCGTCGCCGAGGGTGCCGTCGGCGTGGGCGAGCAGGTCCCGCCGGATGCGCTGCACCAGCGCCTCGGGACCGCACCGGCCCCACTGGGCCACCCTCTCCGCCAGCGGGTAGAAGGCGTCGTCGCCGTCGCGGGCCTCGATCACACCGTCGGTGTAGAGCAGCAGCGTGTCACCGGCCGCGAAGGTGAACGCGCGGGCGTCGTGCCCGCCCGGCACCAGCTCGCCCATGCCCAGCGGCGGCGCCGGATGCGGGCTGTCGATCGGCGTCACCCGGCCGTGCCGGATCAGCAGGGGCGGCGGATGGCCCGCGTGGGCCACCTGAGCGGTGGCGGACCGGTCGGGCAGTTCCAGCAGCAGCGCGGTCACGAACTGCTCCTGAGCCTGCTCGTCGGTCTCGTGCAGCTGGGCGAGATGGCGCGCCATGCTGCGGTCCAGCGCGTCGGCGAGATCCGGCAGCGCCGCGTAGTGCTGCGACGCCTCCCGGAACGCGCCCAGCAGCGTGGCCGCCTCCCCGATGGCGCCCAGCCCCTTGCCCCGGACGTCGGCGATGATCACCCGGGTGGAACCGGCGGCGCGCGTCACGGCGTACAGGTCGCCGCCGATCCGGGCCTCCTTCTCGGCCGCCAGGTACACGGACGCGATGTGCAGGTGCCCCAGCCTGTGGGGCAGCGGGCGCAGCAGTGCCCGCTGCGCGGCCTCGGCGACCGAGCGGACCTGCGCCAGCTCCAGGGCGCGCCGCTCCCGCACGGAGCAGACCACCACCAAGAAGACCGACAGGATCGTCAGCGCGCAGATCTGCGCGATGTGGTTGGTGGTGGTGAGGCCCCCGTGCAGTACGGCTATCAGGACCTGGGCGGCCACGGCGAGCGCCCCGACCGCACCGGTCAGCCGGGGGCCGGCGAAGGAGGTGGTGAGCGCGGGGGCGACGACGAGGAGCGGGCCGAGGTGGACGTCCTGCGGTACGCGGATGTCCGCCAGGGTGATCGCCACGATCAGCCCGAGGGGGATCGCGGCCAGCGCGTGGCTGGACCGCCACCGCCGCCGCGCCGAGGCCAGGTGCCGCCCGACGTGCATGTCTCCAATGTGCCTCATCCGCCGCGGGCGCACACGGCCGGCGGGCGACCGGGCCGCCCCGCGCGTTCCGGCGGGCCGAGCCGCCCCCTCACCGGCGGAGGAAGGCGAGCAGGTCCTCGTTGAACCGCTGCTTGTCGCCGTCGACCATGGCGATACCGTGGCTGCCGCCCTCGTACACCTTGAGTTCGGCGCCGGGCACCAGCCGGGCGGTCTTGCGGCCGGTGGCTTCGAGGGGCACGATCCGGTCGTCGTCGCCGTGCACCACGAGCGTGGGGATGTCGAACTTCTTCAGGTCCTCGTGGAAGGACGTCGTGCCGAAGGCGTCGACGCAGGCCACACCGCCCTCGATGGTCTGCGCCATGGCCATGTACCAGAACGCGTCCTTGTTGCCCTGGGTGACCTTGCTGCCGGGCCGGCCGGCCGAGTAGAAGCCCTCGGCGGTGTCCTTCCAGAACTGCGAGCGCTCGGTGAGGATGCCCGCCTTCAGGCCGTCGAAGACGCTCTGCGGGACGCCCTCGGGGTTGTCGGGGCCCTGCAGCATCAGCGGCGTGATGGCGGACAGCAGCACAGCCGAGCGCAGGCGCCCGGTGCCGTGGCGGCCGATGTACCGGGCGAGTTCGCCGCCGCCCATGGAGTGCGCCACCAGGGTGACGTCGCGCAGGTCGAGGTGGTCGAGCAGGTCCCTGAGATCGTCGGCGAAGGTGTCGAAGTCATAGCCGTCGTAGACCGGGGTGGAGCGGCCGTGCCCGCGCCGGTCGTGGGCGATGCCCCGGTACCCGGCGTCGGCGACCGCCTTGAGCTGGTCCTGCCAGGCGTCCCCGTTCAGGGGCCAGCCGTGCACGAAGACCACCGGCCGGCCCCGCCCCCAGTCCTTGTAGAAGATCTCGGCACCGTCACGCGTGGGGCATACGGCCATGCTCGTCACCTTCTCGTCAGGGGGGCGGCAGCGGGTGCGACAGCCGGGCGGAGGGCACGTCCCCGGGTGTCCGTGTTCCCCGTTCATCCTGCCCGCCCGCGCCGCACCCGCAATCGGAGCGGGGGAGCGGAGCCCGGCCGCAGCCGTCCCGGTGAACCCGCCGGCGGCGGACATAGCGGGCGCGGGGGCGTGGGACCCCGGTTCCCACGGCCCGGGCGGCGAGCGAGGAAGCGCCTGCGCATGAGTGACCGCCCCACCCCGGACCCCGCCTCCCGCACCACCTCCGATCTGGTGGTGGAGCGACTGCTCGCCTGGGGCATCGACACCTGCTTCGGCGTCTGCGGGGACCAGGTGAACGGCTTCTTCGAGGCGCTGCGCACCCATCCGCGGATGCGGTTCGTGCATGTGCGCCACGAGGAGAACGCGGCCCTGGCCTGCGTGGGCTACGCCAAGTTCACCGGCCGCCCGGCGATGTGCGTGGCCACCGCGGGGCCCGGGGCGGTGCACCCGAGGCGCCCTTCGCCGAGAGCCTGCTGCCGACCCACGCGCGGCATCTCGCACGGGCCTACGGCAAAGGCGAGCCCGACGCCGCCGCGATGGTCCGCAACCTCCTCGAACCCGGTCGCCTGGCCCCCTCCCCGGCTCTGCGGCAGTACCGCGACGACATCGGCCGCCACCGCTGACACGCACGCGCGACCGGCTCGGACGGGCTCTCGTTCACGAGGTCATGGACACCGGGCCCGGACAAGGCCCGGACATCGGCGCACGGCACGGAAACGGCACGGAAACGACGGCGTTCGCGGCCCCCTCCTGGAGGATCGGCTGAGAGGCATACCGCTCCGTATGCCTAGCACTTACCATGCGTAGATGCGTATTCCCCTGGTGAATGCGAGCCGGGCCTCACACCCCGCTGCCCGGCGACCGTACGAGGAGCCGGAGCACATGCACGTCGAACACCTCCTGCACGACGCCTCCCTCGGCCTGCGCCCGCTGTGGGCCGAGGACGCGCTGCTGCGCCGGGAGATCACGGGGGTCACCGTCACCGACCTGGAGGACCCGGCCCGTTTCGTCCGGCCGGGCGAGGTCGTGCTCAGCGGGCTCGTGTGGTGGAGCGCGGACGGCGGCCGGGACAAGGCCGAGCGGTTCGTCGCCGCCCTGAAGGACGCCGGCGCGGCCGCGCTGCTCGCCGGCGAGGAGACCCACGGCTCGGTGCCCGAGGACCTCGTCGAGGCGTGCGTACGCCATGGCGTGCCCGTGGCGGGCGTACCGGCCCAGGTGATGTTCCGGGCGATCACCGACACGGTGTACCTGTGGCAGTGGGGCGGGCTGAGCCGGCACCACGTCCTGCCCGAGCACGTGCGCGGCCGGCTGGACCGGCTGGTGACCCAGGACGCCGACCCGGCCCTCGTCCTCACCACCGCCTTCGCCCACCTGGGCGGGATCACGGCCTACCTCCTGACGTCGACCGGCCGCACCGTCGCGGCCACGCCGGACGCGCCGCCCCTGGCCGCCCGCGCGGCCGCGGCGCTGCCCGGCAGCGACACCGGGGTGACCCTGCCGGTGGACGACGGCGCCGCCGGTTCCCACGAGCGGTGGTGGCTGCACCTGCCGGAGCCGGCCGCCGCACCGCCGCGCCTGCCGCACGAGATCGCCGCCGTGCTGGGCCGCTGCCAGGAGGCCCTCGCCTCGCGCAGGGCCGCCGAGCGCCGCACGGCCGACGCGCTCGGCAGGCTGCTCACCGCCGCCGACGCCGAGCCCGCCGCGCTGGAGTCGGCCGCGCGCGCCTGCGGTCTCGCCTTCGGCGAGCCCTACCGTGTCGTCGTCGCCGGCACCGGCGCCCGCCACGAGCACCTGGCGCAGGGCGCCCTCGCGGAAGTCGTCGCGCACACGGCCCCGGCGTCCGCCGCCGTGGGGCGCCTGCCCGACGGCACCGCGTTCGCCGTGGTGCCCGAGGCCGCCGCCGGTGCGCTGGCCGCGTGCTGGCCGCTGGTGGCCGCCTGCGAGCCGGAGGTCCTCCTGCACGGCGGACTCGCCTCACGGGCCGCCGACGTGTCCCGGCTGCCCGGCGCCCTGGGCGAGGCGCGCTACGCCCTGGCCTCGGCGCGGGCGACCCGGCCGGACACCTCGTCGCTGACCGACGCCACCACGCTCACCGCGCTGGACACCCTGCTCACCGGGATACCGGCCGAGGTCCGCACCGCCTACAGCCGCACCGTCCTCGGGGCGCTGCTCGACACCGGCAAGAAGTCCGCGGCCTCCCTGCTGCACACCCTGGAGGTGTTCCTCGTCCACGACGGCTCCTGGGCCCGTACGGCCGAGGTCCTGCGCCTGCACGTCAACACCGTCCACTACCGGGTCCAGCGCATCGAGCACTTCACCGGCCGGGACCTGTCCAGCCTGCGCGACCGCCTCGACCTGTGGGCGGCCCTGCTGTGCCGCGCGGACCCGGGGGCGCCGGTCACCGTGTCCGCGCGGCACTGACCGGCGGAAGCCCGAGGGCCGCCGAGGGCTCGCGAGTGTCCTGGGGGCTCCCGGGGTTCAGGCCGCCAGGCGCTGCGCGAGCTGCTTCGCCTTCGCGGCGGCCTCTTCGAGGGCGCGGTCGCGGGAGGCCTCGAACAGCGGGACCAGTTCGGTCATCGCCGGGTTGTGCGGGGCCATGGTCAGCTCCGGGACGATGAAGTCGACCGCCAGGCCCAGGCCGGTGCCCAGGACGGCCGTGAGGTAGTTCCGCACGTACTCGAACGGCTCGCGCGGGGTGCCGGGCGCGTAGGAGCCGCCCCGGCTGGCGACGACGGTCACCGGAGTGCCCTCGGCGGACGGGGACTCGCCCGCGGTGCGGCCCATGAGGATCACGTTGTCCAGCCAGGCCTTGAGGGTCGAGGGGATCGTGAAGTTGTACATCGGGGCGCCGATCAGCACCGCGTCGGCCTGCTCCAGCTCCTCGATGAGCCGTATCCGCCCGGCGAACGCGGCGGCCTGCCCGGGCGTGTGCGTGGCCGGGTCGGCGAAACCGGCGGTGTGCGCGTCGGCGGTGATGTGCGGCACCGGGTGCGCCGCCAGGTCGTGGTAGACGACCGTGCCCTCGGGGTGCTGCTCCTGCCAGTGGGCGCGGAACGCCGCCGTCACGGCACGCGAGGCCGAGGCCGCGCCCGGGAAGACGGAGGAGTCGATGTGCAGCAGGGTGGCCATGTCTGTCTCCAGCTCAGCGAGAAGTGGAAAAGAGCGGAAAGGGGCAGCCCGCTCCGGTGAGGAGGGGCTGATGTTCCGTACACGACTATCTCTAACACAGGTACTTACTTTTTTTCATCCCCTCACGGCAGGGTAGTACCCTGATCCCATGGCGGCGGAGCGGAATCCGGACAGTGCGGCGTGCAGGCGGGTGGACGACGGCATCACCCGCGTCTTCCAACTGCTGGGCAAGCGCTGGAGCGGCCCGATCGTGGCCGTCCTGGTGGAGCGGCCCGCGTACTTCGCCGACCTGCGCCGGGCCGTCCCCGGCATCAGCGAGCGCATGCTGTCCGACCGGCTGGCCGAACTCGGCGCCGCCGGTCTCGTCCGGCGCGAGGTCGACGAGGGCCCGCCGCTGCGCGTCTCCTACCGGCTGACCGAGTCCGGCGCCGCCCTGGAGCCCGCGATCAGGGAACTCGGGCAGTGGGCCAGGACGCACCTGGCGGACGCCGGACCGTGTCCCGGCGCCCTCCCGGCGCGTCCGGCCGACACGCGGGCGTAGGCCCCCGGACATCCGGTCCGGCTCCTGGCCGTCCGCCGGCCGGGCAGGTTCCGTTCATGCCTTCGGGTTGCTGTGCCGGCGGTCCGCCGGTGCGGCCGGGCCGGTGCGGGTAGGGACGGTTCTCGTGACGCGCACTGTGCTCAGCGGCCCCTGGATCCTCACCGTGTTCGCGGCCGGCGGCCCCACCTCGGAGGGCGATCTGGCGGCGGCGCGGGCGCAGATGGGCTTCTCGCTCGCCTGGCACATCGTGGTGGCCTGCCTCGGGGTCGGCCTGCCCGCGCTGACCCTGCTCGCCGAGTGGTACGGCATCCGCACCGGCAACCCCGCGCACCGCCTGCTGGCCCGCCGCTGGGCGCGCGCCATGGGCGTGCTGTTCGCGGTGGGCGCCGTCTCGGGGACCATCCTCAGCTTCGAACTCGGCCTGCTGTGGCCGGGCCTGATGGGCAGGTTCGGACAGGTCATCGGGTTGCCGTTCGCCCTGGAGGGCATCGCCTTCTTCGTCGAGGCGATCTTCCTCGGGATCTACCTGTACGCCTGGGACCGGCTGCCGCCCCGCCGTCATCTGCTGACCGGCGTCCCGATCGTGGTCGCCGGCACCCTGTCGGCGTTCTTCGTGGTGTGCGCCAACGCCTGGATGAACCAGCCGCGCGGCTTCACCCTGCACGACGGCAAGGTGACCGAGGTCGACCCGTGGGCGGCCATGCTCAACCCGGCGAGCCCGCCGCAGACCGTGCACATGATCCTGGCCGCCTTCATGGTGTCGTCGTTCCTGACCGCCTCCGTGTACGCGGTGGCCCTGCTGCGCGGACGCCGGGACACCTACCACCGCACCGGGTTCTTCCTGCCGTTCGCGCTGGGCGCGCTCGTCGCGCCCTTCCAGATCTACGTGGGCGACTGGGCGGCACGCTTCCTGGCCGACCACCAGCCGACCAAGCTCGCGGCGATCGAGGGCGTCTACCGCACCGGCGGGCACGTCCCGCTGACCATCGGCGGCATCGCCGGCGAGCACGGGCTCCGCTACGGCCTGGAGATCCCCAGCGGTCTGTCGCTGCTGGTCGGCTACCGCACCGGCACCGTCGTACAGGGCCTGGACCGCGTCGCGGTCGCCCGGCGGCCCCCGGTCACCCCGGTGCACTGGGCGTTCGACCTCATGGTCGCCGCCGGATTCTTCCTCCTCGCCCTGGGCGTGTGGCTGCTGTGGCAGTGGTGGCGCTCGCGCCGACGCGGCGGCGCCCCGGCCACCCCCCGCCTCTTCCTGGCCCTGGCCGCGCTCGGCGGCCCCGCGGCCGTGATCGCCCTGGAGTGCGGCTGGACCGTGACCGAACTCGGCCGGCAGCCCTGGATCGTCTGGGGCGTCATGAGCGTGCGCGACGCCGTCAACCCCGCCCCCGGCCTGATGGCCGGCCTGTGGCTGGTGCTGGTGGTGTACGCCGCCATGACCGTCGCGACCGTCTACGTCCTGCGCCGCCTGGCCCGGGTCACCCCGGTGCCGCGCGCCCCGCGGGAGGAGGACGTCACGGGCTACCCCGTCGTGTGAACCTCCGCCCTCCCGTCGTACGACCCCCTGGAGGTACCCGTGCTCGCGGACGCGGCGCTCGCCGTCATGTGGGTGGGCCTGACCTGCTACGCCCTGTTCGGCGGCGCCGACTTCGGCGCCGGCGTCCGGGACCTGCTCGCGGGCGGCGCCGAGCGGGGCCGGGACCGCCGCCGGCTCATCGAACACAGCATCGGGCCGGTCTGGGAGGCCAACCACGTCTGGCTGATCTTCGTCGTGGTGATGCTGTGGTCGGCGTTCTCGCCCGTGTTCGCCGCGGTGATGTCCACGCTGTACATCCCGCTGACCCTGGCCGCGCTGGGCATCATCGCCCGGGGCGCCGCCTTCGCCTTCCGCAAGGCCAGTACCGAGCTGTGGCAGCAGCGCCTGTTCGGGGCGTGCTTCGCCCTGTCGTCGCTGCTCACCCCCTTCTTCCTGGGCACGGTGGCCGGCGGCGTCGCCTCCGGGCGCGTCCCGCCCGGCCTCGCCCGCGGGGACGTGCTCACCAGCTGGCTCAACCCGACCTCGCTGCTGGGCGGGGTGCTGGCCGTGGTGACCTGCGCGCATCTGGCGGCCGTCTACCTGTGCGCCGACGCCGACCGCGAGGGGCGGCCCGACCTGGCCGCGGCCTTCGCCCGGGACGCGGTGGTCAGCGGACTGGCCGCGGGAGTCGTCGCCCTCGCCGGCATCGCCGTCCTGCGCGCGGACGCCCCCGTGCTCTTCCACGGCCTCACCCACCGCGCGCTGCCCCTGGTGATCGTCAGCGCGGTCGCCGGGGTGACCGGGCTCCTCCTGCTCGGCCGCGGCCGCCATGTCGCGGCCCGCGCGGCCGCCGCGCTCGCGGTCGCCGCCATCCTGTGGGCGTGGGGCGCGGCCCAGTACCCGGCCCTGCTGGTCGGGGGCACCACGGTCGCCCAGGCCGCGGCGACCGGCTCCGTGCTGCGGGCCGTCCTGGTGTCGCTGGGCGTCGGCGCCCTCGTGCTGGTGCCGTCCCTGTGGCTGCTGTACGCCACCTTCCAGCGGGCGGCAGCGGGACGGCACGACCAGGCCCAGGCACGCAGGGGTACGCGGTAACGCATGATCTGCGCGTCCCCGAGGAGGCCGAGCGTCTCTGCGCGGCGGCGACGGCGGGCGGGCGGCCGCTGTCCGTGGTCGCCCTGAACACCGGCGCCGGCCGCTGCGGAGCCTTCGGCGACACCGACCTCGTCAGGACGGCCGAGCCCGGCTCCGGCGAGTCGGATGTTGTCCGGCCGGTGGCCGTGGGTGAGCGTTCTTCATGGCCGCGGGGCCGCTCACGGTGTCGAAACGGCCCACGAGGGCGGCCGGTCCGGTCCCACCGGGGGTGGCCCCCTTGTCGTACCAGCCGGTCGCGGTGGGGCACTGGCCCGTCCGGAGTGCCGAACGGGCCGGCGCGCGGACCGGGTCGGGGTGATCGCGTACTCGGCGAGCGTGCCCTCTCGGGCCGGCCGGCCGAACTCCGGGGTCACCCCCACCCCGTTCCCGTGCACCCCCGCGGTGTCCCCGCGCTGCTGGTCGGTGAGGACCCCCGATCACCTGGGACGGCGGGGAGCGGTCAAGCCGCCGCGGCCGGCTCCGCCGAGGCGCCCGACGCCGGGCCGAACGCGGGGGCCGGCACCGACTCGGGGGCGAGCAGGACTGAGGGACGGCCGTCCACGCCCACCGGCACGTCGCCGTCGATGGTGACCCGGCGCAGCTTGCGCTCGTGGTCGTCGGAGTCGTCCACGCCGTAGTGCTGTGTGGCCCGGTTGTCCCAGATCGCCACGTCTCCTACCTGCCACTGCCAGCGGACGGTGTTCTCGGGGCGTTCGATGTGCGACTGGAAGAGCTGGAACAGCGCGCGGGAGTCGGCCGCGGTCAGCCCGCTGACGCGCTGCACGAAGCTGCCCAGCAGCAGCACCCGCTCACCCGTCTCCGGGTGCACGCGCACGACGGGGTGCTCGGTGAGGAACTTGGTCGACGTGAACACCTCCCGGTAGCGGACCAGTTGCTCGGGCAGCGCGCCGGGCCGCAGGGCCGCGTAGTCGTAGTCGTTGGAGTGCACGGCACGCAGTTCGTCGGCCAGCCGGCGCAGCGGCTCGGGCAGGCCGGCGTAGGCGGTGGCGGTGTTGGCCCACAGGGTGTTGCCGCCGTACGGCGGGACGACCGAGGCGCGCAGGATCGAGAACGCCGGATAGGCGGGCACGAAGGTCACGTCGGTGTGCCACTGGTTGGCGCGGCCGCCCTGGTCGGAGTCGATCGGCAGCGAGTAGCGGCCGTCGGCCGACGGGACGGTCGGGTGCGCGACCGGGGTGCCGAGCAGCCGGCCGAACGCCTCGTGCTCCGACTCGTCCAGGTGGTCCTGGCCGCGGAAGAACACGACCTTGTGGGCGAGCAGGGCGGCACGGATCTCCGCCACGGTCCCGGCGGCGAGGCCGCCGCCGAGCCGGACGCCGGAGACGACCGCGCCCAGGCGGCCACCGAGCTGGTGCACGGTGAGGGCGGGGGAGGGGGCTGTGGTGGGCATGGTGCTTCCTTTCGGAGGGGCGGTCGGTCCCGGGGTACGGGGTGCCGCCGGGTCGATCGCGGAGAGGGTTAATTGCGGAGAGGAAGAAATTGCGGTGTGCGGTGGGCGACGCATGCGGGGTGGTGCGCGTGGGACGAACGACGGCGCACGGGGTGCGGGATGATGGTGCACCGCGGCGCGGGACGACGGTGAAGCGCGGCGCGCGGTGCGGCGTGCACGCCGGGGGCGTCAGGCCCGGGACTCCCTCGCGGGCCGGGGGGTCCGGGCGCCGGCGTGGCTCAGCGGCGGATCGTACAGAGGGCCCGGGCGGTGCGCGGCCCGGTGGCGCCGGACCGCGGCCCGGCGGCGGCCGTGGCGGACATGACAGCGGAGACTGGCAGCGCCCCGCGGCCCCCGTCAAGGACGCGACCGGTGCCGCCGGGACATCTGACAGTGGTTCAATCTGCGTCTGGACACACCCCGGCCCGGCCGCGCCGCACCCGTCCTGACCAGCGGCTTCGCCGAGCGCGGCAAGCGGCCGGGGCCCTCCCGGCCGGTCGCGGGCCGCCCCGGCGGCCACGCCCTGGAATTCACGCGCCCGCAATGTTGCCCGCACCGTCGAGAGAGACACCGATGACTTCAGCGCCCCACCCGCCGAGAATGGTCGGTGACGGCCGGCGCGACGCCAACGCCGCCCTCGTGCTGCGGACCGTCCTCGACCACGGCCCGGTCGCCCGCAGTGCCGTCGCCCGCCTCTCCGGTCTCAGCCCGGCCGCCGTCTCCCGGCAGGCCACCGACCTCACGGGGCTGGGGCTGCTGCGCGAACTGCCCGACCTCGCCGAGGGCGGGGCCGTGGGCCGGCCGCAGATCCCGGTCGACCTGAACCTCGGGGCGCTCGGCGGCCCGGTGGCCGGCGGTGTCCACCTGGGTGTGCCCGCCTCGACGCTGGCCCTGGTCGACCTGCGCGGCAGGGTGCTCGCCCGGCGCCTGGTCCGGCACGACGGACTCGCCCCGGACCGGCTGCCGGCCGTCCTCACCGGCGAGCTGCGCGCCTTCCTCGGTCAGCACACCGGGACCCGCCCGCTGCTCGGCGTGGGCGCGGCCCTCGGCGGCTGGGTCGACCCGGCGTCCGGCACGGTGGTCCGGCACGACGCGCTGGGGTGGCGGCGTCGGCCGCTGGCCGCCGAACTCGCCGACGGGCTGGGCGGCGTACCGGTGCGCACCGACAACCACGCGCGGGCCATCGCCCAGTCGGAGATCCTCTTCGGCCGGCCCGCCGCGCGGCGCAGCCTGGTGCACCTGTTCGTCGGGAACGTCGTGGACGCGGCCCTCGGTGTCGCGGGCGTGGTGCACCAGGGGCCGGGCTCGGCGGCGGGCGACGTGGCCCATCTGCCCGTGCCCGACTCCACCGTGCCCTGCCCGTGCGGCCGTTCGGGCTGCCTGGAGGCGACCGCGGCCAACCCGGCCGTCGCGGTGACGGCGCTGCGGCGCGGGATCGTGCCGGAGGCCGACGCCTTCCTGGTGGTGGACGCCGCCGCCGCGGGCGACCGCCGCGCGGACCGGCTGCTGCGCGAGCGGGCCCGCGCGGTGGGCCGGGCGGTGGCCCTGCTGCTCGACGTCGTCAACCCCGACCTCGTGGTGGTCACCGAGCACGCCAGCCTGCTCAACCCCGAGTACCTGGAGGAGATCCGGGGCGCCGCGATCGACCTCTCGCACGTCTGCGACGACGCCGAACGCATCGTCAGTCCACATGCTGGAGCGGCCGTGCTCCCCGTAGCAGCCGGTACCGTCCTGCTGAACCCCCTGTTCAGAGCCCCTTTGCGGACCGTGCGGGAGATCCGCGGCGAGAGCGGGACGGACTGAACGAGTCTCATCTGGCGGACAGACTCGTTGACCGGCGGCCGACGGCACTGTCATATTGCTGCCGTGAATCCGGACAAGCGCCTCGTCTCCCGCAGGCATGTCGACCTGTGTCGGCAGGCCAGCGCGGTCTGTGCTGTCCGCGACTGATCACCCACGTCTGATCACCCACGTCTGATCACCGCGTCTGATCACCACGGCCGGGAGCGGGCGCTGACCACGCGCTGACGCTCCGCCGCCTCCCGCTCTTCCCGCATCCTCTTTTCTCCTCCGGTCTCCCCCCGGCACGCAGGCTCCGTCCGGCGCGTCGGTCACCGGCGCCGGGGCACGGGCTGCATTCCGCTCGCAGCGGAACGAATTCCCGCCCGGCCGACCACCCCGGAGCGTGCGTGGTCCAGCGACGCCCGGTTCCCGTTCACCCTCGATCTGTCACAGGCAGGCATCCGATGACCGAGATGTACCCTTCCACGCCCGGCACACCGTCCCGGCGCAGCACCTTGCGTGCCGCCGGCGGCGGCGCCCTGCTCCTCGGGTTCGGGCTGGCGGGCTGCCGCTCGGCCGTCTCCGAGTCCGGCTCCGCCGGGGCGGGCGCCGCGAAACCGAGGCGCGGCGGCACCCTGAGCGTCGCGATCAACAGTGACTTCACGCCCAGCCTGCTGTTCGCGCAGAGCAGCCAGTCGTACCAGCACCGCCTCCTCTACAACACGCTGACCCGCTACGACGACCAGCTCACGCCGCACCCCGAACTGGCCACCTCCTGGGAGTACGCCCCGGACGGCCGCAGCATCACCCTCCACCTGCGCACAGGGGTGACCTTCCACGACGGCCGCCCCTTCACCGCCGACGATGTGGTCTTCGCCGTCCAGAACCTCCAGAACCCCGTCCGCGCCGCCCAGTTGAGAGCCACGGCGGCCGTGGTCACCGGCTTCGAGAAACGCGGTGACCACGAGCTGGTGCTCAAGCTCGCGCACCGCGTCAACAACCTCTTCGACCTCTTCGAATTCATGATCATCACCGACCGGCACTCCGTCGACGACGCGGTCAGGGGCACCCGGCTCAACGGCACCGGCCCCTTCAAGCTCACCAAGTGGAGCCCCGGTTCAGGACTGAGCTTCGTCCGCAACGACGCCTACTGGCAGCACGGCCGCCCCTACCTCGACGCCGTCGAGTTCCGCGTGGTGCCGCAGGGCGACGCCCTCGTCTCCTCGCTGCGCACCGGCCAGTCCCAGCTGTCCTTCGACGTGCCCGGCAAGAACCTCGCCGTCGTCAAGAGCGACCCCGGCCTGGGCGTCACCGCCTACGACACCGGCGCCGGAGCGCTCTACCTCGGCGTCAACACCACGGTCGCCCCGCTGGACGACCGGACCGTCCGCCAGGCCCTCGCTCACGCCGTCGACCGCGAACGCCTGCTCCGGCAGACCCTCGGCGGCTACGGCCTCGCCTCGGCGGCCCCCTGGCCCAAGTCCTCGCCCGCCTTCACCGAGGCCGGCCGCACCCACTACACGTACGACCCCGCCAAGGCGCGCGAGCTGCTGAAGTCCGCCGGCCACACCCGGCTCCACCTGCCCCTGCTCCACCTCGGCCTGCCCGGGGACACCGCCGTCGCCGAGTCCCTCCAGTACGACCTCAAGCAGGCCGGCGTCGACGTCACCCTGCAACCCACCGACCCGGCCACCGCGCAGAAGAACCTGATCTCCCAGAAGATGCCCGCGCTGTGGACCATGAGCCACGGCTTCGCCCAGGTCCAGCCCTCGACGCTGGCGGTCAGCGCATACCCGTTCAACGAGGCCAAGAACACCTCGAAGTTCCACTCGGCCGAGTACACCCGCATCGTGCGCGAGGCATGGACGAGCCCCGCGACCGGCGCTGCGGCGGGCCGGCTGCACGACGGGATCTCCCGCATCCTGCTCGACGAGGCGTTCATCATCGACCTGGTCATCCGCGGCAACGTCCAGGCCGCCGCCCGCAAACTGCACGGCGTCACCCTCAACAAGTTCTCCTACCTCAACCTCGACGACGCCTACCTGGCCGCCTGATGCGCGGCCACCTCCTGCGACGGCTGCCGTCCGCCCTCCTTATCCTCTTCATCGCCTCCCTGCTGATCTTCGCCGTGCTGCGGCTGGTGCCGGGCGACCCCGCCACCTCCCTGGCCGGACCGGACGCCGGACCCGCGACCGTCGCCGCCATCCGCGACCGCCTCGGCCTCGGCGACCCCCTCGCCCTCCAGTACGTCCACTGGATCGGCGGCCTGCTCACCGGCGACCTCGGGCCCTCCTACGCCATCGGCGGCCAGACCGCCGACCTCATCTCCGACGGACTCGGCGCCACCGTGGAACTCACCGCCGGCGCCCTGCTGTTCGTCGTCGTCCTCGGCACCGCCTTCGGCGTGCTCGGCGCCACCGCGCGCCACGCCTGGATGCGCGGCACGGTCCGCGCCCTGACCACCGGGGCGCTCGCCGTCCCGCCGTTCGTCAGCGGAGTGGTGCTCGTCCTCGTGTTCGCCGTGCTGCTGGGGGTGCTGCCCCCAGGCGGCCGGGTGTCCTTGCTGACCGCCCCCGACATCGGCGCCCAGTACCTGCTGCTGCCCGCGCTCTGCCTCGCGCTGCCCAGCGCCGCCATCCTCGGCCGCTACCTCAAGGACGGCATCGAACACGTCCTCGCCGAGGACTACGTGCGCACCGCCACCGCGGCCGGCGTCCGCCCCCGCCGCCTGCTGTGGCGCCACGCCCTGCCCAACGCGCTGCCACCGGTGATCACCCTGCTCGGCATGCAGACCGGGCAACTGCTCGGCGGAGCGGTGCTCGTCGAGGCCATCTTCGCCTGGCCCGGCCTGGGACAGCTCGCCGAACAGGCCCTCAACCGCCGGGACTACCCGGTCGTCCAGGACCTGCTGCTGCTCCTGGTCACCGTGTTCGTCCTCGTCCAGCTGACCACCGACCTCGTCCATGCCTGGCTCGACCCCCGGATCAGGTGGGAGTGACACCATGACCGCCACCACCCTCCCGGCCCCCGCCGAACGCGTCCGCACGGCCCCGCGCCACCCCTACCGCGCCGCCCTCGGCTCCGCCCGGGGCCGCACCGGGCTCGTCCTCGTCGCCCTGGTCGTGCTCGCCGGGCTCCTCGCCCCGCTGCTCGCCGGCCACAGCCCGACCGACCAGTCCAGCAGGTCCCTGGCCTCCTTGGGCGCGCCCGGCCACCCGCTGGGCACCGACGACCTGGGCCGCGACCTGCTCGCCCGGCTGCTCTACGGCATCCGCGCCGACCTCGGCATCATCGCCCTCGCCGTGCCCCTCGGCGCGCTCCTGGGCTGCCTGTTCGCACTGCTCGCCGCCCTGCACCCGGCCGTGGACACCGCCGTCCAGCGGATGTTCGACCTCATCCTCGCCTTCCCCGGACTGATCCTCGCTCTCGCCGTCACCGCCATCCTCGGCCCCGGCCGGCTGCCCGTCGTCCTGGTGATCGCGCTCGCCGAGATCCCCGCCTTCGGACGCCTGCTGCGCAGCGGCATCCTGGTCGAACGGGAACGTGAGTACGCCACCGCCGCCCGTGTCGGCGGCTCCTCCCGCACCCGCGTGCTGACCCGGCACGTGCTGCCCAACGCGGCGGACCCGCTCGTCGTGCAGATCGCCGTCTCGCTGACCGTCGCCGTCTTCATCGAGGGCGCGATGAGTTTCCTCGGCGTCGGCGTCCGGCCCCCGCAACCCACCCTGGGCTCCGTACTGAGCCAGTCCATGCCCTACCTGGCCGACGCGCCGCACTTCGCCGCCGGCCCGCTGATCACCGTGACCGCGCTCGTCCTCGGCCTCTCCCTGATCGCCGAGGCACTGAACCGGGAGATACGCCGATGACCGCCACCGCGCTGCTCGAAGTACGCGGCCTGAACGTGGAGTTCACCGCGCCCGACGGCACCGCCACCCGCGCCGTGCGGGACGTGTCCTTCAGCCTGCGCCGCGGCGAGCGGCTGGCCGTGGTCGGCGAGTCCGGCTCGGGCAAGTCCACCACCGCGCTGTCCCTGCTGCGGATGCTGCCGGGCACGGGACGCGTCACCGGCGGCTCCGTCCTGCTCGACGGACACGACCTGGCCCGGGCCGGCGAGGAGGAACTGCGCCAGGTGCGCGGCGCCCGTATCGGCATGATCTTCCAGGACCCCATGACCGCCCTCAACCCGCTGCTCACCGCCGGCGCCCACCTGGACGAGGCACTGCGCGCCCACGGCGCCCGGCACCGGGCCGCCTGCCGCGCCCGCGCCGCCGAACTCCTCGAACTCGTCGGCATCCCCGACCCGAAGGCCCGGCTCGACGACCACCCGCACCAGTTCTCCGGCGGCCAGCGCCAGCGCATCCTCATCGCCATGGCCCTGGCCGGCGAACCGGACGTCCTGGTCGCCGACGAGCCGACCACCGCACTCGACGCCACCGTCCAGGACCAGATCCTCACCCTGCTGGCCGACCTCAACCGCCGCACCGGCACCGCCCTGGTCCTCATCACCCACAACATGGGCGTCGTCGCCCGCGCCTGCGAACGCGTCCTGGTCATGTATGGCGGGACGGTCGTCGAGGACGGCCCCGTGACCGACGTCCTCACCCGCCCGCGCCACCCCTACACCGCCGGCCTGCTCGCCGCGGTGCCCCGGCTGTCCACCCCGTCCGGCACCCGCCTGACCGGCATCCCCGGCGCCCCGCCCGACCTCGCGCTGCTCACCGACGGCTGCGCCTTCGCCGACCGCTGCACCCGCGCCGAGGACCGCTGCCGCACCACCACCCCGCCCCTGACCGAACTGCCCGCCGTCCCCGACGGCCTCGACGGACCCGACAGCCTCGACGGACCGGTCGGCCTCGACGGACCCGACAGCCTTGACGGACCGGGCGGCCTCGACAGGCCGGTCGGCCCCGCCGGACTCGACGCGCCGCCCGGCCCGGTACGCGTCGCCTGCTGGCCCGCCGCCGAACACCCCGCCCCGCTGCCCGCGCCGCCCCCGCCCGCCCCCATCGACCGCCCCCGGCCGGGAGCCGTGGTCCTCACCGCCGACGCGCTGCGCAAGACCTACCGCGGCCGCGGCCGGCGCGGCCGTACCGTCACCGCGCTGGACGGCGTCTCCCTCACCCTGGCCGCCGGGGAGACCCTCGGCATCGTCGGTGAGTCCGGTTCCGGCAAGTCCACCCTCGCCCGCGTCCTCGCGCACGCCCACCCCAGCGACTCCGGCACCCTGCGCCTGGACGGCGAGGACATCACCCGGCCCGCACGCCGCGACCTGCACGCCGTACGGCGCCGGGTCCAGCTGGTCTTCCAGGACCCGTACGCCTCGCTCAACCCCCGCATGACGGCGGGCGAGATCATCGCGGAGCCGCTGCACGCCTTCGGGATCGGGGACCGCGCCGACCGCGCCCGGCGGGTCCAGGAACTGCTGCTGCTCGTCGGACTGGAACCGGGCGCGGCCCACCGCCGCCCGCGCTCCTTCTCCGGCGGCCAGCGCCAGCGCATCGGCATCGCGCGCGCCCTCGCCCCCGAACCCTCCGTCCTCGTCTGCGACGAGCCGGTCTCCGCGCTCGACGTCTCCGTGCAGGCCCAGATCGTGGGCCTGCTCACCGACCTCCAGCGCGACCTCGGCCTGTCGCTGGTCTTCATCGCCCACGACCTCGCCGTGGTCCGCCAGGTCAGCCACCGCATCGCCGTCATGCACCGGGGCCGGATCGTGGAGACCGGCACCGCCGACGACATCTGCGAGAACCCGGCCGACCCCTACACCAGAGCCCTGCTCGCCGCCGCCCCCGACCCGGTCCCGGCGGCCCGGCGGCCGGCCCACCGGGCCACGGAGGTCCCCGCGTGAACGCCTGCTGCACCCCGGGCCGCTCCTGCGCCACCGCCGGGACCGGCCCCGCGGTGGACCTGCTGCCCCTGCCCCGCACCCGCCGTACCGGCAGCCCCGCCCACCCGGCCATGACGGAACTGCCCGGCGGGACCTTCCTGATGGGCGACGCCTTCGACGAGGGCTACCACGCCGACCGCGAGGGCCCGGTGCGCGAGGTGACCGTGGCCCCCTTCGCCCTCGACGCCACCGCCGTGACCAACGCCCAGTACGCCGCGTTCGTCGACGCCACCGGCCACCGCACGGACGCCGAACGCTTCGGCTCGTCCTACGTCTTCCACCTCCTCGTGCACCCCGCCGCCGCCCGCCATGTCCTTGGCCGGGTCGCCCAGGCACCGTGGTGGCTCGGTGTCTCCGGGGCGTCCTGGCGCGCCCCCGAGGGCCCCGGCTCCGACCTCGACGGGCGCGCCGACCACCCGGTGGTGCACGTCTCCCACCACGACGCCCTCGCGTACTGCGCCTGGGCGGGACTGCGGCTGCCCACCGAGACCGAGTGGGAGTACGCGGCACGCGGCGGCCTGGCGAGCGCCCGCTATCCGTGGGGCGACGACTTCACCCCGGGCGGCCGCGAGATGTGCAACACCTGGCTCGGCCGCTTCCCGCACCGCTCCGACCGCCCCGGCGGCCGCACCGGAACGATGCCGGTCACCGCGTACGCCCCCAACGGCCACGGCCTGCACAACATGGCCGGCAACGTCTGGGAATGGGTCAGCGACGCCTACGGCCCCGGCGAACGGGTCATCCGCGGCGGCTCCTACCTGTGCCATGCCTCCTACTGCCACCGCTACCGCGTCGCCGCCCGCTCCCACAACACCCCCGACTCCTCCACGGGCCACGGCGGCTTCCGCTGCGCCCGCGACGCGCAGTCACCCGCAACGCCGGCGACTCCCGCCAGCACATCGCCGCCTTCACCGGGCAGCCCGACCGCGCATGACTGACCGAGCCGGCCCCTGAACCGGCCCGCCTCTTCCCGGCACCCGCCGCCACCGGCCCCTTCGCCCCCACCGACCACAGCGCACAGGACACGGAGACCCCCGTATGAGCGACAGCACCCGACGTGACCCCTACGCGGGCTTCCCCGGCCGCATCGGCCGCACCTTCGCCGAGTCCGAACCGGCCTGGCCCGCGCCCGCCCGCACCGGCAAGGCACCCAACATCGTCGTCGTCCTCGTCGACGACATGGGCTACAGCGACATCGGCCCGTTCGGCTCGGAGATCCCCACCCCCGTCCTCGACCAGCTCGCCGAGGACGGCGTGCGCCTGTCCAACTACCACACCATGCCCCTGTGCTCGCCGGCCCGCGCCGCGCTGCTCACCGGCCTCAACCCGCACCGCGTCGGCTACGCCATGGTCGCCAACTCCGACCCCGGCTTCCCCGGCTACGGCATGGAGATCGCCGACGACATCCCCACCCTGGCCGAACTCCTGCACGACGCCGGATACGCCACCTACGCCGTCGGCAAATGGCACCTCGTGCGCGACTCCGCCTCCAACGCGGCCGACGACCGCGCCAACTGGCCGCTGCAGAAGGGCTTCGACCAGTACTACGGCGTCCTGGAGGGCCTCACCAGCCTCTTCCACCCGCACCAGCTGGTGCGCGACAACAGCCCGCTCGACATCGACGCGTTCCCCGACGACTACTACTACACCGACGACCTCACCGACCAGGCGATCGCCATGGTCAAGTCGCTGCGCGCGCACGACCCCGACAAGCCCTTCTTCCTCTATCTCGCCCACAACGCCGTCCACGGCCCCCTCCAGGCCAGGGCCGAGGACATCGCACGCCACCGCGGACGCTACGACGAGGGCTGGGACGCGCTGCGCGAGCGCCGCTTCGCCGCGCAGAAGGACACCGGCCTCTTCCCGCCCGGCACCGAACTGCCCGCCCGCAACAGCGAGGCCGGCCTCGACGTACCCGCCTGGGACAGCCTGACCGAGGCACAGCGGCGGCTGTACGCCCGGTACATGGAGGTGTACGCCGCACTGGTCGACAACATCGACCAGAACCTCGGCCGGCTCACCGACACCCTCGACGCGCTCGGCGAACTCGACAACACCATCATCGTCTTCACCTCCGACAACGGCGGCACCGGCGAAGGCGGCGCCGAGGGCACCCGCTCCTACTTCAGCCGCTTCGTCCACCACCCGCACCTGCCCGGCGACTGGGACCCCGACGTCGACCGCGATCACGACCTCATCGGCGGCCCCCGCAGCCTGGTGCACTACCCGCGCGGCTGGGGCATGGCCTCCAACACCCCCTTCCGCCTCTACAAGGGTCACACCTACGCCGGCGGCGTACGGGTCCCCTTCGTCCTGTCCTGGCCCGAGGGCACCCGGGACGGCCGGCTCACCCCGGGCCTGCGCACCCAGTACCAGTACGTCACCGACATCACCCCCACCCTCCTCGAACTCGCCGGCCTGCGCCGCCCCGGGGCCCGGCGCGGCGTCACCCTCCAGGAACCCGACGGCGCCAGCTTCGCCCCGGTCCTGGCCGACACCACCCACGCCTCCACCCACGGCGAGCAGTACTGCGAGATGAGCGGCAACCGCAGCTACTACCGCGACGGACACAAACTGGTCACCCTGCACCGGCCCGGCACGCCCTACGACGACTCCGAATGGGCCCTGTACGACATCCGCACCGACCCCACCGAGATCCACGACCTGGCGGCCGAACGCCCGTCTCTCGTCGCGGAGTTGTCCGAGGCATGGGAGCAGGCGGCATGGCGCAACGGCGTCTTCCCGCTGCCCGACGGCAGCGGCGCCCTGGCCCGCCGCAACCCCGCCGAACAGCGGCTCGCCCGGCCGCTCACCCTGCTGCCCGGCACCCCGGAACTGGAGCGCTACCGCTCCTCCCGGCTCATCTCCCTGCGCTCCTTCGAGGTGGAGGTGCTGCTCGACGAGACCGGCGAGGGAGTGCTCGTCTCCCACGGCGACCAGGGCGGCGGCTACAACCTGCACATCGAGGACGGCCGGCTGCGCCTGGCCTACAACGAGTACGGCGTGCTCCACGAGACCGACGCCGGACCCCTCGACGCGGGCGCCCACCGCGTCCTGCTCGGCGCCACCGCCGAGGAGGGGCTGCGCTGGCGGTTCACCATCACCGTCGACGGGACCGAGCGAGCGGTCTCCGACAGCGTGCACCAGCTCATCGGCATGGCCCCTTTCCAGGGCATCAGCGTCGGCGTCGACCGCAAGTCCCCCGTCTCCTGGCCGCTGTACGAACGCCACCGCGCCTTCCGGTTCACCGGCCGGCTGCGGTCGGTGACGTACCGGCCCGGAGCGCCCGGCCCCGACGCCCCCGAAGCGGTGGCCTCGGCACTGCGGGAGGCGGCGGCCGCCTTCGAGTGAGGACGCCGGGGACGGGCGCGTCGCACCGCCGGGCCGCGTCACCGGCCCGGCTTGCGCCGCTGGAAGGGGGTGAAGTGCGCCGGCGTGTGGTCCACGGGCAGGTCGGGCCGCCAGGCGGTGAGGATCTGCGCCGAGCAGACGAACAGACCCTGCGGCAGGCCGTCCAGCGGGAACCACCGCCAGTCGCCCCCGCGTTCGTCCGGCTGGTCGGCCGGTTCCCCCTCCCGGGCCGTGACGACGGCGCCCACGGTGACACGCGGCACGTCCCGCACATGGTCGACCAGCGTGCCGAGCAGGGTGACGTCACCGGGGTCCGCGCGCCGGCCGGTCTCCTCGGCCAGTTCACGCACGACGGTGTCCTCGAACGACTCACCGGCCTCCACGGTGCCCGCCGGGGGAAGCGGGCGGGTTCGTGGATTTCCGGCCGGTGAGTCGCAGGAACCGACGCGTGAGTGGTTCACCGACGGCTACGAGTATGTCGGGTTCGCGGCCGAACGAGTTCGGGGCGAGCGGCCTGTCATCGCTGCGGTGTGTCTGGCCGGTCGGCGATCTGAGTGCCGTGGTCGGAACGGGCTTGACCTTGACGCTGGGTCAACCCTCCATCCTTCCGGGAGGAGTTTCCGCGCAGTCGCCTGGAACAGCTCCGCGAAGGAGGCAGATGACCATGACAGCCCAATCGATCGCCGGTCCGGCGATTCGCGTGCAAGGTCTCAAGAAGTCGTACGGGAAACTCGAAGTGCTGCGCGGTGTGGACTTCGACGTGGCGCCGGGCAGCATCTTCGCCCTGCTCGGTTCCAACGGGGCGGGCAAGACCACGACCGTGAGGATCCTCGCCACACTCCTGAAAGCCGACGCGGGGGCGGCGAGCGTCAATGGCTTCGACGTCGCCACGCAAGCGGCGAACGTGCGGGAGTCCATCAGTCTCACCGGGCAGTTCGCGGCCGTCGACGAGATCCTCAGCGGTCGGGAGAACCTCGCCCTGGTCGCCAGGCTGCGCCACCTCAAGGACCCTGGCGCGATCGCGGATGACCTGCTGAGGCGTTTCTCGCTGAGCGAGGCGGGCGCGCGGCGAGTGTCCACGTATTCGGGTGGGATGCGCCGCCGGCTGGACATCGCGATGAGCCTCATCGGGAATTCTCCGGTGATTTTCCTGGACGAGCCGACGGCCGGACTCGACCGCCGGACGCCCGGGAGCTGGCCGAAACGCCGGTGCCGGAGACGGGTGAGGCCAGTGAGGCGAGTGGGGCGTACGAAGTCGTGAGGCGCAGCGATCTGGCGAGCCCCGGCCGGGACCCGGCCGAACCTCGACCGCCGTTGAAGATTGCGTAAGCCCATTGCACGCGTTTGAAATAGAGCGCGCCTGCAAGTAATGTCGGGTGAGCGCGCACGGCCCGGCGCCGAGGCGCGCTCCGACCACCCGAGGGCCGCCGGCCCCACCCGCCCGGCACCCCCTCCACACCCGCACACGGAGAGACGTCGCCATGACCACCCCCGCCACCGCAGTCACCCCACTCACCACCGGCGACGCCGAGTTCCTCATCGACCGGGCGCGCTCGGCCGCCGAAGCGGCGGGCGTGGCCGTCGCCGTCAGCGTCCTGGACGCCGGCGGCCACCTGCTGGCCTTCCGGCGGGACGACCGGGCCGTCCTCATCGCCGGTGAGACCAGCACCCGCAAGGCGTACACCGCCCTGCAACTCGACGCGCCCACCGCCGGCCTGGTCGACGCCGTCCAGCCCGGCGCCCTCTTCCACACCCTGCCGACCGCCCTGGACCGGCCGCTCCTGTTCATCGCCGGGGGAGTGCCCGTCCACCGCGACGGCCGGCTGGTCGGCGCCCTCGGTGTCGGCGGCGGCGCTCCGGAGCAGGACCACTCCTTCGCCGACGCGGCCGTCCGGGCGATCGAGGGCTGAACCACCGCCGGTGCCGTCCCCGCCCGGGGTATCCGGGCGGGAACGGCCACACGAAAGAAGGGCACGAGGAGATGCAGATCGATCTGAAGGGCCGCACGGCACTCGTCACCGGCTCCACCCAGGGCATCGGAGCGGCGATCGCCGCCGGACTCGCCCGTGCCGGGGCCCGGGTGGGCGTCAACGGCCGCAGTCGGGAACGGGTGGCGCAGAGCGTCGCCCGGCTGGCCGAGGAGGTGCCCGGCGCCGACCTCGTGCCGGTCGCCGCGGACGTCACCACCGAGGAGGGCGCGCGCCGGGCGGCCGAGGCGCTGCCACGGGTGGACATCCTCGTCAACAACCTCGGGATCTTCGGCGCCGCCGACCCGCTGCGCATCACCGACGACGAGTGGCGGCGCTACTTCGAGGTGAACGTGCTGGCCGCGGTCCGGCTGACCCGTCAGTACCTGCCGGGCATGACCGAACGCGGCTGGGGACGGGTCCAGTACATCGCCAGTGACTCGGCCGTCGTCATCCCCGCGGAGATGATGCACTACGGCATGTCCAAGACGGCGCTGCTCGCGGTGGGCCGCGGCTTCGCCAAGCAGGCCGCCGGCACCGGCGTCACCGTCAACTCCGTGATCGCCGGGCCCACCCACACCGGAGGCGTCGAGGACTTCGTCTACGAACTCGTCGACCGCGACCTGCCCTGGGACGAGGCCCAGCGGGTCTTCATGCGCGAGCACCGGCCGCAGTCGCTGCTGGAGCGCCTGATCGAACCGGAGGAGATCGCGAACATGGTCGTCTACCTCAGCTCCGACCAGGCGTCGGCCACCACCGGCGGCGCGCTGCGGGTGGACGGCGGGTACGTGGACTCCATCCTGCCGTGACCGGTCGCGGTCGGGAGGAATACCCGCGGCCGAGTCTGGAACCCGGTCCTCACCAACGCCCACAGGAACGTCTACAGGTGAGGTAACGCATCGTGTCGCAGATCGAGCAGTCCATCGAGGTCGACGTCCCGGTCCACACCGCCTACAACCAGTGGACCCAGTTCGAGACCTTCCCCGGGTTCATGGACGGGGTCGAGAGCATCGAGCAGCGCACCGACACGCTCACCCACTGGGTGACGAAGGTCGACGGCGTACGCCGGGAGTTCGACGCCGAGATCACCGAGCAGATCCCCGACGAGCGCGTCGCCTGGACCACGGTGAGCGGTGAGGCCCGGCAGGCCGGGGTCGTGACGTTCCACCGGCTGGACGACTCCACCACGAAGGTGATGCTGCAGATGGAGATCGACCCGCACGGCCCGGTGGAGACCGTCGGCGACAAGCTCGGCGTCCCCGCGCGCCAGGTCACCGGCGATCTCAAGCGCTTCAAGAAGTTCATCGAGGAACGCGGCGGCCGGGAGACCGGCGGCTGGCGCGGCGAGGTCTGATCCCCGGTCCCGCGGGGATGCCGAAGGGGCCCGGTTCCTCAAGGAACCGGGCCCCTTCTCGCAGTAGCGGGGACAGGATTTGAACCTGCGACCTCTGGGTTATGAGCCCAGCGAGCTACCGAGCTGCTCCACCCCGCGTCGGTGAACACCACTCTACGGCATGCGGGAGGGTGCCGGTGACCAGCCCGGCCCCGGCCGCGCCCGGCGGACCCGCGCGGGAACCTCTGTGACCTCTGTGACCTCTGTGAACTCCGTCAGTAGCCGACGCGGTCGGCCGCGGCCCGCCACGCGTCGAATGGTGCCGTGCGGTTCGGCGCGTCCAGCCGCTCCACCGTCAGCGGCCACATCGACCGGGGCTTCCTGTCGAACAGCTCGTGGAACGCGCGGTCGTCGAAGCCCGCCGCCGCGGCGTCGTACCGGTCGGCGCAGTGGACGACCCGGTCGAGGCGCGCCCACAGCGCGGCGGCCAGGCACATCGGGCACGGCTCGCACGACGTGATCAGGGCGCAGCCGTCGAGCGAGAAGGCGCCCAGTTCCTTGCAGGCGGCACGCATCGCGCTCACCTCGGCGTGCGCCGTCGGGTCCAGCGTCGAGGTGACCTGGTTGGTCCCGGTCGCGACGATCTCGCCGTCCTTGACGACCAGGGCGCCGAACGGGCCGCCGCCGTCGGCCACGCTGTCGGTGGCCAGGGTGATCGCCCTGTCCATCCAGGCGCGCTCGGACGCGTCGGCGCCCGTCTCCTGGGTGTGCGTGGCCATGGTCACTCCTTCGCGGACGAACGGGACGCGCGGGACGCGCTGCCCGGACGGCCGACGGCACACCGGTACCACCGAGGCCACCGATGCCATGCGACGCCACCGGTGTCGCCGTCGTGTCCCTTCCCGTTCCCCCCGCGCGCGATAAGTACACGGCGTCTTCCGCCGAAGGCCGTAGGGCCCGCTCGGCCGCCCGGGCCGCGCACGGGCGGCCGTATCCTGCGCGGATGAGGGTGAGGAAGAGTGCGGTACACCGGCCCGTGGAGCTGGGTGACGGCTCGGCGGGCGAGCCGCCGGTGCTGCCCGGCGGCGACGGCCGGCCGGCGCTGTGGCTGGTACGGACCGACCGGTTCCGTGCCGTGGCGGCCAGGGCGGCCGCCACCGTGCTCGACGCCGAGGAGCGGCGGCGGGCGGCGGCGTTCCGCAGGGCCGAGGACCGGGAAACCTATGTGGCAGGACACGTGGGCCTGCGGACGCTGCTCGGCGCCTACCTCGAACTCCCGCCCGGGGACGTCCCGTTGGAACGCCGGCCCTGCTCGTTCTGCGGGCAGCCGCACGGACGTCCGGTCGTGCGGGGCAACCCCGTGCACTTCTCCCTCTCGCACACCGCCGGCCTGTGCCTGCTGGCCTTCGCCACCGCACCCGTGGGCGTGGACATCGAGGGGGTGCCCGCCCTCGCGGTCGCCGCGGAGGCCGGCACGGCCCTGCACCCCCGGGAGATCGCCGAGCTGGACAGGTGCGACGCGGTGGAACGGCCGGCCGCGTTCGCCCGGGTGTGGGCGCGCAAGGAGGCGTATCTCAAGGGGCTCGGCACCGGCCTGGGGCGCGCCCCGTCCCTCGACTACCTGGGTACGGCACCGGACGCGGCGACCGCCCCGCCGGGCTGGACGGTCGATGACGTCACCGTGGACCAGGGCTACACGGCGGCCGTCGCCGTCGCCACCGCCGGAGGGTGAGGCCGAGCAGCGTCCCGGGCCCACCACCGGGGAGTGACACCGGGCGGCGGCCCGGCCCACCGCCGTGGGCCGCGGCGGTGGGCGGCTCGGTTGCGCGGAGCGTCTCAGGCGGTCCCGGAAGGGTCACTTGCCGGCATCGGCCGCCCGCGCCCTGCGGATGGCCCGCGTGACGACCGGCGGCAGCAGGTCGACCGCGACCCGGCGGGCCCGGCTGGCGCGCCGGGGCACGCGCCGAGCGGGGACGGCCGGGGCGGCGGCAGCGGGCTCCGGTACCGGCGCGGGCTCCGGGGTGCCGGGCGCCGTACGGGCGGCCTCCTCCGCGTACCGGGAGGGCGGGAACACGGGCGCCGTCATGCCCTTGGACTTCAGGCGGATGATCCGGTGCCCGGCGGCCTGCTGGACGCTGAGGTGGCAGTCGGACCGCTGCCGCACCATGGCCAGCAGCGCCTCCTGGACGGGCTCGGGGTCGCCCCAGGTGCCGTAGAACTTCTGCGTGCTCAGGCAGACGGGGTTCAGCCCCCGGCTGAGCACGGCCTCCCAGGTGGCTATGGACACACCGGGCGTGTGCTCGGAACGGAAGTCGTCGAGGACGACGATGCCGCCGGGCAGCAGCAGGTCGCGGGCGGCGCCTATGTCGCCGTGCACGTGCTCGTACAGGTGCGAGGCGTCGATGTGCACGAACCGGCAGGAGCCCGCCTCGACCTCGGCGGACACCACGGAGCTGGGTCCCTGGAGCACACGGGGCAGTTCGTCGTGGAAGGAGCGGTAGTTCGCCTCGAAGGCGTCCCGGGTCAGCGCGGAGTACGACTTGGTCGACTCGGCCCGGTTGGCGTCGTCGGGCGCGTCGCCCTCGAAGAGGTCGCACACGGTGTACTTCTCGCCCGGCTGCCGGTGCCGGCCGATGAAGATTGCGCTCTTGCCCATGAAGACCCCGACCTCCAGGAGGTCGCCACGGGTCCCGGCGGTCTCCTGCCGGTCCAGGAACCAGTCGAAGAGCGTCTGGTCGAGCACCGGGAGCCAGCCGGGCACGTCGTCGAGACAGCGGGGCGGTCGCGTCGGTTCCTGGGTGGTGGTGGCCATGAGACGGAGGCACTCCCTCGGGTACGGCGGGCTGCGGGATCGCTGCGGAAAGCGCGTGGAAGGCGCGGCAGGGCCACACCGTACGTGCCGCGGACCGCGGTTGTGACCCGACGAGGTGAACGGCCGCCCAACTTCCGGCTCGCCACCCGGCACGGCCGGTTCACCCTCCGAGCCGACTGCAATCGGACTATGAAAAAGAGGAGTTGGACCGGCTCCGGACCGCCGCCCGGCGCTCGGGGCACCCACGGAGAGCCCCGAGTCCGGTACCGGGCCGTGTCAGGAAAGCCGATCGGACCGTTCCGGGCGCGTGCCGCGTCGGCGCGACAGCAGTGGCTCCAGGACCACGAGCAGGCCCAGGACGAGTACGGTCACGCCGATCACGCGCAGGGCCGACTCGGTGCCGGAGACGAACGCGGAGACGATGTCGTGGGCGCGGTCCGGTGCGGCGGCGAGGGCCTGGGCGACGGTGTGCGGATCGTGCGCGGCGCGGAGGTCGGCGGGCAGCGCGGCGGTGAACCGCGCGGTGAGCACGGTGCCGATGACGGCCACGCCGAGGGCGCTGCCGAACTCCCGGGTGGTGGACTGCAGTCCCGCCCCCACCCCGGCCTGCTCCGCGGGCAGTGACACGGCGATGGCGCCCGACAGCGACGGCAGCGCCAGCGCCACCCCGATCCCGGTCACCACCAGCCACGCGGCGTACCCGGCGTACGGCGTCGAGGTCCCGCAGGTGGACAGCCCGAGCAGGCCGCCGCCGACGAACACGAACGCGAGGGCCACCGTGGCCTGGAGGCCGATACGCCCCGAGACACGGCCGACGTAGCGGGCACCCAGGATCAGCGGGACGGTCAGCGGGATGATGCCCAGACCGGTCACCAGCACGCCGTACCCCTTGCCGTACTGCAGGAAGGAGGCGTTGACGTAGAACAGCGCGAACATGCCGAAGAAGACGGCCGTCATGCCCAGGCAGGCGCTGCGCAGGGCCGGGGAGCGCAGCAGCCGGGGGTCGAGCAGCGGCTGCGCGGTGCGCAGTTCGACGAGCGTCCACACCGCGAACAGCACCGCCGAGCAGACGAACGAGCCGATGACGAAGGCGCTGCTCCAGCCCGACTCGGGGCCCTGGACGATGCCGAGCAGCAGCGCCACCGACGCGGCGACGAGCAGCACCGTGCCGGGGACGTCCAGGCGGCGGTCGTTGCGGGGTGACACCGGGGCGGTGCGGCCCACCAGCGCGGCGAGCACCAGCGCGACCGGCACGGCCGCGACGAACAGCCACCGCCACGATCCGCCGGTCAGGACCGCCCCGCCGCCGACGTTCCCGACGATGCCGCCGATGCCGGTCATCGAGGCCCAGGTCGCGATCGTCGCCCCCTTGCGGTCGGCGGGGACGGCGTGCAGCAGCACGGCGAGCGTGTTGGGCAGTACGGCGGCGGCGCCGACGCCGGTGACCGCCCGCCCCAGGAGCAGCACGGCCGTGTCGGGCGCCGCCGCCGACAGCAGCGCGCCCGCCGCGAACAGCAGCAGCCCGGCGAGCAGGACACCCTTGCGGCCCAGCCGGTCGCCCGCGGCTCCGCCGGGTATCACCAGGCAGGCGAAGAAGACCACATAGAGGTCGACGATCCAGACCACCGCGGCGGCCGAAGGGTGCAACGCGCTCGCGGCGAGCATCGGCACGGCCAGGTTGACCGCGGCGACCATGCCGACGACCAGCACGACGCAGGCGCACATGACCGCGAGGAGGCCCCGAGGCCCGCGCGGGGGACGGGGACGGACCGGGCGGGAGGAGGCGCGGGACGCGGTCGGCCCGCGCCCGTGGGACAGCAGATTCTGAGGCATGGCCCCGACGGTAGGGAGCCGGTCACCCCTCGCGCCACGCAACATGGGCAAGTCAGAGTTGCGTACAGTGCAACCATGGTGGCCGAGCAACTCGATCTCAACCTGCTGCGCGTCTTCGACGCCCTCTTGCAGGAGCACAGCGTCACGGCGGCGTCCGAGCGGCTCCATTTGTCCATCCCGGCCACCAGCCGGGCCCTGGGCCGGCTGCGGCGGGCGATGAACGATCCGATCCTGGTGCGGGCCGGCCGCGGCATGGCCCCCACCCCCTTCGCGCTGCGGGCCGCCCCGCGCGTACGGTCCCTGCTCGACGAGGCGGCCGCGCTGGTCCACGACGACCGGGCGTTCAGCGCCGCCGACCTGGAACGCACCTTCACCCTCCGCATCAACGACGGCGTCGCCGCAACGCTGGCGGCCGCGGCGGTCAACGCCGCGGCCGCCGCACCCGGCGTGGTGCTGCGCTTCGTCGCCGAGGGCAGCGAGAGTGTCGAGGACCTGCGCGACGGCTCGATCGACTTGGACATCGGCGCCGGTGACGCCACACCCCCCGACATCCGCTCGGCCCCGCTCTACCGCGAGCGGATGGTCGGCATCGTCCGCGCCGGCCATCCGCTGGCCCGGCACACCGCCCCGACGCTCGCCCAGCTCTGCGAGCATCCGCATGTCTCCACCTCCCGCCGGGGCCGCCTGCGCGGTCCCCTCGACAGCGCCCTCGAAGCCGAAGGACTCACCCGCCAGGTCGCCGCCGTCGTCCCCGCCTCCGCCGTCGCCGTCCTGCTGGTCGCCTCCAGCGGATACGTCGGCCTCGTCCCCGAACGGCTGGCCGTACAGCACGGCCAGGCGCTCGGCCTGCGCTGGTTCCCCCTGCCCGTGCGGCTGCCGGACCTCCGGATCCGGCTGTCCTGGCACGCCCGCCTCGACGCCGACCCGGCCCAGCGCTGGCTGCGGGACACGATGCGCGTGGCGGCGGCCCTGAGCGCGCCGGGGGAGTGACGCGCATCACACCCATGTCCTGTCAGTTCCGGCGCGGCCGCCCTGTCATCAGTGCGGGAGCGAGAGAGAGGACCGTCAGGATGAAGGCCGTCATCGTGTGCGTCTCCGTGTCGCACGGCAATACGCGCCGGGTCGCCGGCACCATGGCCGAGGTGCTGGACGCGAAGGTCGTGAGCCCCGAGGAGTCCGACCCGGCGGAACTGGCCGGCGCCGACCTCGTCGGCTTCGGCTCGGGCGTCTTCCACACCCGGATGCACCCCGCCCTGACCGGCTTCGTCAGGGGGCTTCCCGCCCGGCCGGGCCGCGCGTTCGTGTTCGCCACCAGCGGGCTCCCCGAGCCGCCGTTCGCGCCCTTCACCCGTCCGCCGGTCCGGCTCCTCGAAGGCAAGGGCTACGAGGTGAGCGGGACCTTCGTGTGCCGGGCGTTCGACACCTGGGCGCCTTTCAGGCTCGTCGGCGGCATCAACAAGCGGCGGCCGGACGGCGCGGACCTGGCCGCCGCGCGGGCCTTCGCCGCGCGGCTGCGGGGCTGAACGGCCACGGGGCCGAGCCGCTGCGGGGGCTGAGCGGCCGCGTGCCCGCGGGGCTGGATGCCGGGGGCGACGGCCCAGGCCCACGGTCCGTGGGCCGCCCCGGCGCCAGGGCCTGCCGGACAGGTCAGACGCGCTGCGTGGCCCGGCCGAACAGCCGGCCGGCGAGGTCGACGCCGGTGACCGTACCGTCGTCGGCGCGCGAGAAGTAGCCGCGCTGCCCGGCCAGACCGCCCTCGGTGATGACGTACTCGTCGCCGTCGCCGGGAAGGAGGCCGATCGCCGCGGCCGGGTAGTCCGGGGGCATCTCCTCGTCCGACGCCGCCCGGATCTCCGGCTTGATCCCGACCGCCAGCGTGAGGCGGGTGCCGTCGGTGGCGATGTCGAGGTTCATGGCGTCGATCTCGTAGTGGCCGGCGACCTGCCGGGCCCGCTCCTCGTCGTACGGGACCGGCTCGGGCTCCCGCTGGACGATGCCGAGGTGGTGTTCGAGCACCCACCGCACGACGGACTGGTTGAGGAGGTAGCCGTCCGGGCCGGCGTTGGCCAGGGCGACCACCGCGACGTCGTGTTCCGGGACGATGAGCAGCTCGGCGAACTGCCCGTTGCCCGAGCCGCCGTGCCCGAACGCCTGGACGCCGTCCAGGTCGTGCAGGAACCAGCAGACGCCGAAGCCGTCGCCGAGCGTGCTCGCGCGCAGCGCGACCGTCTGTTCCCGCATGCGGTGCAGCGCCGGGGCGGGCAGTACGCCCCCGCCGTCACCGAGGTGGAACCGCGCCCAGCGCAGCAGATCGCTCACCGAGGAGGCGAGCCCGCCGCCGGGGTTGTCGGCGCGCGCGCCCTCCTTGAACGCCCCCCACGGCCGGGCGAGGCGCGCTTCGCCGTCGTCGCCGAAGTTGTGGCCCACCGCGAACTTGCGGAGCATCACCTCGGCCAGGCCGTACACGGTGTCGGTGAGGCCCACGGGTTCCAGGACCAGCGCGGCCATGGCCTGCTCGAAGGGCAGCCCGGTGACCTTCTCGATGATCCGGCCGACCAGGTTGTACCCGGCCTGGCTGTACGACGGTCGGGCGCCGGGCGGCGCGATCAGCGGCAGCTCGGACAGCTTCGCCACGAGCCCGGTCAGGGAGCGGTCGCCCATACCGTCGTCGATCAGGTTCCAGTCGAGGCCCGCGGTGTGGTTGAGCAGGTTGAGGACGGTGATCGTGGCCGCGGTCCCCTCGTCGGCGAGCCTCAGCTCGGGGACGTAGCGCCGCACCGGCGCGTCCAGGTCCACCTTCCCCTCCGCGACCAGGCGCATCAGCGCGGTCGCCGTGAAGGACTTGGACACCGAGGCCAGATGGAACAGGGTGTGCTCGTCCACCGGCTGCGGGTTGCTGAGATTCGTCACCCCGTGCGACACGTAGGTCTCCCGGCCGCCCGACAGCACACCCACGGCCGCACCGGGTACCGCGAACCGCTCGGCCTGGACTCGGACGAACTCCGACAGCTGTTCCTGGAACATCGCTCCCCCATCAGGGACTCGAACCGACTTGAACTAAGTACGAGACACAGCGTAGAGCGTTTCTTGAACAAAGTGCAAGAGCATTCCTGAACTAAGTGCAAGTAAGCTGTGGGCATGCCACGGGACACGCTCACCGCCGACCGGATCATCCGCGCCGCCATCGAACTGCTGGACGAGGAAGGACTGGACGGCCTCAACATGCGCAGCCTCGCCAAACGGCTCGGCTCGGCCGCCACCGCCGTCTACTGGCACATCAAGACCAAGGACGATCTGGTCCGGCTGGCCGGTGACGTGCTCTGGACCGAGATCGACCAGCCCGACCCCGACACCACCGACTGGCGTACGGCCGCCACCGCCCAGGCCACCGGCATGCACGCGATGCTCACCCGGCACCCCTGGCTCGGCCAGGCGTTCGGCAGCCACTTCCTGTACGGCCCCGGCCAGTCCCGCCACAACGACCTGAGCCTGGCCATCTACGAGAAGGCGGGCTTCGGCGCCGCCGACGCGGACCGGGCGGCCGCCACCGTGTTCGTCTTCGCGCTCGGCAGCGCGCTCGGACCCGCCTCGCAGATCTCGCTCACCCGCCGGCTCGCCAGGAACGGCGAGGACGCCGAACAGCGGATGAACGACGCCATGGCGAGCGCCACCGAGACCGCCCTGCGGTTCCCGCGGCTGCGCGAGCGTCTGGGCACCCCCGCCGCCGAGCAGTACGCCGCGGCACCCGAGGACGCCTTCGTCTTCGGTCTCCGGGCCGTCCTCGACGGCTTCGAGGCCCGCCTCGCCGCGGCGGACGACATCCGGCGCGAGCGATGAGTTCTCCCGGTCCGGGGAGTCATGTCATCGTCAGTCAGGCGGAACACGGGAGGACCACATGCCCCAGCTGCTGAGGGTGCAGAACTTCAACGTATCGAGCGACGGCATCGGCGCCGGGGAGGACCAGACCCTCCAGCGGCCGTTCGGCCATGTCGATCCGGAGCGGCTGTTCGCCTGGGCGGGGGCCACGGCGAGCTGGCCCATGCGGACCGACCCCGGGGGCAGCCGGGGCCTCGACGACTACTTCACACGGGACTACGGGCGCAACATCGGCGCCGAGATCATGGGCCGCAACAAGTTCGGACCCCAGCGCGGGCCCTGGCAGGACGACGAGTGGCGCGGCTGGTGGGGCGACGAACCCCCGTTCCGCACCCCGGTGTTCGTGATGACCCACCACGAACGCCCTTCGTTCACGCTCTCCGACACCACCTTCCACTTCGTCGGCGGCGACCCGGCCTCCGTCCTCGCCCAGGCGCGGGAGGCGGCACAGGGCAAGGACGTCCGGCTCGGCGGCGGCGCCACCACCATCCGGGAGTTCCTCGACGCCGACCTCGTCGACACCCTGCACGTGGTGGTCTCCCCGATGAAGCTCGGGTCCGGAGTGCGGCTGTGGGAGTCGCCCGACGAACTGCTCGACCGCTTCCACCTCGACGTCGTGCCCAGCCCGAGCGGTGTGGCGCACCACGTGTTCTGGCGGAAGTGACCCACGGGTGACCGTCGGAGGCGACCCGCGGGTGGCTGTCGGAGGCGGCCCGCGGGTGATCGCCGGAAGCGGCCCGCGGGTGGGCGTGGGCTCGCGGCCGGGGTGATCCGGGGTGCGGGGGAGAGGCCGCCGGTGCCCTCCGGTGCCTTTCCCCCGCGCCGCCGCGTGCGGCGGGTCAGTCCCGCGGCCCGATCTCCCGGCCCTGCGCGTCATGGACCGTGATGGCCACCATCGGGCAGATGTCGGCGGCCTCCAGCGCGCGGTCGTCGTCCGGGATGCGCTCGTGCACGGGGCGGGCGTGCTCGTCGTCGAGGGCGAACAGGTCCGGGGCGGCGCCCGCGCACATCCCGGAACCGATGCAGCGTGCGCCGTCGACCCTCAGCTGCCAGCTCACGGCCGCCTCACCAGCCCACCGGCATGACCCGCGGCCCGCGCACCAGCATCTCCGTCTTCCAGGAGATGTCACCGGCCAGCCGCAGCCGCGGGAAGCGGGTGACCAGCGCGCCGATGGCCTCCTGGAGTTCGAGCCGGGCCAGGGGCGCGCCCAGGCAGTGGTGGACGCCGTGGCCGAAACCCAGGTGGGGATTGCCGCCGCGGGAGAGGTCGAGGGTGCCGGGGGCGGAGAAGCGCAGCGCGTCGCGGTTGGCCGCGCCGACGGCCACCAGGACCGGCTCCCCGGCCCGCACCAGGGTGCCGCCGACCTCGATGTCCTCGGTGGCGTAGCGGGGCTGGCCGGCTCCGCTGCCCAGCGGCACGAACCGCAGCAGCTCCTCGACCGCGCCGGTGATGAGTCCCGGCTCGGCGCGTAGGCGGGCCAGTTCACCGGGGTGGTCGAGCAGGGTGAGGACGAAGTTGGGGATCTGGGTGGCGGTGGTCTCGTGACCGGCGACGAGGATGCCCACGCAGAGGTCGACGAGTTCCAGCTCGGACAGCCGGTCGCCGTGGTCGCGGGCCTCGATGAGGGCCGTCATCAGGTCGTCCCGCGGGTGCTCGCGATGCCCGGTGATCAACCGGGCCATGTAGGCGCGCAGTTCGTCGCGGTTGCGGAGGAACTCCTCGGCGGTCAGCGAGCTGGTGGACAGGGCGGCGTCGCTCCACTCGCGAAACCGCGGCCGGTCCTCCTCCGGCACGCCGAGGAGCCGGCAGATCACCGCGACCGGGATGGGCAGGGCGTAGCGGTCGACCAAATCCACCGGCGGCCCCGCCGCCTCCATCTCGTCCAGCAGGCGGCCGGTCAGCTCCCGCACCTGGGGGCGCAGCTTCTCGACCTGGCGCACCGTGAAGGCCTTGGCCACCAGGGAGCGCAGCCGGGTGTGGTCGGGCGGGTCCATGCTGAGGATGCCGCTGTCCCGGCTGCCCTCGGAGGCGCGCGGCTCGTCGTGCTCCAGGCCCAGCGCGCGACTGAACCGCTGGTCGCCCAGGACCAGCCGGGCGTCCGCGTAGCGGGTGGCCAGCCAGGCAGGCTCCCCGTACGGCATCTGGACGCGCAGGAGCCCCGGGGTGTCGCGGGCGCGCTCGTACGCCTCCGACAGGGCCAGGTCGCTGCTGGAGTTGAAAGGGTAGGCGAGGGGTGTGTCGTTCGTCGTCGTCACAGCTACCTCTCTTGTGTAAGCAGGCGCTTACAAAGCGTAGGAGCCGGGTCCGGTGCGGTCAACGACGCGAACCAGCCGTTACCCTGGCGGGTCCTTGGCGGGGCTGATCGGCGTACGGCGGCAGAAGGAGCGCAGGTGGACAGCAGCGGGGACATCCGGCACCGGGCGCGGCACGACGGCGCTATCACGCCCGAGCGGGCCCCGGTGGGGCGGGCCCCGGCCGAACAGACGCCGCCCGAGCAGGCCCCGCCCGAGCGGACCCCGCGCCGACCGCGTGACGCCGGGGCGACCCGCACCCGCATCCTGCGGGCCGCCGGGGAACTCTTCGCCGAGCGGGGCTACGAGGCGGCCACCGTCCGGGACATCGCCGCCCGGGCCGGTGTCAACCAGGCGCTCATCTTCCGCTACTTCGGCTCCAAGAGTGCCCTGCTCACCGAGGTGATGGCCCGCAGCGGCCAGGAGCAGATCACCGGCACACCGCCGGAGCGGCTGTTCGAGACGGCCCTGCGGGGCGTCCTCGCGGGCGGCGCCGGAGGGGACGCGGACCAACTGCTGGCCGTGTACCTGCGTTCCATCGGCGGCGCCGACACCGCTCCCGACACGGTCCGCGAGCTGGGCGACCAGTACGCCGCCGTGCTCGCCGCCCTCTCACCGGCCGACGACGGCGCCCTGCGCGCCCAGCTCGCCATGGCCTGGCTGCTCGGCATCGGCCTGATGCGGGTCGTGGTGGGCCAGGAACCCCTGGCGGGCGCGGACCCGGATCAGGTCTGCGCCCATGTCCTCGCGGCCGTCGACCGTCTCCTGGACGGCACGGCGGGGGAGGAGAGTGGCGGCCCGCGCGCGACGAGTGCGCCGGCCGCGGGGTGACGGCGGCGGTCAACGATCATTTTGGGCTGGTAAACGATCGTTGAGAGTCGGGTAGGTGTCGCGTAGGGTGCGCATGCACAGCAGCTACCGCCCCTGCGACCCTGGGAGTCCACCGGTGGAGACGGCCTGCCAACTCCCCGTGACACTCGCGAGACTGGACGCCGCGATCGCCCGACGCGGCCTGCGGCGCCCGGAGTTCCTCGACCCCGCCGCGCTCGCCGCCCGCACGGCGCTGCCCGAGAACGTCGTGCGCGGGCTGCTGCGGGGCGACCCGATGCCGGCGGACACGGTCAACGACCGGGTGCGGCTGCGGATCAGGGCACTGGCCGCGGCCGACCTGGCACGCACCGGACGGCGCATGTCCGAACTCGCCGCGGAAGTCTCCCACCGCCTCGGTGTCTCGGAGTACTGGGCGCGGCAGATCTGCGACGGGAGGAAGGTGCCCAGCGTCGAACTCCTGCACGGCCTGGTCCGGTTCTTCGGGATCGAGGACGGGGAGACGTTCTTCACGGCCCCGGCGGCCGAGGCGCTCAACCGCGCCCTGCTGCCGGCCCTGCACGAGCTGGAGCACCCCGAGGCGGACCCGGTGCAGGCCCTCATGGCACGTTACGGCGTGACCGGAACGGACCTGCGGGCGCACGGCTCCCTCACCCGGGACCAGCTGGAACGCGTACTCGAAGGAGTCCTGCGGTCGGTGCTGCCGCCACAGGGAGATGCCCGCTGATGAGTACCAGAGTGATGAAGTCCCGGCTCGCCGAACTGTGCCGGGAGGCGGCGAAGTCGGTGCAGCGGCCCGCCGAGCCGAAGGCCGTCATGCACGCCTTCTGCCAGGCCATGAGCGTGCGCGCCGGGCGCCCGGTCCAACTGGTCTTCCGCGCGTTCCCACCGGACATCCCCGTCTCGGGCCTGCGCCTGGACTGCGGGGACCACTCCATCATCGTGGTCGAGGCCGGGACCGTCCCCGAGGCCCAGCTCGTCATCCTCGGACACGAGTTATGGCACGAGGAGCAAGGCGACTGCGGCCACCACGTGGGCGGCCTGCCCGCGGCCGCCCGCGCGCCCGGCACCTGTCACACACCGCAGGCCCTGCACCGCGCGGCCCGGCAGATCCTGGCCTCGGCCGAGGTGCCCCGCGAGGCCGTCCTGGCCGTGGCGGCCCGCGCGGACTCCGCCGACGCGCACGAGGTGGACGCCGAGACCTTCGGCCTGCTGTTCGGCCGCGAGGTGCGCACCTGGATGACCGGCCGGTACGCGCAGGGCCCCGTCACCGCGGCGACCGTCGAAGGACGCATCAACCTCTCCCTCCTCAGCCGAGGGGGCCGCATCCTTTGACGAATCCGTACTTCCACATCCCCTACGTCGTGCCGACCGCCCTGCTGGCCACGGCGCTGGTCCTGAAGTTCCCCACGCTCGCGCGGGCCTGGCGCGATCCCGACGTACGGGCGACCATGCTGCTGCTGACGTGGGCCACCGCGGTCCTCGTCGTCATCACCCCGGTCAACATCGACCGGCTCAACCGGCTGACGGGCGTCCCCAACATCTCCTCGCCGTGGGCCTACTCCTTCCTCACCGCGTTCTGCGCCACCGCCCTCACCATGATCATGCGCTGGCGCGAGGAGCCGTCCTCGCGCCGGCGGCGCAAGATGCGGCGGGTCCACTGGATCTACGCCGGTGTCGTCGCCGCCCTGTGGGGCACCTTCTTCCTCGCCCATGTGCCCGAGCCGCGCATCTACGACCTCGACACCTACTACGCCAACACGCCGTGGATGCGCGAGCACATCCTGCTCTACCTGGCCGCGCACATGGTCTCGTCCCTGGTCGCCGCCGCCATGCTGTGGAAGTGGTTCCCCCGGATCGGCAACCGCTGGCTGAAGACCGGCGTGGTCCTGCTCCAGGTCGGCAACGCCTGCGGGCTGCTCTTCGACATCGCCAAGCTGATCGCGATCGGCGCCCGCTGGGCCGGCGACGACCTGGACGTCCTCAGCACCGAAGTCGCTCCGCCCTTCGCGCTGTTGGAAGCCACCCTGGTCGCCCTCGGCTTCATCGCCCCCCAACTGGGTCCTTCCGCCCAGCAGTGGGGCCGCGACCAGCGCGACCACCGGCGGCTGCGGCCCCTGTGGCGGGCGCTGCGGGTCCTCGAACCGGCCGCGGCCGCCGCCCGCATCGGCTTCTGGGCGCCGCTGGACCTGCGCCTGCTGCAACGCCGGCAGCGCATCCACGACGCGCTGCGCCTGCTCGCCCCCTACTACGACGGCGACTTCTACCACCGCGCCCACCGGTCGGCGTCGGCCACGCACCCGCCCCAGGAGGCCCGCGCGATCGCCGGAGCCGTCGCCCTGCGGGCCGCCGTCGACGCGTACCGCGGCGGCACCCCGAGCCCGCCGAAGGCACGGCCGGCCCAGATCGGACCGGAGATCAGCGACCAGCTCGACGCCGTCGCGCACGCCATGCGCCGCCCCCGCCTCATCGACAGCGTCCTCCGGACGACAGCCGGCCGAGAAAGCCTGAACGCCCATGCCTGACACCACGACCGCGCGACGGCCCACGGCCGTCGTGATCGGCGCGAGCGCCGCGGGGCTGTTCGCCGCGGCCGCGCTGACCGAGTTCGCCGACGTCACCGTCGTCGAACGGGACACCCTGCCCGGCGGCGTCGCACCGCGCCGCGGTGTGCCCCAGGCCCGCCACGCCCATCTGGTCTGGAGCGGCGGCGTACGGGCCTTCGACGACCTCCTGCCCGGTGTCGTCGACGACGTCGTGAGCGAGGGCGGCCGCCTCGCGCACATCATGGGCGACATGGTCTCCCGCGCCCCGAACGAGATCTGGTTCCGGCGCTTCACCTCCACCCACCACCGCAACCTCGTCTGCTCCCGGGACCTGCTCGACGCCGTGCTGCGCGACCGGGTCCTCGGCCACGAGCGGACCACCCTCCTCCAGGACACCACCGCCCTCGGGCCGGAGGGCGACGCCCACCGTGTCACCGGTCTGCGGCTGCGCACCGCGGGCGAGGAACACACCCTCGCGGCCGATCTCGTCGTCGACGCCACCGGCCGTGGTTCGCGCGCCCCCGGCTGGCTGGCCGGCCTCGGCCTGCCGGGCGCCACCGAGCGGGAGGTCGACGCCGGCGTCACCTACGCGACCCGCCTCTACGAGGCCCCGGGCACTACCGCCGGCACCGGCTTCCCCCTGGTCAACGTGCAGGCCAACCCGGCCACTTCCCCGGGACAGGGCGGCATCGTCCTGCCCGTCGAGGGCGACCGGTGGATCGTCACCCTCTCCGGCACCCGCGGCGGCGAGCCGAGCGGCGACCCGCACGCCTTCGTCGAGTTCGCCCGGGGCCTCGCGGACCCCGTCATCGGCAGGCTGATCCAGCACGCCCGGCCCCTCGGTGACGTCACCCTCTCCCGCAGCACCGCCAACCGCCGCCGCTACTACGAGAAGATGAGGCGCTGGCCCGACGGCTTCCTCGTCCTCGGTGACGCCGTCGCCGGGTACAACCCCGTCTACGGACACGGACTGACCGTCGCCGCGCAGGGCGCTCTCGCCGTCCGCGGACTGCTCCGCTCCACCGGCCTCACCGCTCCCGGCACCGCGCGCCGCCTCCAGCGCGCCGCCGCCCGCCCCGTGGCCGCCGCCTGGGAGCTGGCGGTGGGGCAGGACGCCTTCTACCCGGGCGCCACCGACACCCCGCCCACCGTCCTGGAACGGTGTCTCGCGCGGTACGTCGACCGTGCCGTGGCGACCGGGGCCCGCGACCCGCGCGCACTCGGCGCCCTGCTGGACGTCATGAGCCTGGAGCGGCCCGCCACCCGCCTGTTCGCGCCCGGCATGCTCCTGCCCATGCTGTTCGGCCCGAAGAAGGCCCGGTTGCCGGGGCCCCCGTTGACCGACGCCGAGTGGGAGACCGCCCTGCCGACGACGGCGGCCACGACGGTGGAGGCGGTGGAGGCGGTGGAGCGGCCGGTGTGACCCCGGGCCGGGGGCCGGTCCCGCCGGTGGTCAGCGGGACCGGACGGCGGCCGCGGGAAGTGCCGCCAGCCAGTCGACGAGGAGACCGTTGACCTCCTCGGGGCGTTCCTGCTGGATCCAGTGGCCGCAGCTGTCGACGAGGTGGCAGGAGACCAGCCCGGGCAAGGTGACCGGGTACGCGTCGATCGCGTCGGCCAGCCAGGTCGTGGAGGCGTCCAGGGTGCCGCCGGCGAACAGGGACGGCTGGGTGAGGGGAGCACCCCTGAAGGCGGCGAGGTCCTCCCAGTCGCGGTCCATGGCCCGGTAGCGGTCGAGCGCTCCGGTCAGGCCGGTCCGCTCGAACTCGCCCGCGTACACGTCGAGGTCCTGTTCGCTGAGCCAGGAAGGGAGCCGGCCGGTGGGGAACCGGTCCCGCAGGGTCCCCGCCGCACCGACGAAGTGCGGGTCGGGGGCGCCGGGCGCGGGCATGGTGTCGGCCGACAGGGCCGCGTAGAAACCCGCGAGCCAGCCGCGTACATCGGGTTCGATCTCGGCCTCGGCGCGGCCCGGCTGCTGGAAGTAGGAGACGTAGAACTCCTCCTCGCCGCCCATCCGGGCGAAGACCTCACTGGGCCGGGGGCCGCCGGGCGGCGTGTAGGGAACGCTCAGCAGGCCCACCGCGCCGAACACGTCCGGCTCGACCAGGGCGGAGGTCGCGGCGATAGTGGCACCCCAGTCATGGCCGACGACCACCGCCGACTCCGCACCGAGGGCACGCACCACCGCGACGTTGTCCGCCACCAGTTCCAGCAACCGGTACGCGTCCGGTCCGGCCGGCCGTGAGGAGCGGCCGTACCCGCGCACGTCGATCGCGACCGCGCGGTATCCCGCGGCGGCGAGGGCCGGCAGCTGGTGCCGCCAGGAGTACCAGGACTCCGGGAAGCCGTGCACGAGCAGCACCAGCGGCCCGGACCCCTGCTCCACGAGATGGATGCGGCCGCCCGGAGAGGGGACCAGCCGATGTACCGCCCTCGCCGGGCCCTGCGCCATGTGTGCTCCTCGTCGCCCTGGTTCCGCCGGCTTCGGACCGATCATGCGCAGGACCGTGCCGGGAGGCGAGCGGGTTTGCCGGACCGGCAAAACGGGTGCCGCACGGAGCAGCTGCCGCCGGAGGTGTCCCGGCGGTTCAGCTGCCCGTGCCGGCGTCGCGCTCAGGCGTTCTGGTCCTGCTTCTGCTCGGCGGCCGGGGCGGCCTCGGCGGCCTCGTGCGCCGTGTAGAAGACGGAGGTGCCCTGCTTGCTGCGCTGGGCCTGGTTCTTGGCCACCAGACCCTCCAGGGTGGTGCGCACCACGGTGGTCTTGACCGAGCGGTCGGGGTGCTGCCGGCCCAGCTCGGTGGCGATCTCGGCCGCGGACCGCGGCTCCTTCTGCGCGGCCAGGTGCTCGCGGACGATCTCGACGAGGGTGGGCTGCGCGGCCGCCGGAGCCGACTCCTGCTTCTGGTTCTTCTGGCTCTTCTGGACCTTCGGGTCCTTCTGGTCCTGCTTCGGCGTGGCCTTCCCGGCCGTGGCGGTGCGGGCCGGCGCGGCGGACTTCTTGGCCGGCGTGCGCTTGCTCGCGGCCGGCTTGGCGGGCGCCTTCTTGCGGGGCGCGGGCACCGACTTGGCGGCACGGCCGGTCGCGGGCCGCTGCGGAGCGGCGGTGACACCGAGGGCCTGCTGGACGTTCACCAGGACCGCGTGATCCTGCTGGAGCGAGGCCAACTGCTCCTGCAGAGAGGCGACTTCACCGCTGATACGTTCCTGTGCCTTGAGATTGTTCTCCAGGTCCGTGGCCACCTGAGCGGCGTACTGCGTGGTCAGGCCGGTAGCAGCAGTGTCGGTCTTCGACATGAGGGATGTGGCTCCTTCCGCGGCGGCAGTGCGTGACTGCGTGCCCGTGGACGTATGCGAATACGAACTGGTGTTCAGTTCGCGCTGGCTCTCGGCGCCTGCAGCCGTTGCTGCTGCAAGCGGTGTTCCCGTGATGGTACGGAACAAAGACATGTGCCGGTATCGGTCGGGGCGCCGAGAACCGGGTCATGGAGCCGCCGCGGGAAGACGTACCGGAATACCGGGCGGATTCTGTCCTCTACCTGTTCTAGCGTTCTGAGTGTTCGGCCCCGTGCACCAAGTACAGCAACCAAGGACAGCACCATGAACTTCGTCTCGATCCGCGTCATCACCGCCGACGTCGCCCGCCTCGTCGCGTTCTACGAGAAGGCCACCGGTGTCCCGGCGGACTGGTCCACCGAGGACTTCGCCGAGATCAGGACGGCCGGCGCCACACTGGCCATCGCCGGCACCCGCACCGTCCCGCTGTTCGCGCCGGGCTCCTCCCGCCCGGCCGACAACCACAGCGTGATCCTGGAGTTCCTGGTCGACGACGTCGACCGCGTGCACCGCAACCTCACCGGCTTCGTCACCGACTTCGTCAACGAGCCCACCACCATGCCCTGGGGCAATCGCTCCCTGCTGTTCCGCGACCCCGACGGCAACCTCGTCAACTTCTTCACCCCGGTCACCCCGGAGGCCGTCGAGAAGTTCGGCCGCTGACGGCGCGAAGCCCGGCCGCTCGGTAGATTGCCGTGGTGACCGACACCATCGAAGTGCGCGCCGCCACGGCTGCCGGCGCCGTGACGCGGTTCCCGGAGCTGAGGCCGTGATGGTTCCGCGGAGCGGGCCGCGTTTCGCCGTCGGGGACGGCTTCGCCCTCTATCAGGGCCCTGTGAGGGACAGTTCCCAGCACGCCCATGCGGCGTTCCAGGTCGCCCTCCCCGTCGAGGGCGACGAGGTCGCCGTCATGGACGCCTCGGGGGTGTGCCATCGCGGTGCGGCGCTGGCCGTACGGCCGATGACACCGCACCGGATGCTCACACGGAAAGACGTCCTCACCTTCTTCATCGAGCCGCAGTGCGCGTTCGCCGACGAGTTGCGGGCGCGGTGCGGTCAAGGCATCACCGTGGCCGGTGACCTGCGCGGCCTGCGGGAGGAGGACGTGCGCCGGGCCGGCGCGCACCCGTCCGGCGCACTGGACCCGCGGCTGAGGGCGGCCATGGGCCTGGCCACGGAGCGGGACATGCCCATGCCCGGCCTGGCCGCCCGGGTGGGGCTGTCACCGCAGCGGCTGCGCGCGCTGGCACGGCACCAACTCGGCATGCCGCTGACCCGCTGGCGGATGTGGGCGCGGTTGCGCAGGACGGTCGAGGCGCTGGAGGACGGGCACACCCTGGCCGGTGCCGCGGTCATCGGCGGCTTCGCCGACCAGGCCCACTTCACCCGGTGCATGCGGGAGTTGACGGGGGTCACCCCGGCGTCCGTGCTGCCGCTGCTGCGCGCTCACTCCCGGCGCGCGGTGTAGAGGGAGATCGACCCGGTGGCCGTGGGTACGACCTCGGCCTCCCGTACGTCCTGGAACCCGGCCTCGGACATCAGCGACGGAAGGACACCGTCGGCGTTGGGCTGGGTGTCCTGGGTGCCGTCGGCGAACTGGACCACACGGAAGGCCAGGCGCATCAGCCGGGTGCGCTGCAGGCCGTAGTCCGCGATCACCAGCCGTCCGCCGGGGCGCAGCACCGTCGCCATGGACGCCAGGATCGCCCGCTTCATCTCCATCGGGCACTGATGCAGGACGAGCGTGGACACCACGGCGTCCACGGAGCCCGCCTCCAGCAGCGCCGGCAGTGTGTCTCCCATGCCGACCCGCCACTGAGGTGCGGCACCGGCGTCGTCGGCCTTGCGCCGCGCCCTGGCCAGCACCTGGTCATCGGGATCGACGCCGATGACGCGGGCCTGCGGCTGGGCGGCGTGCAGCAGCAGCGCCAGTGAGCCGGTGCCGCAGCCCACGTCGACCACCAGCTCACCGGGGCGCGGCGCCACCCGTGCGACGACCAGCCGGCGCCATACGCGCTCCCGTGCGACGGTGGCGACGACCGGATCGTAGAACCGCGTGGGAGCGAAGCGGCCGAGGGCGGGAGTGAAGGTTCTCTCTGTCATGCCCGCAGTCTCGGCCGCACCCGTGGGTCACGTCTTGAACGAACCGCTCGTCCGCCGTCGCCGGGTCAGGGCCCTTCCTCCGCGGTGACCTTGGCCTTGGAGATGTCCACCGTGTTGGGGATCATCGCCTGGTTCTTGATCAGATGGCGCAGCAGGAAGTTCATCAGGTCCGCGCCGCTCATCTCCTTCAGGCTCTTCGCGAGCGCGGGGTTGGTCTGCTCGAAGCGCATGATCTCGACCACGACGCGGTCGACCAGTCCGGGCAGGATGTCGGGGCCGGCGAGGATGTTGTTGTGCAGCAGCTCGGGGCGCTGCAACTGGTTCCCCGGTCCGTAGCTCATGTGGCTGCCCGGGTCCATGTGGGCGTACTGGCGGGCGAGTTGGTGCGCCTGCCGTTCCTCCGTGTTCTCGATGTGGCCGAAGGCGGTGAGCGACTCCATGAGCTGGTCTTCGCTCAGCATGCCCCGCTCGAACTTGCGGGAGACCTCGGAGGCGCCGTCGCTCTGCGCGGAGCCCGTCACCTGATCCGGTTTGTCCTTGGCGGTGAGGATATCGGGGTAGTCACGCTGCACGAAGTCGCTCAGCATGATCCAGCCCCGGGTGAGCAGGCCGGACTCCGCCAGCCCGAGTTCGATACGGGCCTTGCCCTCGCCTTCACCCTCCTTGCCCTCACCGAAGCGGGACTTGCGGCCCTTCAGGCCCGCGGGCTCGATGTAGAAGAACACGAAACCGTCGTTGGCGAGCATGTACGTGTCGACGTTCATGGTGTTGTGCTTGTCGCCGACGCTCTGCCGGTCGAGTTCCGTCTTCGACTTCAGGCTCTTGTCGGCCGACTTCTCGATCGCGTCGAAGCGGGCCCGCGGGGTGTAGTGGGCGACCACACTCTGCTCCAGCGCGTTCGACAGCTTCGCACGGACGCCCCGCACCCAGGCGTCCTCGCTCCGGCCGCCGATCTCCCTGCGCTGGTCGGCCCGGTTCATCTCCGACAGCTCACGGACGTAACTGGCGCCCTCCATACCCAGGTTGAGGGTCCCGTTCCGGAACTCCGGGTCCTTCCACAGCGTGCCGCGATCGGTCATGTCCTTGTACGGGGTGCGGGCGGCGGCGGGCATCTGCTGATCGCGGTCGACCTGACCGCCCAGCACCTCCATCTCGGCCCGGATGACCCGCAGCGCCTCCTCCAGGTAAGCGCGCTCGGCGGCCTTCTGCGCCTCCTCCATGAGGATGTACGCCTGCTGCTGGATGTCGGCCAGTTGCCCCATGCAGTGGTTCGGGTCGCGCTGGGGGGAGTCGTCGTAGGCCTGGATCGCGTCCCGGACCGGCGCCGTGACCCGGCTCTGGGGGTCGGGCTTCTTGATCCAGGACATGAGGGAGCCGCCCGTGGACTGCTGGGGCTTGATCTGCTCCTTGAGCTTCTCGTGGCCCTTGCGCTGCACCGCCACGGCGGGGCCGTGGGCAGCGGCGGGCGCCCGCTGCACGGAGGCGGAGTGCCCGGCGTCGCCGGGCAGCGTGAGGTCGGGGGCCTGGCCCTGGGAGAGCCGGCGGCCGTTGGCGGCGGAGCTCCGCTCGAAGGCGTCGTTCTCGCTGGACACATTGGCGCCCGCACCGTTGGAGGTCCCCGCCACCGGCCCCATGGCCTGCTGGTAGACATGGTCGACCTCATGGAACAGCGTCTCGTCGTCCAGGTTCGGCTCCTGGCTGACGATGTCCGAACCTGTGGTGTAGGCGAGCGCGCCCAGCTCCGCCGCCGACCGCTGCGCGACCGGCCCGGAGTGCATCAGGACATGATCGAAACTCATCCCGTACGCCTGCTTCGCCTTGTTGCGGATACGCGGCTCCAGCGGGGTGCCCGGTGAGGCCAGCGCCTCCCCCAGCGACACCCGGCGCTGAACGGCGGCCTGCCCTCCGGCGGGCGTCTCCGGGTGTTCGCAGCCGGGCCCGTGCGCCTCACCCAGCGACACCCGGCGCTGAACGGCGGCCTGCCCTCCGGCGGGCGCCGTCTCCGGGTGCCCGCAGCCGGGCCCGTGCGCGTGCCGCTCCTCCTCCACGGCCCGCGACACGGCCGCGTTCCCCGCGAGGCGCTGCAGATTCAGCAGCCGTCCGGCCGCCGCGTTCGGCGCGGGCACGGAGCCACGTTTGACCTGCGCACCAGTCTGCTGGGCGTCCTGATTCTCATGTGCGCGCACGGAGCTCCCTTTTCGCGCGAACGGCTGGCCCCCCAGCCTTACCCGAACCACGCGGTACGGTCCAGGGCTACGGGGGCAGTGATGAGGGCACAGCGGGGTGCCCCCACGGCCGCACAGCGAGATGCCGGCGCGTCGACAGACGTGCTGACGGCGACGCCGCCACGCTCAGGGACCGGCAGCAAGCGTGAGCTCGACCCGTACCGGGCGGTGGTCCGAAGCCGTGGTGGGCAGGACCTGGGCGTGGTGGGCGTGGAGGGTGGGGGAGGCCAGGACGTAGTCGATGCGGGCCGTGGGGGTGCGGGCTTCGTGGGTGAAGCCGGAGCCGTGTCCGGCCAGGGGCCAGGTGTCCCGCAAGCGGCGGGTCAGGGTGGTGATCTCCTCGCTGTCCGGGGTGGTGTTGAGGTCGCCCACCAGGACCGTGGGGCGGCGGGAGGCGTCCACGAGGTCATTGATCGCGGCCACCTGCGCCAGCCGCTCGCCCCGGGAGAGGAACTCCAGATGCGTGGTCAGGAAACGCAGCCTGGTGCCGCGTACCGCGATGTCCGCCGCCAGCAGGCCGCGCTGCTCGCCTTCCGGGGAGCGCGGCAGGGGGGTGTTGCGCGGGTCCAGGAGGGGGAAGCGGGACAGGATCGCCGTTCCGTACCGGCGGCGCGGGTCGCCGGGGCGTCGCGGGTCGAGGTCGAGGTTCGCGCCGTAGGCCAGGTGCAGGTCCAGGCGGCCCGCGAGCCATGCCGCCTGGTCGACGTGGCCGCTGCGCGCGGACCAGTGCCGGTCCACCTCCTGAAGGCCGATCACGTCGGCCCCCGCATCCTGGACGACCCGCGCGATCCGCTCCAGGTCCAGGACCTCGTCCGGGTCCGCGCCGTGGTGGATGTTGAAGGTCACCACCGTCAGTTCACGGCCGGGCTCCGCCGCCCGGGACACCGGCGTCACTCCCTTCGCCACCAGAGCCGTCACCACCCTTCACATGCAGCTGCTGCCATGACGCGGGGTACACCGACACCTCCGTATCACACCGGGCGCAGGACACCGGGGAGCACCTCCGAGGGGCGGTCGGGGCGGGTCTGCCACGGCAGGGGGCCGCTCTCGCGCCGGTACTCGGCACCCACCGCGTCCAGCCGCCCCAGCCGGCGCTCCAGCCGGCCGCGGAACTCCTCGTACCGGCGCTCGTCCGTGCTCCACAGCGCCTCGGCCGGCGCGCACAGGCGGGGGAACGCGAAGTAGCCGACGGTCCGCGGCGAGTCCATGTGCTCGGTCCGGATGCCGGCCTGCCCGCCCAGGACGTACGCCCGTTCGGCGCCGGTCAGCTCGGGCGGCACCGGGGCGAAGCCGTACATCGTCTCCACCGTCACCCGCGCGCCGAGCCGCCGTACGAACCAGGAGTCGTACCAGATCGCGGTGGAGAGCAGCGTGTGCGGTACGGCGGTCAGCCGGCCGTCCTTGTCCTTGACGAGTTCGGTACGTTGGCCGGCCGCACGTCCGCCACCGGCTTGCCGCTCTCGGCGAGCGGTACGGGCGGCCGGCCCGGGCGGGGCCGGGGCGCGGTCACAGGGTGACCACCGTCGCGGTGCGCCGGGCCCGTTCGGCGGCCCACACCACCTGATGGGAGACGAAGCTGTCGTGCGCGTCGGTGAGGATGAGGGAGCGGTCCTCGGTGCGGACCGCGTCGAGGAAGGCGTCCATGAGCGCTTCGTCGCCCCCGCCGTGCCCGTCGGCGGCGGTGCCGTCCTCACCGGTCCCGGTGTCGATCACGGTGACGGTGTCGGTGGTGAAGTCGTGCACGCGCAGCCGCACCCCGTCCCCCTCCACCCAGCCGCGGGTGCCGAAGACCCGGGTCTTGCGGTGCTCGGCGGCGGTGAAGGCGGTCATGGTGAACGAGACGGTGGCGCCGGAGGGGAACTCCATCGTCACCACCTGATGGTCGACCACGTCGTTGCCGCCGGAGTACACGCACCTGCCGTACGGGCTGGTGCGCAGCGCGGCGAGCACGCCTTCCTCGGTGTGCTCGGTGGTGACGACCGAGAGCGGCCAGTGCCGGGCGGCCGGGTCGTCGAGGCAGCCGGTGTAGAGGCGCTTGGCCGAGTAGGGGCACTGCGCTTCGACACCGCAGTCGAGGCAGTTGTCCGCCGCCCCGGCCGGCTTGTTCTCCGGGGTGAAGTGGAGCAGCGAGCCGAACGACGCGACGCGGGCCGGGGCCTCGCCCATCACATGGATCAGCCAGTCGATGTCGTGGCACGATTTCTGGAGCAGCATGGGCGACGACTCGGCCTCGTTGCGCCAGTTGCCCCGCACGAAGGAGTGCGCCTGATGCCACCAGCCGACCGGCTCCAGGTGCTCGATGCTCGCGACGGCGCCGATCCGGCCCGAGTCGATGAGGTCCTTCAGCGCCTTGGTGTAGGCGGTGTAGCGCAGCACATGGCAGACCGCGAGCATCACCCCCGCCTTCCGCACCGCCTCGACGATCCGGGCGCTGTCCCGCTCGGTCGGCGCCATCGGCTTCTCCAGCACGAGGTGATAGCCCGACTCGGCGAAGGCGACGGCGGGTTCGGCGTGCATCGAGTCCTGCGTCGCCACGACCGCCGCGTCCGCGACGCGACCCAGGGCGGCGAGCCCACGCCAGTCGTGGAAGACCCGGGCGGGGTCGACACCGAACTCGGCGGCCGCCGCCTCACGCACCTCGGCGCGTGGTTCGGCGAGCCCGACGATCCGCGCGCGTCCCTCCCGTACGGCCCGGCGGGCGTAGATCATTCCCCGCATTCCCGCGCCGGCGACGACGAGCGTCACCGGTCCTGCCGGCCTCTGTGGCACGTCCTGCACCATCCCCCCTGGCGGTGGGCGAATAATTAATGCGGTGATGATTAATAATTGCCGCGAGTGGCGTCAAGGGGATGGACGTGGATATCGACGAGCGGGGTGAGTGAAGTGCCGGTGATTGCGGTCATCTGCCCGGAATATTCCTGGTCGTGGGAGTAAAGGTCCAGTTCGGGGGCGCGGCCGGGACGAGGCCGGCCGCCGGACCGGCGGCACTAATATCGCTTCGCACGATCGAGAATCCGGGCCAGGGGTGTGGGATGAACGAACTCGCGGTGACGATCAAGGGAACCGACCCGGCGCTGCTCCGCCGGATCCGGGCCCTCGCGGTGCTCGGCACCCTGCGCAGGGCCGGACCGCTCGCGCTGACACCGCTCGCCTCGCAGTCCGGCCTCTCCCGCCCCGTGACGCAGACCGTCGTCGACGAACTCGTGGCCACCGGCTGGATCGACACGGCCCCCGACGACACCGCCGCCGACACCGTCCGCTCGGTGGGGCGCCCGGCCCGGCTCTTCCGGTTCCGCAGCGAGGCCGGACATGTCGCGGGCATCGACATCGGCGCGCACAGCGTCTCGGCCGTCGTCTGCGACCTCGACGGCACCCTCCGCGCCCGGTCCAGGGCCACCGTCTCCCCGGGCGACCGCGCCGACGCCCGGCTGAAGGCCGCCCGCGCGGCGATCGCGAAGGCGGCGCAGGACGCCGGTGTCGAGCCCCGCGAGCTGTGGAGCGTCGGGCTCGCCACGACCGGCGTGGTCGACCACTCCGGCCGGGTCGTCAAGTCCGTCGCCCTGCCCGAATGGGCGGGCCTCGATCTCGGCGCCGCGTTCGCCGACACCGTCCCCGGCCCCCTCCGCGTCGAGAACGACTGCCGGGCCGCCGCCCTCGCCGAGCGCTGGCAGGGCGCCGCCCAGGGCACGGACGACCTCGTCTACATCCACGCCGGACTGCGCACCGGCGCCGGAGTCCTGGTCGGCGGCAGGCCCCTGCGCGGATACAGCGGCGCGGCGGGCGAGATCGGGGCGATGAGCGCCCTGGGCTGGGCCGAGGCCCCGATGCACCTCATCGGCCTGCCCGGCCTGGAAGCCGGGATCGCACCGGAGGACGTCGCGGAACGGGTGTTCGCCCGCGCCCGGGCCGGCGATCCCCTCGCCCAGGCGGCGGTCGAGCGGTTCTCCACCGCGCTGGCCCAGGGCATCGTGGCCCTGTGCCTGACCTTCGATCCGCAGCTCGTCGTGCTCGGCGGCGGCATCTCCCGCTCCGCCGACATCGTGCTCGGCCACATCACCCGGGAACTGGCACGCGTCTGCATCCGCGTGCCGGACGTCGTGGCCTCCGCCCTGGACCGCGAGGCCGTCGTGCTCGGAGCGGTGCGGATCGCCCTGGACATGGTCGACGAACGGTTCTTCGACCCCCGCGTGGCCGAGCCGCTCGCCCCGCCTCCGGCACGGAGGTGAGCGGGGCGGCGCCGAGGAACCCCGGGGTCTCTCCTCCGGGGCGGCGGAGCGGCTCAGCCGAAGAGGGGGAAGCGGTCCGCGTCCGCGCCGAGCCGCTCCCGCTCGGCGGCCGTCAGCGCCGCCCGGCCGGTGGCGGCGCGGGCATAGTGCTCGTCACTCCACTCCACGGGCACCGGACGGCCCGACAAGCCGTCCAGGACGGTCCGTACGCAGGCCAGCGCGTCCTCGGCGGGCGGCGCGGCCGACGGAAGGTGCGCCACGAGATCGAGGTGGTGGACGGTCGCCTCGACGGCGAGCGTCGTCACCAGATCGCCGGCGGTGAGCACATGGCCCTGGGTGGCGACGAGCGAGGCGGGATCGGCCCGCCCGGCCGCGGTCACGGCGGCCGCGTTGGTCTCCAGGTAGAGGCCGCGCAACTGATCGAAGACCAGGAACATGCTCGCGCACACCCTGTTGTACCTGCGGCCGTTCGCCGCCCCCACGGTGTCCGGCCGCCAGTCGGCCCAGTAGGTGGTGGCATCGCGGTCCACCGGTCCCTTCGCCGGCGTGTGCAGGGCCACCAGCCCCCGCTGCGCGTCGGCGACGCAGTGGAAGACGAGATCCCGCACGGTCCAGCCGACGCACCCGCTCGGCAGCCAGGACTCCTCCTCGTCGAGCGACGTCACCACGCGCGCGAACGCGCCGTACGCGGACCTCAGCACGCCGACCGGTTCAACCACTGCGCCCTCCCGTCACTTGCCGCCGCCACCGTGCCGTGCAGTGCCGTGCCGTAGCGTCCCGCACTCGGCTCGGCGGCCCGCCGACTCGTCTGCCCGGCGGGGCAATCCTGCCATCGTGCGCGGCGTGAGGAGGCGCCGCGCGGGCACCTGGGTGTCATGAACGCGTTGAGCAAGCGGCCGCAGCAGACACCGGACTCACCACCGACGGGCCCGCAGCCGCCGTGCGGCCACCCCCGCCGGGGGAGGTGAGCATGCTCTTCCTGGTCGTCGCGCTGCTCCTCCTCGGCGCCCTGGTGGGAGCGGCCGCCTACCTCCCCTGGCCCGTCGCCCTGATTCTCGGAGCGGTCATCCTCGTCTGGCTCGCGGTCTTCACCGTGCGCGAGCGCAAGCGCCGGCACGACACGAGGAGGGTCCGGGCATGAGGCTGACCGCACCTCCCTCCCGTGCGACGGGCCGTCGGGACACCGAGGGCATGGCGGTGGCCTCCTTCGTGCTCGGCCTCGTCGGACTGCTCGTCCTCAACATCGTCCTTGGCCCGATCGCGATCGTCCTGGCCCTCGTCGCGCTCCGGCGCGACACACCCCGCCGCTACCGCGCCCTGCTCGGACTGGGCCTGGGCATCGCCGACTTGGTGGTACTGGGCATCCTGGCCTCCGTGCACGGATCGGCGCCCTGGTCGGTGTGGGGCGGCTGAAGATATCGGCTGACGGAAATCGGCTGACCGACAGCGGCTGACCGACAGCGGCTGACCGGAAGCGGGCAAGACGCCATAGGGTACGGCCGCCCGCACCGGCTCAGCCGAGTCCTTCCCCGAGCGCGGATGTCGCGTTCGAGGTCGGGAAGGCAGCCGGGCAGCGCATCCGCCGGGCCGCGGACACGGACGCCGCCCAATGCGGCCGGCAGCAGCAAGGACTGAGCCCGGCCCAGCACCAGCACCCCCCGAACACCCCGGCACCTCCACGGTGACCGGGGTGTCGGCGTTGTGGGCGCGCGCCACCGCTCCAGCACGAAGCAGGGCCCCGCACCGCGCGCAGCACGTGCGCCACTCCCGGGCGGGGATCGGCGCGCCGTCCTCCATCCGGTGACGCAATGGCGTGCTGCCGGATGTCCGAGGCCCGCTCGACGACGCTCAGCCGCAGCGGGTACCAGCCCGCCCCCATTCCCGCCTCCGCCCCCGAGTGGACATGGTGTCTCGCGGACGTTCCCCCGTACGGTCGGCGGAGTACATGAGGGCATTTCAGGCATAAGGCGCGTCTGCCCCGCCCCTGTTCGAGGTCGGCTCCATCGGATGAGGGCGCCTCCGGTCCGACGGGCGTGACAAACCGGGCTACGCAGCGTCGGCATCGGCATACCGCAGAAGACGTAGTCGCCTACGCACCGGCGGAACAGACAGGCCACTAGAGAGCGGTTACCAGCGAAACGCATTGGACGCGAGGCCGAGTTGGCCGGGTACGGCCTCTTGCGCGACGCGCGACGGCTCTGCGGGGCGAGCGCGTCGACGGAGGGCGGGACGCGCCGCGCAACCTCCGTGGCCTGCGCCCTCGGTGGCCGCCGACGGGCCGCTCCGTGGCGCGCGGACCGGCGTACCACCGCCGCGCGGCGGATCCGAAAGTACGCGGGAGTTGCTGAAAATCGTCCCTGGACGGGGCCTGAGCCGAGGATTCCGGGGGTCCGGGGTGGCCGAAATGTCACCCGGTGACGCCCATCACGTGCACCGGGGTCCTGTTTACCGCCGTAAGCCTGCGGTAGTCGCTCTTCCAGGCGATGCTCGGTCAATCTTGATCAATCGCGAACGAACCCAACCATTCACCAAACAAGGGTGATTTCATGCCCAACGGCATACTCTGCACAGCTGGTTACGTACCGCCGAAAGTGGTGGCCAACGAGAAGATCGGTGCCTGGACCGGAGCGAGCGAGCGGTGGATCGAGGAGCGCACCGGGATCCTGGAGCGGCGCTACGCACCCGACGGCATGTCCACCTCCGACCTCGCGGTGGGCGCCGCGGCCCGGTTGCTGGAGGAGACGCCCGCCGCCGGTGAGGTCGACGCGCTGGTGGTGGCCACCACCACCCCGGACCAACCGCAGCCCGCGACGGCCGTGTTCGTGCAGGCCCGGCTCGGACTCGCCGGCATCCCGGCGTTCGACGTGAACGCGGTCTGCTCGGGTTTCCTGTACGGCCTGGACCTGGCCGACGCGCTGCTGTGCGCGCACCGCAACTGGCGCAGCGTCCTCGTGATCGGCTCCGACACCTACTCGACCATCATGGACCGGGCGGACCGCAGGACCGTCAGCCTCTTCGGCGACGGCGCGGGCGCCGCTCTGGTCGGGCGCGTCCCGGACGGCTACGGCATCCACGCCACCGCGCTCATCGCGGACGGCACTACCAGTGACTTCGTCCGCGTCGAGGGCGGGGGATCGCGCCGCCCGGCGACCACCCTGGACGACCCGGACGAGCTCTTCTTCCGGATGAACGGGCGGGCCGTCAAGGAATGGGCGCTCCAGCACGTGCCCAAGGCCGTGCACCAGGCGCTCGACGAGGCCGGCCTGTCGGTCGACGACATCGACCGGGCCGTCTTCCACCAGGGCAACCTGCGGCTGGTGCACGCCCTCGGCGACGCCCTCGGCATCGACCGCGGCAAGCTCGCCTGCACCGCGCAGCGGTACGGCAACACCGCGGCCGCCTCCATCCCGCTGACGCTCAGCGAGAGCCACCACAACCAGCCGCTCACCCGCGGCGAGCACGTCCTGATGGCCTCCGTGGGCGGCGGGATGACAGCCGGCGCGTCCGTCATGACCTGGTACTGAGCGCCTCGCCGAGCGACTGGACCCCCGCTCGACGAGCCCCGACCACAACGAACAAATCCGCCCGACCGACAAATCCGCCCGACCCACGAAACCCCCACGCGAGGAGAGAGAAGACATGCTTCCCACCGTCAGCCACGGCGACGGCGTCTGGCTCCACGACACCGACGGGCGCGCCTACCTGGACGGCTGCTCCGGAGCCATCAACACCAACCTCGGCCACGGCGTACGGGAGATCACCTCCCGGATGCACGAACAGCTCGACGCGGTGTGCTTCGCCTACCGCACCCAGTTCACCTCGCAGCCGCTGACCGAACTGTCCCGGCTGCTGACCGACCTCGCGCCCGGCTCGCTCGGCCATGTGCAGTACGCCAACTCCGGTTCGGAGGCCGTCGAGACGGCACTGCGGCTGGCGACCCTCTACCACGCCGAGGCGTTCCGCCCCTTCCAGTGCGCCATCCTGACCGAGGAGCCGAGCTACCACGGCATGACGGCCGGCGCGCTCGCCGCCTCCGGGCACCCGGTCCGCAAGCACGGCCTGAACCCGCTGCTCGCCAACCAGTCCACGGTCGCCAAGGTCCGCCCCCGCGACGGCGAACTGCGCGCCGACGTCGAGCAGTGGGAACGCGCCATCGAGGAGATCCAGCCGCACAACCTGGGAGCCGTCATCATCGAACCGGTGGGCGGCGCCTCCTCCGGGGCGGTCCCGGCCGATCCGGCGGTGCTCCGGCGGCTGCGTGAACTCGCCGACCGGCACGGCTTCCTGCTCGTGGCCGACGAGGTGATGAGCGGCCTGGGCCGTACCGGCACCTGGTTCGGCTGCGACCACGCCGGAGTGGTGCCCGACGTCATGGTGCTCGGCAAGGGCATCGCCGCCGGGTACGCGCCGCTGTCCGCCGTACTGGTACGCGACGAGATCGCCACCGCGTTCGACCGGCCGCTCAGCCGCGTCCTGTTCGGGCACACCATGGCGGGCGCGCCGCTGGCCGCCGCGGCCGGACTGGCCACCGTGGAGTACCTGATCGCCCACGACATCCCCGCCCGGGCCGACCGCTCCGGCCGCCACCTGCGCGCCCTGCTGGAAGGGCTCGCCGCCCGCCACCCGGTGGTGCGCGACGTGCGCGGCCTCGGCCTGCAGCTCGCGCTCGGCCTGCACGCCGACCCCGACCGCACCCCCGGCACCTCGCTCGACCTCGTGGCCGCCGCCCGCGCCGAGGGACTGCTGCTGTACCCCACCGGCATCGACGCCCGCACCGAGTCCGTCATGGTCGCCCCGCCGCTGACCAGCACCGACGCGGAGCTGGAGGAACTGGCGCTGCGCCTGGACCGCAGCCTGAGCAGGCTCACCCCGGCCCCCGCCACCCAGGCCGACCGACTGGTCGCCGCCACCCACTGACAGCCCCGCCCGGAAGACCCGGAAGACCCGGAAGCCCCAAGACCCAGAGACCCACACGGACACGAACCGAAAGGAACACTGATGCTGCACCACTTCACCGATCCCGAGCTGCGCGGGCGCTACGCCGACCTCGCCGCCCGTACGGTCGCCGAGCGGGCCGAGAACTGCCGCACCAAGGGCGTACTGGACCGCGAGTCCTGGCAGGAGATCAGCGACGCGGGGATCTGGCGGCTGGCCGTGGACCGGCGCTGGGGCGGTGACGGCGGCTCGTGGTGGGACTTCACCGCGGCCTTCGAGGGAGTCGCCGCGGGCGGCCGCGACCTCGGCTTCTCGCTGTCCATGGTGGCGCAGGCGGGCCTCATCCGCTCCCTGCTGACCTACGGCAGCGACGAGCAGAAGGAGTACTGGGTGCCCCGGCTGATGGCGGGCGAGGTCGGCGCGACGGCCCTCACCGAGACCACCGGAGGCTCCGACGTCACCCGCGGCCGGACCTCGGCCGTGCGCGACGGCGACGTGTACCGGCTCACCGGGCACAAGGACCACATCACCAACGGACCGGCGGCCGACATGGCCCTGGTGCTGGGCCGCATACCCGAGGTCGGCGACCGCGACATCACCCTGTTCATGATCGACCTGCACGACGAGGGCGTCACCCAGGGCGAGCCGGAGAACATGATCGGCAACCGGACCAGCCCGACCGGGCCGATCGCCTTCGACGACGTGCGGGTCGAGGCGCGCAACATCGTCGGCACCATCGGCCGCGGTGTCGAGGCCATCTACAACACCATCGCCCTGGACCGCCTGCTCTACGGCGTGCTGGCCGCCGCCTACCTGGACCCGCACCTGGACGAGGTCCTCGACTACGCCCGCAAGCGGCACGCGTTCAAGGTGCCGATCGCCGACCACCAGTACGTCCAGGGCCGGATCACCGACGCCAAGTTCGCCATCGAGGCCACCCGGTACGTCTCCTACGGCGCGCTGGACTCCCTGCTGCGCGGCGAGGAGCAGGCATCCCTGCTGTGCTCCGTGGCCAAGTACCACGCCGGCGAGACGTTGCGGCTGGGCACCGAGACGGCCCTGCGGGTGTACGGCCACCTCGGCTACATGGAGGGCCCGGCCGCGCGCGCCCTGCAGGACGCGCTGGGCACCCTCATCGCCGGCGGCACCGCCGAGATGCAGCGCAAGAACGTCTTCAACCAGATGCGGCGGCTGGCCCCGGCCGCCTGACGCCCGACCGACGAGAGGCAGTCATGTCCGAGATGCTCACCGCGCCCCGACCCGTGTTCGACTCCCTGGTCGGCACCTGTGCCACCCGCCGGCACGTCGTCGGTCCCCGCGACCTGGCGACCGCCTGGGACAACGACGTCGAGGTGCTGGCCACCCCGGTCCTGCTGTGGCTCAGTGAGGTCACCGCCATGGACGTGCTGGGCGACCACCTCGGCGCGGCCTGGATGACCGTGGGACTCAACCACGACTCCGCGCACGTGGCGCCCACGCCGGCCGGTGAGGAGATCACCGTCACCGCCACGCTGACCGAGGCCGACGGCAAGCTGCTCACCTTCGCGGTGGAGGCCCGGGACAGCGAGGCCGTCATCCTGCGCGGGATGCACGGCCGGGCCGTGATCAACCGGGAGAAGTTCCTGACCAAGCTCGCCGAACGCGGCGCGTGACCCGACCGCCGGGGCCGTGGGTCGTGGGGCGTCCGCCGGGGGCACCCCACCCCCGGCCGGCCCCCGGCCCGCCCTCCCCGCACGAAAGGACCCTTCCGTGCCCCGACTCGTCCTGGGCAACGTGACGAGCGAGTACATGTTCGCCTGCCCGCTCTCCGACTTCAGCTCTCAGGGAGCCCACAAGCAGCACGCCATCTCCACCCGTACCGCGTGGCTGCTGGAGAACGGCGACGCGATGCTCTCCCACCGCCGCCCCACCCCGGACTTCCTCGCCTACCTCACCGACCACCTCGGCCTCGACGCCGCCACCCTGACCCTGCTCGCCCCGGCCGGCCCGCCCGAGGGAACGTTTCTCGACGCCCGCACCGCCCTGGCCGAGCCCCTGGTCACCCGCCTCGCGGAGATCGTCGGCCCCGACTGGACGCTGACGCCGTACCTGTACGACCGGACCGTCGCCGCCCTGGCCGGCCGGCTCGGGCTGGACGGCGCCCCCGGCGGGGCGTTCTTCGCGCAGGGCGGCAGCGACTTCTTCAACAGCAAGTCGTTCTTCCGGGCCTGGGCGACCGGCACCGGGGTCCCGGTCGCGCACGGACAGGTGTGCCGCAGCCGCACCGCCACCGCCGAGGCCGTCCTCGCCCTGCTGCACCGCACCGGCTCCGTCATCGTCAAACAGGACTTCAGCGCCAGCGGGTACGGCAACGTGCTGTTCACCACCGATCCTGACGTGGCCCCGATCGGCGCGAGCGTCAAGCACGTGACGCCCCGGCGCCCCGCGCGCGTCGACATCGAACAGGCCCTGACGGCGCACTTCCCCGTCGTCGGGCACATCCGCGACTTCCCTGCCGGACTGCGCCCCGGCGAAGCGGTCGTCGAGGTCTACCACCCGCACAGCCGCACCCTGTACAGCGAGCTGTACGTGCCCGAGCCGCCGGAGGCACCGGCCCTGCTCGACCACGGCGACATGCGCATGGAACCGATCTGGAACGGCTTCGCCGTACCGCCCGTCGACCTGGACGCCGGGGCGGAGCGGACGATGACCGACTGGTCCCTCACCATGGCCGGCACCCTCCAGCTGCTCGGCTACCGGGGCTACCTGAACTGCGACTCCATCGTCACCCCGTCCGGCGAAGTGCTGTTCAGCGAGGTCAACGCCCGGATCGGCGGCTGCACCCATGTGCACGCGGCGGCCCGGCGGCTGCTCGGGGACGACTACCAGAGCCGGTTCACCCTGCTGACCCGCAACGACCTGCCCGTCCTGGACTTCGCCAAGCTGGCGCTGACCATCGAACACGATCCCCGGCTGCGCCCCGACGGGGAGACCGGCGCCGTCGTCCTCGTGGACGACAGCCCGTACACCGGGACCGTCGAGTACCTCGTCCACGGACCTGACCCGCGGACCGCGGCGGCCACGGAAGACCTGCTGCGCCGCACCGCGGAGACTCTCTGACGGCCCACGGCCCGTATCACCGACCGCTCGCCGCGCCGCCGTCGCGCGCGTGCCCACCGGGCCGCGCGCGGCGGCGGCGCGCTCACTGGGTGCCGGGGGCCGCCGCCCGCTCCCGCTGCGCCTGCCGCATGCGCCGCACCTTGGCGATGCTGCCGCAGGCCCGCCCGGTCTCGTTGGCGTACATGCTGCACCAGGCGCGGGTGTTGTTGCGGGACTGGTCGTAGAAGACCCAGCGGCAGTCCGGGCATGCCTTGAGCCGGTTCCAGCGTCCGGCGAGCACCAGCTGGACGGCATCGCGCAGGACGACGTCGACCGGCCCGGAGGGTCCTTCCAGCCGCAGCTCGTCCTCGCCGACGCGCACGGTCTGCGGGCGGCGGGCGAGCCAGTCGTCCAGCCGCCCGCTGGCGTGGTCGGTCACGTCCGCGCGCAGATCGTCACGCAGCCGCCGCAGGTCCGGCAGCTCGTCCGGGCGCGGCCGGGGGACATGGGCCAGCGCCTGCGACCACGCCTGTGCCGAGCCCGCGAGGTCCGGCAGCGTCTCGGTCTCCTCCCGCGTGTCGTTCGGGATCAGCCAGGTGTTCAGGAACGCCCGCATCTCCTCCACCTGCGGACCCACCACGGTCGCCCCAGCTTGTTTACCCATCCGTACAGCTTAGCCGGTAACAGTGGTTTGCCACCCCCTGGTCCCGGTTACCGTTAAAAACTATGAGTGGTAACGCAACGATGGCCGCGGCGTCAGCGCCGGCCCCCACCTACCGAGACGTCCTGCGCCGCGACGGCGCCACCGCCTGGTACAGCGCGATGGCGCTCATTCGCCTGCCCGTCGCCATGGCCCCACTGGCACTGGTGTTCCTCGGGCACAGCACCGGATCGTTCTCGGCCGGCGGTGTGCTGGCCGCGGCCCATGCCATCGGGGAAGCGGCCGGCGCCCCGGTGATGGGCCGCAGGTTCGACAAGAAGCCCTTCCTCGGCCAGCTGCGCGTGGCGCTGGCCGCCGAGGCGGCCGCCTTCACCGGGCTCGCCGTCCTCGCCGGCCATGTCCCGCTGCTGCTGCTCATCGCCCTCGCGTTCACCGCCGGGGGCATCGCGGCCGGGGTGCCCGGCGGGATGCGGGCCCAGCTCTCCAGCACCACGCCCGAGCCGCTGCGCCCGGCCGCGCTGAGCCTGGAGAGCGCCCTGAACCAGGCGGTGTGGGCCAGCGGCCCGGTGCTCGCCTCGCTGCTGTCCACCCAGGCGTCCCCGCGGATCGCGCTGCTGGTGATGACGGTCGCCTCCGCGGCCCCCCTCGCGTTCGCCACGCGCATCCGGCACACTCCGGTGGGCGGCGAGGACGGCGACGACGCGCCCGCCTCCACCCTCACCGCGGTCCGCCTCGCCTGGCCGACCGTGGTCCTGGCCGCCGCCATCATGTTCCTGGTCGGCGCCATGGACGTGGCCCTGCCCCCGCGCCTGCAGGAGACCGGCCACCCGCTCGCCCTGACCGGCATCGTCACCGGCGCCTTCGCCCTGGCCAGCATCGCGGCCGGACTCGCCTACGGCCGCCGCACCTGGCCCGGCTCCGCGGCCGCCCAGACCCTGCTCCTGCTGCCCGCCATGACCGTCGCGCTCACCGTCAGCGCCGCCACCGGCCACCTGACGGGCATCTTCGGCGCCTTCCTGCTCGGCGGCCTGTTCTACAGCCCGCTGATGATCATCCGGAACCTCGCCATGCAGCGCCGGCTCCCGCAGAACGTCTGGGCCACCGGCTTCTCCCTGCTGTACGCCGCCGGCGGCCTCGGCTACGGCGCCGCCGCACTCCTGACGGCCGCCCTGATCCGGGCCACCACCCCGACCGTCACCATCGTCACCTGTACAGTGGTGACCACCCTCATCGGCCTGATCGCCGGCCTCGGCGAACGCGAACGCCACCCCGGCGCGGAGGACCCCGCCCCCCGGTCGGAGTCCGTGGAGCCGCACGCCTCGCGCCAGTGACTCAGCGCACCGGCACGGCGGGAAGCCCGGCCGCCTCCCCGCGCCGGCCGGCGGCCGCCCACCGCGCCGCCGGCCCCATCGCGTACGACGCCCCCAGGGTGAGTGCTGCCAGCAGGAACCACCCGGCGACACCCCACTCCACGATCACCGCGGTGAGCACCAGCGGGCCCAGGGTGCGGGCGACGGTGGTGCCCGTACCGAAGAAGCCCTGGTACTCACCGATCCGGCCGGCCGGGGCCAGTGCGAAGGACAGCTGCCACGCACCCGCCGACTGCCCCATCTCCGCCGCCACCTGGCACACCGCGCCCAGGACCAGGAGGCCCGCCGCCGCTCCCGGGGAGGCCCCCGCGGACAGCGCGAACACGGCACATCCGGCGCCCATCACCCAGCCCGAGCGGCGTATCGCGGACGTGGCGCCGCCCAGCCCGGTGACGCCGCGTGCCGCGCGCACCTGGAACACGGTCACCGCGGCGGTGTTCAGGACGAACAGCGCCGACACCAGCCAGGCGGGGGCCGAGGTCCGTTCGGTGATCCACAGCGGCAGGACCAGGCTGAGCAGCGGCAGCCGGAGCAGGAGCACGGTGTTCAGCAGCGCCACCACCGCGTAGGGCCGGTCCCGCAGCACCGCGAGCCGGCCGTGCGGCACCGGCACGGGCACCGGTCGTGGCAACCGCAGCAGGAGCGCCGCGCAGCCCAGGAAACTCACGGCGTCGGCCGCGAACACGGCGAGGTACGCCTGCCGGGTCCCGGCGTGCAGGGCGAGCCCGCCGAGCCCGGCGCCGGCCGCCAGACCGGCGTTGAGCGTGGCCTGCAACCCGGCCAGGAGCCCGGTGCGTCGCCCCGCGGGCACCAGTCCCGCCAGCAGCGCCTGACGGGCCGCCGCGAACCCCGACTGCGCGGACGCGTACACGCAGGCGGCCGCCATAAAGGCGAGGAGACCGTGCACCACGGTGAAGGCGGCGACGGCCAGCGCGGCCGCCACCGCGAGGGCCGCCGCGGTGCCGCGCGGCCCGTGCCGGTCGGCCAGCCGGCCCAGCGGCACCCCGGCCACCGACCCGACGGCCCATCCGACGGTCAGCCCGAGGCCCACGCGGAACGGGGAGAGACCGAGAGCCTGGGTGAAGTAGAGGGCCGAGGTGGTGTAGAAGGCGCCGTCCCCGACCGCGCTGGTCAACTGCGCCAGCGCGAGGTGGCGTCGCACGTGTGGTTCTGCCATGACCGTGACGCTAGAGGGCCGGTGGGCCACTCGACAGCGCCAATCACACACCTTCTCCCAGGCCCAATCCGGCCCAGTCCGGCGCCTCCCGGGATGGCCGTTGCCGTCCCCTCGGTCTACGACTGAGCCCCCGCCTCCTGGCTGGTGGGCCCTGGACACCGGCCCGGTCGCCTTCGCCCGCGCACCGGTACACCGCACCGGGCCGCCCCGAGCACCGCACGTTAGGCTGGCCCGCATGGCGAAACGGGGTCCCTACGAAAAGGGTGAGGCCAAGCGCAAGGAGATCCTTCAGGCCGCACTGGAGATCTTCGCGGCCGAGGGGTACCGCGGCACCTCGCTGCGGAAGGTGGCCGCCAGGTGCAACATCAGCCTGCCCGGCCTGATGCACTACTTCGACTCCAAGGAGGACCTGCTCACCCAGGTCCTGCGGATGCGCGACGAGACGGCACGCGTACGCCAGGAGCAGCGGCCCACCGGCCCGGACGTCTACCGCGAGATCATCCGGGAGGGCAGGGCCACCCCCGGCCTCGTGGAACTCTTCGTCTCCCTGGCCGCCGCGGCGAGCGACACCGAGCACCCCGCCCACGAGTACTTCGCCGAGCGTTACCCCCGGCTGCGCGAACAGGTGGCCGCCTGGCTGCGCGGCCGCACGGAAGCCGGGCAACTCCGGTCCGGCATCCCGCCGGAGCGGCTGGCGACGCTGCTCATCGCCCTCGTCGACGGCATCCAGTTGCAGTGGCTCATCGACCGCTCGGTGGACATGGAACAGCCGATCGCGGATGTGATGGCGCTGCTCGCACCGGGGGATGCGGAGCGCTGAACAGGTAGCTGGGCAGGGGGCACTGACAGCCGCCGCCCGCCGCCCGGCGCCGTTCGCATCGTGACGCGCGGGGAGCCGACAGCCCGGCCGTGCCCGGTCACCGACGTCACCGAGCAACGCCGGTGCCGCGCACGACGCGCCACCGTACGGCCGTACGGCGGTTAGCCTTCGGCCATGAGTGATCAGGTCATGGAACGTGCGGGGAACAGCGGCCCGGTCAGGGGGACCGCCGGATACGCGGAGGCGGCGGACGCGCTCGCCGTCCAGTACGAGGAAGTCACCTTCGAGGCGGTGCACGGCGCGGTGCTGGAACTGGTGCCCGCCCGCCCCGGCCGGATCCTGGACGTGGGGGCGGGTACCGGGCGCGACGCCGCCGCCCTGGCGGCCCGTGGGCACCGTGTCGTGGCCGTCGAGCCGACGGCGGAACTGCGGGCCCACGGACAGCGGATACATCCCGACAGTGCCATCGAGTGGGTCGACGACGCGCTTCCGGACCTGCCGCTGAGCCGGGGCGGGTTCGACGCGGTCTTCGCCACCGCCGTGTGGATGCACCTGGACGCCGGGGAACGCGAGCGGGCGATGGCCAGGATCGCCGCGCTCCTCGTGCCCGGCGGCCGGTTCTTCGTGAACCTGCGCCACGGCCCCGTGCCCGACGGCCGGCGCATGTTCGACGTCCCCGCCGCGGAAACGGCCGAGTCGGGCGCCGCGCACGGGCTGCGCACGGTCCACCTCGGCGAACGTCCCGACCTCCACGGCCGCGACAGCGTGCGATGGAGCTGCCTGGTGCTGGAGTCGCGGGGCGCCGCCGACCCGGCCTAGCGGGCTAACGGGCGCTGCCCAGGTCGCGGTCGCCGGCGGAGCCCTCGATCAGCAGTGTGGTCTCCTCGATCCGGCTGAACCGGCCGTCCGCGGTGAGGTCGGCGAACACGTACACCTCCATGCTCACGGCCGAGCCGTCCTTCTTCGTGATGTGGACGGTGTGCCGGTCGGCGTACTTGCCGCCGTCGTACAGCTCGTCATGGACTTCGACACGCCCGTCGGCGACGAGGGCGCGCAGGTGGGCGATGTGGTCCAGGAACTCGGCGCGGTCGGCCCACTCCCCGTCGGTGCGCTGGCGGTACTCCGGCGCGAAGTGGCGGTCGGCGGCCTCCTGGAGGCTGAGGTCGGGGTTGAAGAGCAGGTCGCAGAGAGCGGTCTCGATGCCGGTGCGGGTCATGGGGAGTCCTCCGTACGAGAGACGGTAATGCGTGCGCTGCGCACGCTTCGCCTTGACTGTAGCAGGGATCGCGTGCGCAGCGCACGCTATTCTTCTGGTCATGGAGAACGACGAGGTAGGACACGAGATCGCGGACGCGCTGGGCGTCCTGCTGCGGCGCACCACGCGTGCGCAGCTGCACAAGAAGCTCACCGAGGGCATGGGGGAGGCGGTGGACGAGCTGACGTACCCGGTGCTCAGCGCGCTCGCCCGGACCGGGCCCCGCAGCGCGGCCGACCTGGCCCCGGACGCCGGAGTGGACCGCTCCGGCGTCACCCGCCGCGCCTCCCGGCTGGAGGAGGCCGGCCTGGTGCGCCGGGAGATGGACCCCGCCGACCGGCGCGCGCACCTGCTCATCCTCACCGAGCGGGGGCGGCGGGCGGTGGCGGAACTGCGCACCCGGCTGGCCGCCCACATCATGGCGAGCCTGTCCTCGTGGCCGCCCGGCGAGGCCGAGGCGTTCGCCCGACGGCTGCGGAGCTTCGTCGACGAAGGACCGTTCGCGTAGCCGGCGTCAGAAGTGGTCGGGCCGCATGTCGAGAGTCGTGCGGTCGAGGCTCTCCAGCAAGTCGAACTGGGCTTGGGTGCGGGGGAGTTCGTACCGGAAGAAGTACCGTCCCGCCTGGCGCTTGCCCTCGTAGAAGTCGCCGTCGCGCCCGTCCGCGGCGAGCAGCTGCTCCAGCCAGATCCAGGCCAGCACGGTGTGGCCCACCGCTTCGAGATAGACCGAGGCGTTGGCGAGGGCGGCCGCGGGATCGCCGCCCGCCCACACGCGCCGGGTCACGGTCATGACCCGCTCCAGAGCGGCATCGAGCCGCCGGCCGAACGCGCCCAGCTCGGCGGCGAGTTCGCCCCGCGCGGCCGCCGCACGGGCCGTCGTCGCGGAGACGGCCGCCGCCAGCGCGCGCAGACCGGCGCCGCCGTCCGCGACGACCTTGCGGCCCAGCAGATCGAGGCCCTGGATGCCGTGCGTGCCCTCGTGGATCGGGTTGAGGCGGTTGTCGCGGTAGAACTGCTCGACGTCGTACTCGCGGGTGTAGCCGTAACCGCCGTGCACCTGGATGGCCAGGCTGTTGGCCTCCAGGCACCACTGGGAGGGCCAGCTCTTCGCGATCGGGGTGAGCACGTCCAGGAGCAGCCCGGCCCGTTCGCGCTCCGCTGCCGTCGGGGCCGTGCGCTGCTCGTCGAGCAGCCGCCCGCAGTACAGGATCAGCGCCAACGCGCCCTCCACGTACGACTTCTGCGCCAGCAGCATGCGCCGTACGTCCGCGTGCTCGATGATCGGCACCTGGGGAGCGGTGGCGTCCTTGGCGGCGACCGGGCGGCCCTGGGGGCGGGTGCGCGCGTAGTCCAGGGCGTGCAGGTAGCCGGTGTAGCCGAGCGCCGTGGCGCCGAGTCCGACGCCGATGCGGGCCTCGTTCATCATGTGGAACATGTACGACAGCCCGCGGTGCGGCTCGCCGACCAGCCGGCCGACGGCTCCGGGTGCCCCGCCGGGCCGGAAGCCGCCCTCGCCGAAGTTGAGCAGGGTGTTCGTCGTGCCCCGGTAGCCCATCTTGTGGTTGAGGCCGGCCAGCACGACGTCGTTGCGCTCCCCGAGCGTCCCGTCGGCGCCGACGAGGCGCTTGGGCACGATGAACAGCGACAGGCCCTTCACGCCGGGTGGTCCGCCGGGAATCCTGGCCAGGACCAGATGGACGATGTTCTCGGTCAGTTCGTGGTCCCCGCCCGAGATCCACATCTTGCTGCCGAACAGGCGGTAGGTGCCGTCGCCTGCCGGTTCGGCGCGGGTGCGCACATCGGCCAGCGAGGACCCGGCCTGCGGCTCCGACAGGCACATGGTGCCGGTGAAGCGGCCCTCGACCATCGGGCGCACATAGGTGTCGATCTGCTGCGCGCTGCCGTGCGCCAGCAGCAGGTTGGCGTTGCCTATGGTGAGGAAGGGATAGGCGGCCGTGCCCACGTTGGCGGCCTGGAACCAGGCGAAGCAGGCGTCGGCCACGACGCCGGGCAGTTGCAGGCCGCCGACCTCGCCGTCCATGGCGCTGCCGATCAGCCCGGCCTCGGCGAAGACCCGCAGCGCCTGCCCGACCTCGGGGATCATGTGCACCCGCGTCCCGTCGAAGCGCGGCTCCTCGGCGTCGTTCTTCTTGTTGTGCGGCGCGAAGTGCCGGGTGGCGATCGTCTCGCTCAGGTCCAGCACCGCGTCGAAGGTCTCCCGCGAGTGCTCGGCGAAACGCGGGCGCGCGGTGAGGGATTCCACGTCGAGCCACTCGTACAGCAGGAAGTCGAGATCCCGACGGGAGAGCAGGAGGGAGGCCATGGGTTCTCTTCTCGGTGTGGGGTCGTGCGGTGACCGGCGCCGATGCCGTACCTCCTCATACTAAGCAGTCGCTTATGGGCGCTGTCCAGAGGCGGCCCCCGGCGCCGGCCAGGACCCCGCGGCCGCTCAGCCGGTGCTCCGCGCAACGCCCGTACGGCGGCGGCGCCGCGCCCGTACTCGCGGTGCAGGTCCTGTGCCCGTGCGGCGGTCCCGGCCCCTGTGCCCGGGCGGCGGTCCCGCCCCGATGTCCATCACCTTCTCAGTCATGTCCTCATCCTCGGCGGGCGGCGCGCGGTGAGCGATCAGGCCGCCCGGCTCCGTGGTGCGGGGAACCGAACCCCGGTCGCGGCCCCCTCGCCTCACCGCGGCGGACGCCCCCGGCAACCCCGCCCCGCCACCGGGCGCGTCAGCGTCCCGTCAAGGCCGGACCACTCGTCGTCAGCGTCCCGTCAGGGCCTCCGCGACACCGGGCGTCGCCGGGCATACCGTCGGGTGCGAGCCCCGGCGCACCTCCCCGCGCCCGGGGCTCGCCACACCACTCGCGCCCCGCCCTCTCCGGGAGGCACCCCATGGCAGCACCCCTGTACGCGGACGATCCCGAACCCTCCGATCGGTTCCCGGCCGGACCCCTCTACGTCCCGGTCCGGCCGGGCCCCCACGGACACGCGGCCCGGCTCTTCCGCACGCCGCTCGGCGACCGTACGGCCGTCGCCTTCACCACCGTGCGCCGGCTGACCGCCACCCTCGGCCCCCAGCAGCCCTGGGTCCGCCTGGCCGAACCCGTCCTGCGCGCGCTGACCGCCCCGCTCGGCATCACCACCGTCACGGTGGACCCCCAGTTCACCGCCCCGGCCCCCATGGCGCTCACCCCCCGCGTGCCGGCGACACCCGCGCTGCGCACCGTCTGAGAGGGCCGACCCCATGACCACACTGCACGAACCCGCCCGCCTCGCCGCGCCCGCCGCCCGGTCGGTGTGGCCCGCCTCCACCACGCACTCCCCGCACGGCGACCTCGTCGTGGGCGGCGTCCCGCTCTCCGACGTCGCCGAGCGCTTCGGCACCCCCGTCTACGTCCTCGACGAGTCCGAGGTCCGCAACCGCTGCCGCGCCTACCGGGGCGCCTTCCCCGACGCCGACGTCCTGTACGCGGCCAAGGCGTTCCTGTGCCGGGCCATGGCCCACTGGACGCGCGAAGAGGGCCTCGGCCTGGACGTCTGCTCGGCCGGCGAACTCGAACTCGCCGTCGCCGCCGGCTTCCCGCCCGAGCGGATCGTGCTGCACGGCAACGCCAAGTCACCGCACGACCTGGACACCGCCCTGCGGCTGGGCGTGGGACGCGTCGTCATCGACAGCCCCTCGGAGATCGCCCGGCTGGCGGCCGCCGTCGGCCCGGGCGGGCACCAGAAGGTGATGGTCCGGGTGGTGCCCGGCATCGGCGCGGGCGGCCACGAGAAGATCCGCACCGGCACGGACGACCAGAAGTTCGGCCTGTCGATCAGCGACGGCTACGCGCAGCATGCCATCGCCCGCATACTCGGTCAGCCGCAGCTCGAACTGACCGGCCTGCACTGCCACCTGGGCTCCCAGATCACCAGCGTCCGGCCCTACCTCGTCGCCGTCCGCCGCATGACCGGTCTGATGGCCCGCCTGTCCGAGCAGTACGGCCTGACCCTGCCCGAACTGGATCTGGGCGGCGGCCACGGCATCGCCTACCGCCCCGGCGAACCGGCCCTGGACCTGGCCGAACTCGCCCGCAGGGTGCGCGCGGAACTCGCCGACGCCTGCGCCACGGCCGGACTGCCGGTACCCCGCCTGATCATCGAACCGGGCCGGGCGATCGCGGGCCCGGCGGGTATCGCGCTGTACCGCGTGCTGTCCGTCAAGCACACGGCCGGCCATGTCTTCGTCGCGGTCGACGGCGGCATGAGCGACAACCCGCGCCCGGCCCTGTACGGCGTGCGGTACGCGCCGCGCCTGATCGGCCGTCGCGGCGCGGCGGAACCGGCCCGGGTGACCGTGGTGGGACGGCACTGCGAGGCGGGCGACATCCTGGCCGCCGAGGTGGACCTGCCCGCCGACGTACGCCCCGGCGACCTGCTGGCCGTCCCCGTGGCGGGCGCGTACCACCTGTCCATGGCCTCCGGCTACAACCTGGTCGGCCGCCCGCCGGTGGTCGCCGTACGGGACGGCCGCGCCCGCCTGCTGGTGCGCCGCGAGTCCCTGGAGGACATGCGCGGCCGCGATGTGGGCCTGTGACCCACCCCGCCCTGTCGACTGCCTCCTGCCGACCTCCCGACCTCCCCTGTCGGCTGGCGACGCGCCGCGTCCGCCGTCCGCCACGGCAGGCCGCCCGCTACGGCAGGGGCCCGAGGTCGCCCTCCAGGACGGTCTGGACGATCTGGGGGCGGTCCCAGAGGGTCAGGAGTTCGTTGGCGAGGGCGACGACCGGCAGGGGGTCCTGGTCGCCGCGCGCGCTGATGGCGGCGGCCGACAGACCGCGCGGGACGGCACCCGCGTCCAGCAGGGCACGCCAGTCCTGCGGGCCCAGCTCCAGATACTCCAGGCCGGTGAGCCCGGCGATCTCCAGAGGGTCGGCGAGGGTGCCGGGATACGCGGACAGGGACCGCAGACGGGGGAGTCCCGTGACCGGGGCCAGGCCGAGCGGCTCGGCGTCCCACACACCGATGGACAGGACCTCCAGACCCGGGTGCGCGGCGGCCTCGACGCTCGGTATGCCGTGGACGTTGACGTACGCCACGGCCGGCGGCCGGTGACCGCGAGGGGCGCCGTTTCGCTCGCCGCGCCGGCCCAGCACCAGATCGGTCAGCGAGTCGGCGACCGGATCGGCGCCGATGATCTCCTCGTGGCTGAGGACGACGACCTGTCCCAGGTGGCCGCGCGGGCCGGGGGTCAGGTCGATCGCCAGCCGGTCGCCGCCGCCGTTGTCCCCGAACGCGATCCAGCCGGGCGAACCGACCAGCCCCTGCACCGCGGCGTCGGGCGGCGTCACCACCGCCGTCATCGCCGCGGACTCCCAGGGGCACTCGCGGGACGCCGCGTCGGCGATGTACAGGCCGTCCAGGTCGAGGAGTTCGCAGCCGACCGCCGTGTGCAGGCGTTCCGCGGCCCGGTGGTCGCCGGTCCGGTCCAGCCGGCTCGACCGTGTCACCCGGTGGAGCGCCTTGAGTTCCTCGGGCAGGGCGACACCGAGCCGCGCTTCCGCGGCGGCGATCTCCGCCTCCGTCGCGCCGATGGCGTGGGGCAGCCGCTCCCGCAGTGTCCGCTCCAGCAGTTCCGGGTCCGCCGAAGGGGCCGGCGCGGCTGCGGGCGTGGGCTCCGGCAGGCGGCGCAAGGGCTCGGGCAGGGCGCCCTCGACCAGGAGGAGCGTCCCCGGGTGCGAGGTGCCGCTGCCGGAGTCCACCACCGCCGGGCTCGGCCCCCGCAGGCGCAGGGTGGTCCTCCCGGCGGCCGTGATCCGCGCGTTGAACGCGACGTCGTCGACACCGGCTTCCACGAGCCCGTCCCGCACCCGCCGCACCGCGTCGGACTCGCGTTGCGTGTCCTCGGCTCGGACGGCCGCGCCGGCGGATGACGGGAGCCGTAGCCGCGGCAGACTCCGACCGTGCCGTCCTATACGCCCCCCGACGCGCAGGGGGGTCGCGCCGTCCTCTTCCCTCACGCGGCCTTCCCGCAGCAGGCGCAGCAAGGGCTCCCAGGTGGCGAAGTCGTGCACCGAGGGCAGCGGAGGACTCTGATCGACCATGCACCGACCGTACGCGGGACCACTGACAACGAGGGCCACGGGTCCTGCCCCGGAGCTGAGGACGGGCGGCCGTCTCTCAGGCGCCGGCCCCGCCCGGCTTGGTGCGGTCGATCACCTGGCCCGGGGGCGGCGGGGTCGCGCTCACCGGCTTCTCGTAGTCGGAGAAGGCCATGGTGCTGGGGGCCTTGCCGCCCGACTGGTCCACCTTCAGGATGTACGGCTTGCCCTCGGTGGCGACATACATGGTGATCGTCTCGCCGCCGCCCTTGTTCTTCTTCAGGGCGATCGCCTGATGCCCGTCGACCGTACTGGTCTCGCCCTTCGTCATTCCCTGGCGTTCGGACTTGTCGCTGTCCATTTCGGCGAGGAATCCCTGCTTGTCGCAGAGACCGGTGGTGCCGGCGTCACCCATCGGGACTTTCACCCACCGTCGGCTCAGCGTCTGCGTTTCCTTTTGCGTGCCGCCCGAGTTCTTGGCGGTGTTCTGCCAGAAAGCCTCGTTGCCCTTGATATACGTGGCCTGATCGGCGTGGATGACGTCCGCCGTGGCTTGTTCGGAGGTCATCCTGCCCTTGCATGTCTTCTTGTTGTCGACGTGGAAATCGACGGTGAGCGGCCGGCTGTTCGCGTAGACCTTGCCCGTCATGTGCAGGGAGGAGGCGTTTCGCGTGGCGCTCACCGCACGGGAAGCCACCTGGTCCGCGCTCTGCCCGGCGAAGGGCCGGTCGTCCGACGACCCTTTCGCACATCCGGCGACGCCTATCGCGGCGGTGACGGTGACACAGACGGCGGACGCGGCGAGTATCCGATTGACAGGCACACAATCCTCCTTGAGGTAGACGCCTTTGAGGGCTGCCGTGAAAGCCGTGTACCCCCGTCGAGTGGAATAGTCGGCTCCTCTTGGTGCGTGCCTCTCGTCGGGCATACGGAACACCCGGCGCCTACGGATGTGTCACTTCCCCTTGTCCTCGGCTTCCTTTGTCCTCGGCGAGCGTGTGCGCGACGAGCGCGTTCGCGTGGCCGTGGCCGAGCCCGTGTTCGGTCTTGAGCCAGCCCACTAGTTCCATGTGCTTGGTCAGCGCAGAGGCACGGATGAGGTCCTTCCATTCCTGGACGGGACGGCCGTACTTCTGCTCGATCGAGGGGAAGTAGCTCGCGGGTCCCTTGGCGGGTGTGGTCATGAAACTCTCCTGTTCGGGTGCTGCGGTGAGGGTGTCCGGGTGTCCGGGTGTCTTGGTGTTCAGCTGTCCGAAGCCGAGGCGCCGAGGCGGGCGGTGGCCGCGGTCAGCCAGAGCAGGCCGAGGCCGGCGCCGAGGGTGAAGGCGAGGACGGTGGCCGAGGAACCGGCGAAGCCGGCGAGGACGCCCGCCGGGGCGAGGCGGGAACCGACGGCCCAGCCGCGACGCCGCTCGGCGGCGAAACGGCGGCCCAGCAGGAGGAAGGCCGCGCACAGGGCGAGGTATCCGACCATGCCGCCCAGCATGTGCAGGGTGCCGTGCGGGCTCAGCGCGCCGGACCCGGCGGCGGGGTCGCCCACCGGGAAGCCGCCGCCGGGGTCGGCGGTGAAGAACGCGCAGAAGAGGAACGACGCCCCGAAGACGCCGACCAGCCGCGGCACCCACGTCCCGCCGTACCCGCCCCGCAGGACCCGGTGCAGACCGACCGCGCCGGCGATGAGCAGCGCGCCGGTCAGCAGGAAGGCGGTCACCTGGATCCAGCCGAGATCACCGAGGCTGAGCCGGCTGATGGCGTTGCGGCTGAAGTCGAAGCCGTGGCGCGTCAGCCCCTGGACCAGGCCGGTCCCCAGGAACAGCGGGCCCGCCACGGCGCCGGCGGCCGGCAGGAGCCGGGTGCTCGGCGGCCGGTGGGACGCCGGTACGGCGGCGGTGTCCGCGAGTAGGGGCGCGATGGTGTCGGTCATGGTGTGGTCCGCCAGAAAGTGAACTGGACGGTGTGGTACCCGCCGCGATCCGAGAGTCACGGTAGACACTCAGGAACTAGACTGTCCAGTACTAACCGACTGATCGCCACCGATGGAGGTCCGCGTGGAAGCGATGGAAGCGATGGAAGCGAACGACGAGAGCCGGTCGGCCCGCAAGCACCGGGCGATCATGGACGCCGCGACCCGGGCGTTCATGGCCAAGGGCTACTCGGGCACCAGCATGGACGACATCGCCAAGCTGGCCTCGGTCTCCAAGCAGACCGTCTACAAGCACTTCGCAGACAAGGAGAAACTCTTCGCCGAGATCGTCCTGGCCACCACCGACCGGGTGGACGCCATGATCGACCTGGTGGCCGGCATCCCGGCCGACGCCGATCGGCTGGAGGAGAACCTCACCGGGCTGGCCCGCCGGTTCCTCGGCGCCCTCACCCGGCCCGAGGTGCTCCAGCTGCGCCGCCTGATCATCGCCAACGCCGACACCTTCCCCGAACTCGGCGCCGCCTGGTACCGGCAGGGCTTCGAGCGGGTCCTCGCCACCCTGGCCGACACCTTCCGGAACCTGGCGGACCAAGGGCTGCTCGTGATCGCGGACCCGCTGCTGGCCGCCGACCACTTCGCCGGGCTGCTGCTCTGGATCCCCGTGAACAAGGCCATGTTCCACGGCGGCCCCCAGCACACCCAGGACGACCTGGACCGCTATGCCACCGCCGGCGCCCGGGCCTTCCTCGCCGCCTACCGCAGGAGCTGAGCCGGACGGGGAGATGATTCCGGCGCGGGCGATCGGTCTACACGGAGAGGAGCGGAAGGAGACCCGTCATGCCCTCGCACGGATCACAGAAGCACCCCACGACCGAATTCGACCCCCGTTACAGCTCAGCGCTCCACCCCCGCCCGGGTGCCGCCGACGCCACCGCCACCGCGTGGCCGGAGGCCCAGCGGCAACTGGCGGCCGCCGAGATCTTCTGGGTCTCCACGGTACGGCCGGACGGCAGGCCGCACATCACCCCCGTGATCGCCGCCTGGCACGACGGAGTCCTGTACTTCTCCACCGGCCCCGCCGAGCAGAAGGCAAAGAACCTCGCCCGGCACGCCCACTGCGCGCTGACCACCGGGAACAACTCCCTCACCGAAGGACTCGACCTGGTGGTCGAAGGGAGCGCCGAGCCGGTCACCGACCCGGCGGTGCTGGAGGAGGTGATCACGGCCTACGAGACGAAGTACGGCCCCCACATCACCTCGGCCGAGGGCACCTTCCACGGCATCGGCGACGCCTTCCGCAACGGGGATGTGCTGGTGTACGCCGTCGCCCCGGCCACCGCGTACGGGTTCGGCCGGAACGACGGGGTGTTCAGCCATACGCGGTGGACGTTCTGATCTCCAGGCGTAAGGTGGCATTGTTCTACTTCAATTAGAACAATGATGTGAGGGGGGAGCTGGATGACCGCCATCCGCAGATGCGTCCTGACGGCCGTTCCGTTCGGGGGCGCCGCCGTTGCCTACGTCGGTGTCTTCCTGGCACGTTACGACCGGCTGCCGGGGCGGATCGCCACCCACTTCTCGGGCGGCGGCGGGGCGGACGACTTCATGAGCCGGACCGCGGCGCTGTGGTCGGGGGCCGGACTGATCCTCGGTCTCGGGGCGCTCTTCAGCGTCCTGAGCCTGGTCTCCAAGGAATCCACCGGTGCGCGACTGCTCGCCGCGGCCGGTGCCGCTACGGCCGTCATGCTCGGCTATCCCCTGGTCATCACGGTCCTGATCAACACGGACGTCCAGGACCCCGCCGCGGTGCGACTGCCGTTGTGGCACCTGGCGGTGCTGCTGCTCGCGGGCGCGGTCACCGGCGTACTGGCCTGGTGGCTGGTGGGTGCCGGACCGCGCCCCGCGCCCGTGCCGCCGGCACTCGCGCTGCCGCTGGCCGAGGGCGAGGCCGCGGCCTGGAGCCGCACCATGATCTCCCGCGCCCTGCTGTTCCCGGCCGCCGCCACCACGCTCGGCGGGCTGGCCGCCCTGGTGTCCGGACTCCGGCAGGCCGGAGTGCCCCTGCTCGTCGCCGGCCTGTGCGCACTCCCGCTCGCCGGTGTCCGGGTGGCCGTCGACCGGCGCGGCCTCACGGTCGCCTCGATGATCCTGCCCCGCCCCCGCCTGGCCGTGCCGCTCGCCCGCGTCTCCGCGGCCGGCAGCCTCCGGATCAGCGCCATGGCGGACTTCGGCGGCTGGGGCTACCGGATCCTCCCGAACCGGCGGGGCGTGGTGCTGCGTTCGGGTGAGGCACTGTCGGTCCGCACGGTGGCGGGACGTGAGTACGTCGTCACCGTCGACGACGCCACCACCGCGGCCGCCCTCCTCAACGGCCTGGTGGAACGTCATGCGCGGGAGCGTGGGTAGGGATGCTGTTCCGGGTGCTTCCCGGCTCCCCCGTGCCCTTGGGGGAGCAGATCGCCGCCTGCGTGCGAGGGGCGATCGCCGACGGTACGGCGGCGCCGGGGGAGCGGCTGCCCCCTGCCCGCGAGGTCGCCGAGTCGCTGGGTGTCAACGTGCACACGGTGCTGCGCGGCTACCAGCGCCTGCGCGACGAGGGCTTGATCGAACTGCGCCGCGGCCGGGGCGCGATGATCACCGCCGCGCCCGGCGTCGCGGACCAGGCCCGGCTCGGCGAGGCCGTGCACCGCCTCATCGCCCAGGCACGCGAACTCGGTCTCGCGGACGGCGAGTTCCTGGCCATGGTGCGCAACGGCCTGGCCGACGCCCCCGTTCACCCCCGTGCCGACTGATCGGTGCGCCGAAGTGATGGTCAGCAGGCCGCGTTCCAGGGAAGGATGGCCGCCATGACGGACGAAGGCATCTCCATCGACCCCACCAGGCCCAGCATCGCCCGGGTCTACGACTACCTGCTCGGCGGCAAGGACAACTACGCCGTGGACCGGGAGATCGGTGATGTGTTCAAACGTGACCTTCCCGGGTCGGTCGCGATCGCCTTCGCCAACCGCGCCGCCCTGACCCGCGCGGTCGGGCAGATCGCGACGACCACCGGTATACGGCAGTTCATCGACCTGGGCAGCGGCCTCCCGACCGCCGACAACGTCCACCAGGTCGCCCAGCGCCACGCTCCGGAGACCCGGGTCGTGTACGTCGACACCGACCCCCAGGTGCTGGTCCACGGCCGTGCGCTGCTGGAGCAGAACGAGCGGACCCGGGTCGTCCGGGCCGATGTGCGCGACCCCGAGAACGTCCGCACCCACCCGGACACCGTGGAACTGATCGACTTCGAGCGTCCCGTCGCGGTCATGTTCAGCGCCATCCTGCACCACGTCAACGACGAGGAGGACCCGGCCGCCATCGTCCGCTACTGGCGCGACCACGTGCCCTCCGGGAGCCACTTCTTCGTCAGCCACTTCCGTTCCGGCAACAACCCGGAGACGGTCGAGGCCGAGGGAGTCCTCCAGCAGACCTTCGGCCGCGGCCGCTGGCGCACCGACGAGGAGATCGCCGCCCTGCTGGAGGGCCTGGAGATCCTCGACCCCGGGATCGTTCCCGCCCCTCTGTGGCGGCCCGAGACGGTCGACAACCCGTGGCAGGGCGACGGCGAACGGGAACTCACCGTCTGGGAACGCCTCATCGCCGCCGGACTGGCCCGCAAGGCATAGCCGTCCTGTACCGTCCCGCCGCCGACTGGCCGACTGGCCGACTGGCCGACTGGCCGACTGGCCGACTGGCCGGTCGAGCCGCCCGGGCCCGGGGCCGTCGTCCCCGTCACCCGTCCCCGTCACCCGACCGCCGCACGCATCAGGCGCATCCGGCCCCGACCCCCGCACGGTAAAGACCCGGGAGGAACACGACGGCGGGCGGCAGAGGCGGGATCATGGACGACGGACAGACCACCCCGAGGACAGGGGACGGGCCGGTGGCCGACCCGCCCCCGACCTGCCTGGTGACCGGCGCGAGCGGATACATCGGCGGCCGGCTGGTACCGGAGCTGCTGGCCGCCGGCCACCGGGTGCGCTGCCTGGTCCGCACCCCGCGCAAGCTGCGCGACCACCCGTGGGCCGACCAGGTGGAGATCGTCCAGGGAGACGTCACCGACGCCGACTCGGTGGCACGGGCCATGACCGGCATGGACGTCGCCTACTACCTGGTGCACGCCCTCGGCACCGGCGGCGACTTCGAACGCACCGACCGCGAGGCGGCCCGGACCTTCGGCGAGCAGGCCCACCGCGCAGGCGTCCGGCGGATCGTCTACCTGGGCGGCCTCACTCCCGCCGGTGTGCCCGAGTCCCGCCTCTCCCCGCACCTGCGCTCCCGCGCCGAGGTCGGCCGCATCCTGCTCGGCTCGGGCGTACCGACCGCGGTACTGCGCGCCGCCGTCATCATCGGCTCCGGCTCCGCCAGCTTCGAGATGCTCCGCTACCTCACCGAACGCCTGCCGGTCATGGTCACCCCCCGCTGGGTCGGCACCCGCATCCAGCCGATCGCCGTACGCGACGTGCTGCGCACCCTCGTGGGCTGCGCCACCCTCCCCGCCGACGTCAGCCGCGCCTTCGACCTCGGCGGCCCGGAGGTCCTCACCTACCTGGACATGATGCGCCGCTACGCCGCCGTCGCCGGACTGCCCGCACGGCTCATCCTGCCCGTGCCCGTCCTCACCCCCGGCCTGTCCAGCCACTGGGTCGGCCTGGTGACCCCGGTCCCGGCCTCGATCGCCCGCCCGCTCACGGAGTCCCTGCGCCACGAGGTGGTCTGCCACGACCGGGACATCGAACGGTACCTGCCCAGCCCGCCCGGCCACCCCCTCGGTTTCGACCGCGCCGTCGCCCTCGCGCTGCAACGCGTCCAGGACGCCCAGGTCAGCACCCGCTGGTCGTCCGCCTCCGTACCGGGCGCCCCCAGCGACCCGCTCCCCACCGACCCGGACTGGGCCGGCGGCAGCCTCTACACCGACGTACGGGAACGCGACGCGGACGTGGCCCCCGAGGCGCTGTGGCAGGTCATCGAGGGCATCGGAGGGGAGAACGGCTGGTACTCCTTCCCGCTGGCCTGGGCCGTGCGCGGCTGGCTGGACCGCCTCGCCGGCGGGGTCGGCCTGCGCCGGGGCCGACGCGACGCCCGCCGGCTGCGCGTCGGCGACTCGCTGGACTTCTGGCGGGTGGAGGAGATCGAGCCGGGACGGCTGCTGCGGCTGCGCGCCGAGATGCGGCTGCCCGGCCTGGCCTGGCTGGAGATGCGGGTGGACGGCCCTGGGCAGGGGGAGCAGCCGGGAGGCGGTCCCGGGCACGGTGACGGGCACGGTGGCGCGGCTGGAAACAGTGATGGGGTCAGTGCCGGTGCCGGTGCCGGTGCCGGTGCTGGGTCCGGGGCTGGAGATCGTAACGGGGCCCGCGACGGAGGCAGAGCCGAGGCCGATGCCAGGGCCCGTGCCGGGTCCGGGCCCGTCCGCTACCGGCAGCGCGCCCTCTTCCACCCCCGCGGCCTGCTCGGCCAGCTGTACTGGTGGAGCGTCTCGCCCTTCCACGCCCTCGTCTTCGGCGGCATGGCCCGCAACATCGTCCGCGCCGCCGCCCGCGCCCAGGCGGAGCGCGAGGACCCCGCGGGGGCGGCCGGCACCCACTCCTTGCCCGGCACCGCATCCGGAACCGCCGCGCCGCCGGAAGACACCGCGGCCCGTACCGGCCGCCGCCGTCCTCCGGAGAGAAGCTGAAGCCATGCACGTCTCGGTCGTCCTGTTCACCTCGGACCTGCGCCTGCACGACCATCCGCCGCTGCGCGCCGCCCTGGACTCCGCCGACGCGGTCGTCCCGCTCTTCGTGCGCGACCGCGCCGTGGCGGCGGCCGGATTCGCCACCCCCAACCGCAGCGCCTTCCTCGCCGACTGCCTGGCCGACCTCGACGCCGCGCTGCGCGAGCGCGGCGGCCGGCTCGTGGTGCGCTCCGGCGATCTGGTCGAGCAGGTGTGCCGGACGGCGGCCGAGGCGGACGCCGACGAGGTGCACATGGCGGCCGCGCACAGCCGCTTCGCGACCCGCCGCGAGGAGCGGCTGCGCACCGCGCTGGAGGCGGACGGCCGCCGCCTGTTCGTGCACGAGTCGGTCACCGTGGCCGTGCCGCCCGGCGAGGTCACCCCGGCCTCCTCCGACCACTTCGCGGTCTTCACGCCGTACCACCGGCAGTGGACGCGGGTCCGGCTGCGCGGTGTCGTCGCGGCCCCGCGCCGCGTGCCCGTCCCCGACCACGTCCAGGGCGAGCCGCTCCCCGGGCGCGGCCAGGTCACCGGCGTCTCGCCCGCCCTGCCGCCCGGCGGCGAACGCGAGGGACGCAAGCGGGTGACCGCGTACTGGCGGCGCGGCCTGGACGCCTACGCCGACACCCACGACGACCTGGCAGGCGACGCCACCTCCCGGCTCTCCGCGCACCTGCACTTCGGCACCCTCTCCCCGGTGGAACTCGTCCACCGCGCCCGCCGCCGCGGCGGACCCGGCGCCGCGGCGTTCGAACGCCAGCTCGCCTGGCGCGACTTCCACCGCCAGGTCCTCGCCGCCCGCCCCGAGGCCGCCCACGCCGACTACCGCACCAAACGCGACCGCTGGCGCACCGAGCGCACCGCGTGCGCCGACATCGAGGCCTGGCGCGAGGGCCGCACCGGCTATCCGGTGATCGACGCGGCGATGCGCCAACTGCGCCACGAAGGCTGGATGCACAACCGCGCCCGGCTGCTGACCGCGAGCTTCCTCACCAAGACCCTGTACGTCGACTGGCGGATCGGCGCCGCGCACTTCCTGCACTGGCTGGTCGACGGCGACGTGGCCAACAACCAGCTCAACTGGCAGTGGACGGCCGGCACCGGCACCGACACCCGCCCCAACCGGGTCCTCAACCCCGTCGTCCAGGCCAGGCGCTACGACCCCGAAGGCGCCTACGTACGCCGCTGGGTGCCCGAACTCGAAGGTCTCGACCGCCGGTCGGTGCACGAGCCGTGGAAGCTGCCGGACGCGGACCGGGCCGCCCTCGACTACCCCGATCCGGTGGTGGACCTGTCCGCGGGCCTCGACCGGTTCCGGCAGGCCCGCGACCGGCAGCGCTGAGGACGACTCGGCAGCCGCGGGGACGACTCGGCATCCGTGGAGGCGGCTCACCGTCCCTGGACTGGAGGCGGCTCACCGGCCGTAGAGACGGCTCAGCGTCCGCGTCGCGTCCCGCAGCCCGGTGCAGCGGTGCAGGCCGGTGGCCGGCCGGCGGTCCCAGCCCGGGCCGGCGGGCAGGACGAGGGGGCGCCGGCGCGCACCCGCCGCGCCCCACTCCAGGGCGGCGACATGCCGGGCCAGCGACAGCGACGCCGTGGCGCGGCTCTGCGCCCACAGGACGACCGCGGCCGGCCCGGTGCGCCGCACGCACGCCAGCAGCGCGTCCACCGGCACCGCCGCGCCGAGCGTCCGGGTCGGCACCCCCCGCTCGCCCAGCGCGGCCGTCAACGCCTCCAGGGGGAGCGTGTGCTGCTCGTCCGGCGTGCAGGCCAGCACCACGGGCGGGGCACCGGCGGGCGGTTCGGCGCGCGGCAGCAGCAGCGGCGCGCTGCGCAGCGCGCCGGAGACGTGCCAGGACAGGAGGTGCTCGACCTCCACATAGCGGTCGCCGGACGACTCCCACTTGCGGCCCACCGCCCGCAGCGTCGGCACCATCACCTCCTCCCACGCCACCGTCAGCCCGTGCTGCCTGACGGCCTCCAGCAGGCGTGCCTCCAGCTCCGGCGCGTCCAGTCGCACCGCCGCCCGGGCCAGACCCCGGCACTCCTGCCGTACGTCCCCGAGCGGAAGCCCGCTGCCGGCACCGCCGGGCCTGACCCCCACCGCACTGCCCACGCCGGTGGTGGCGTCGTCCGCCTCCGGGCCGGGCGGCGCGGCGGACCGCAGCCGGGCCACCCTCGCCGCCTCCGCCGGTGGCGCGCCCGCCGCCGTCAGCCGGCACATCTCCTCCACCATCGCGATGTCCTCGGGGGACCAGCGGCGATGGCGGCCCTCGGAGCGCAGGGCGGGCCCGATGCCGTAGCGGCGGTCCCAGGAACGCAGGGTCGTCGGGGAGACGCCGAGCCGCCGGGCGAGCACGCCGGTCGGCACGCCCGCGACGGTGTTCGGGCCGGGCGCGACGGCGTTCGGGTCGGGCTCGGGGTGTCCGGCGTTCGGGTCGGGCTCGGGGTGTCCGGACATCCGCAAGGGGCCATTTCGACGCGGTATCGATGCGAGTTGTCCCCAGCCTCCCACGATCGCAGCCTGGATCACACGAGCCCGGTGCCACCGCGCCGGTCAGGAGGAGGCCCGGCATGCGCGACCGCGACGACATCGGTGACTGGGCGGGCCTGCACCGACGGTGGTCCGGGCTCGTCCACGGTCTGGCCCGGCAGGCACTCGGGGACACGTGCGAGGCGCAGGACGTGACCCAGCAGGTGTTCACCGCGGCCTGGCGCGGACGCGGGGGGTACGCCGCCGAGCGGGGACCGTTCCCCGCCTGGCTGGTCGGCATCACCCGGCGCAAGGTGGCGGACGCCCTCGCCGCCCGTACCCGGCGCGCCGAACTGACCGCGGCGGCGGCCGGACTCCTCCCGCCACCGGGGCAGGGGGCCGGCGGGGACCCGGAGGCCGCGCTGGACCGCCTCGTCGTCGGAGAGGCGCTGCGGGGGCTGAGCGAGCCGCAGCGCCGGGTGCTGCGGCTCGCCTTCTACCAGGACCTGACCCAGACGCAGATCGCCCACGTCACGGGCTGGCCACTGGGCACCGTCAAGAGCCACACCCGCCGCGGCCTGGACCGCCTGCGCCGCTCCCTGGAGGAGACCGGGCTGCCCGCCGCGTAACCGGCTCTGCCGGGAGGGGGCTGGGCGGCCGCGGTATGACCGGGTCCGCCGGTAGGGGACCGACCGGGCTGCCGCCGATGTCCGGTTCTGCCGGGAGAGGGCCGGTCCGCCCGCCGTATGACCGACTCCGCCGGGAGCGGGTCGGCTGCCGCCGACGACCGGTTCTGCCCGGAGAGAGCCGGTCCGCCCGCCACATGACCCGCTCTGCCTGGTGGCGACCGGACTACCGCCCACGCCCGGTTCCGCCCGGAGGAGGCCAGGCTGCCGCCGCCTGATCGGCTCTGCCCGGTGAGGCCGGGGCTGCCCGTCACCCGCGCTGCCCGGTGGAGGCCGGGGCTGCCCGTCACCCGCGCTGCCCGGTGGAGGCCGGGGCTGCCCGCCGCATGACCTCCCGTCAGCGGCGGCCCGTCCTGGCCATCACCCCTCCCTCCGCCTCACCCCCGAGTTCCGCCGTGTAGTCCGCCAGGACGCGCCGCCCTGTCCACCCCAGGGACTCGGCCCTGGTCACGTCCAGGACGACCGGGTCGGCCAGTTGGTCGACGGCGTAGGGCGTGAGGAACGGTTCCGTGTCCGGGCGCAGTCGGGCCAGGGTCAGGGCGGCCCGTGCCGCCGAGCGGGCGAGAGCCGGCGGGACGTGCCGGACCCTGGCCCGGACGCCGTGGGCCCGCAGGACGGCCTGGACCGCGCGGTCCCGGTCGTAGGGCACCGGGTCGGCGATGTTGTAGGCGGCCGGCGGCCAGCCGGCGGCGGCCAGGCAGGCGTCGGTGAGGTTCTCCACGGCCGTCAGGCTCAGACGGACGCTGGGCCCCGGCAGCAGGAGCAGGCCGCGCCGGACCCGGGAGAGCAGCCGGGGCACCAGATGCGGGTCCCCGCGGCCGTAGACCGCCCGGGGCCGCAGCACGACGGCGCCGCCGGCCAGCGCGAGGGCCTCTCCGGCGGCCTTGGTACGGCCGTACGCGTTCGACTGGCCGCGCACCGGATGGTCCTCGGTGATCCGGGAGCGGCCGGGGCCCGGCGCGTAGACGCTGGCGCTGCTCACCCACACCACCGGCCGGCCCCCGGCCGCCGCCAGCAGCCGGGCCGTGCCGTGCACGTTGACGGCCCGCATCGCGGCCTCGGCGCGGGAGCCGGGCACCGGGTCGCCGACCGCCGCCGCGCAGTGCACGACGAGGTCGGCGCCGGACAGGTCGGGCACCTCGCGGGCGGCGTCCCACGGGACGTGCCGGCCCACCGGCCCGGGCCGCCGGCCCACGCACAGCACCTCGTCGCCCCGGGCCGCGGCGGCGACGGCGACGTGAGCGCCGCAGAAGCCGCTCGCGCCGGTGACGGCGATCCTGGTCACCGGTCCTCCTGCGCCGTGCTCGTGGCGCGGACGGTGAGCGTGCGCCAGCCGGGCAGCGCGGCGCGCCGGTCCACGCGGGCGCGCCGGACGGCGGGACGGTACGGGGCCAGCGCGGCGAGGGTGTCGTCGAGCTGGGCGCGGGCCAGCCGGGCGCCCGGGCAGGCGTGCGGCCCGGCGCCGAAGACGAGCTGGGCCACGGCGGGCGGGGCCGGGTGGTGGGCGTCCGGCGCGAGGTCGTGGGCCCGCGCCGCGTGCCGGGCCACCAGGATCAGCCGGTCCCCGGCCCGTACCGGGCACCCGCCGAGGTCCGCGTCGGCCGCCGCCACGCGCGGCAGCAGCGGGGAGGGCGCGATCACCCGCAGCAGTTCGCCCACCAGCGCCGGGCGCAGCCGGTCGTCGGCGGCCTGGTCCCACAGCGCCGCGTCCGCGCACCAGGCGGCGGCGCGCGGCAGGGCCGCCACGGTGGTGTTGACGGCGGCGACCGCGAGCATCGCCCGCAGGGCCGCGTCCGCGCCGGACCCGGCCGGGCGCAGCAGGGCCTCCAGCCGGGCCGTCGCCGCGACGGCCGCCCGGGCGGCGCCGGGCGGGCGCGGTCCGGGCAGGTGGTCGCGCACGGCGGCAGCGGCGGCGCGGCCGGCCGCCCCGGCGATGCGCTCGGGGTCCCCGGGGACGTCGAGGAGCGCTGAGACCGTGGCCCCGGCCAGCTCCCGGGCCAGCGGTACGAGGTCCACGGACCGGCCCGCGCCGAGCGGGGCGAGGCGCCGGTCGAGGACCTCCCGCCACACCGGGCGCAGCAGCTCCACACCGGCCGCGCCCAGCGGGTCGGCGACCGCGCGCCGGGCGGCCCGGTGCCCGGCGCCCGCCTCGTCGAACAGCGCCCCGCCCGAGGACAGCGCGCGGACGGCGCCGCCGGTGGTGCCGGCCGCGGCGCGGTCCAGCGGGACACGGGTCAGGGCGTGCCGGCAGGCGTCGGTGCCGTGCACCAGTACCGCGCGGCCCAGCCGCGTCACGGGGCGGCGGCGGGTGAGGGCGAGCAGCGCGAACAGCGCGGGGTGCGAGCGGGTGTAGACCCGCCGGTCCCGGCCGCGCGCCGCCCGCACTCCGGTCGTGGCGGTCATCGGATGTGCACCTCTCGCGGGTCGGCGGGGAGATAGCGGCGGTCCCAGTTCCACAACAGGGTGCGGCGGGCGCCCCAGGCCCGCAGCCGCCGCAGGCTGGTGTGCACCACCATCCGCTCGGCCCGCGCGATCCGGTCGCTGTGCTCGCGTGCCCGGTTGAGCAGGCCGACGTCCTCCGGCGGTCCCTCCAGCGGCACCCGCGGCGTGCCCCCGCAGCGCAGGTACAGGTCGGCGGTGACGGCGAGGTTGTGGCCGTGGCACAGGACGTAGGGCGCGCGGTGGCGCGGGCGGCGGTGCGCCGGGCGGTAGCGGCCGTACAGGGCGGTCGTGCGGATTACCGCGGGCAGCAGGTACCGCTCGGCGAACGAGGGGTGCTCGTCGCGGCGCGGGAGGCTGCGCCCGCAGGCCAGTTCGGTCCCGCGCCCGAACTCGGCGCGCGCCGCGGCGATCCAGTCGGCGGCGGGCAGGCAGTCGGCGTCCGTGCGCACCAGCAGGGTCGCGCCGCGCCCGATGGCGTACCGGAAGCCGGTGTCGGCGGCGGCGCCCGTGCCGCGCTCGTCCTCGCGGACGAGGTGCACGGGGAACGGCGCGGTGGCGGCGAAGCCGCGCACCACGGCGGCGGTCGCGTCGGTGGAGGCGTTGTCGACGACGACCAGCGCGAAGCCGGTGTCGGTCTGGGCGGCCAGCGCGGCCAGCGTGGCGCCGATCGAGGCCGCCTCGTCGTAGGCGGGCACCACCACCCACAGCGGCCCGGCCGCCGCCGGCGGCGCGGCGTTCATCGCCGGCCCCCTTCCGCGAGGCGCCGGGCGGCCAGCCGGGCGGCGGCCGCCCGGTCGGGTTTGCGGGAACGCCCGGACAGCGGGACCTCGGCCAGCAGCACCGCGTCCGGCCGGGCGGACCCCATCCGCTCCAGCGGCCCGGCCAGCGCGGCCCGCAGCTCCCGGCGGCCGACGCCCCGTTCCGGCTGCACGACGGCGACCAGCCGCTCGTCGCCGTCCCCGGCCGGTACGCCGACCAGTACGGCCAGTTCGACACCGGGCACCTGCAAGGACGGCTCGTACAGCCCCGGATAGATGTTCTCCGCCCGCCTGAGCACCATGTCCTTGACGCGGCCCTCCAGCACGATCCGGCCCTCCTCCAGCCGGGCCCGGTCGCCGGTGGCGACCCAGCGGTCCGGCTCCTCGCCCAGGTAACGGTCCCGGGCCGCAGGACCGGACACCAGCAGCTCGCCCGTTCCGTCCACCTTCGCCTCCACCCCGGGCAGCGCGGCGCCGGCCAGATCGCCGCCGCCGGTGTGGGCGGCCTTCTCGGCCTGCTCCACCGCCGCTGCCGGGAACAGCTCGGTCAGCGCGTACACCCCCCACGCCTCCTGGGCGCCCGCCTGCTTGACCCGGGTGAGCAGCGAGGCGCTCGCCGGGGCGGAACCCGTCCACACCCGGCCCGTGAACCGGGCCCCCCGCGCCAGCGCCGACCGCAACTGAGGAGGCGTCAGGTAAGTCGCCTGCGGGCTGAGTTCGCGCAGTTGGCGGGCCAGGACGCGCGGTGAGCGGGCGGGCAGCGCGACCGGCGCGCCGCTCGCCAGGGACGGGACGAGGACGAAGAACGTCCCGCCCAGGACCGGCCGCCCCGCCCGCGGCCGGACCAGCTCGGTCACGGTGGCCATACCGGCGGCGAGCGAGGACCGGGTGTGCACCACCGCGCGCGGCCGGGACGTGGTGCCGGAGGTGAAGACCACGACCGCGTCGGCGTCCTCGTCCACCGGGCGCGGCGGCACCGCGGCCCGCGCCCCGTCGTCCAGGGCGGGCGCGCAGCCGGGCAGCCGCGGTCCGACGGTGACCACCGGCCCGAGTCCGGCCAGGTCCGGCAGCGCGAGGTGGGCGCGGCGGGCGAGCGGGCGGGCCCACCCGGCGACCGCCTGCGCGGTCGCGTCGGCGAGGACGAGGCCGGGCTCGGCGAGGGCCAGCCGGGCGCGCAGCACGTCCGGCCCGGCGCCGGGGTCGAGCACCGCGGCCCGCGCGCCCAGCCGGTGCACGGCCAGCAGCACGGCCAGCGCCCGGGGCCCGGGCCGCACCGCGACCCCGACGGTCCCGCCCCGGCCGATGCCGCGGGCGTGCAGGGCGGCGGCGTACCGGTCGCCGAGGTCGGCCAGGTCTGCGCAGGTGGCCCTGACCCGTACGGCACCGGTGCGGGTGGTGCCGAGGAGGGCGGGCCGGTCGGGCCGGGCCCGCAGGGTGTGGGCGAGGGAGTCGATCATCAGCGCGGGTCCTCTCCGTGCCGGCCAGGCCCCTTGCCGAGGTACCAGCGGGCGGTGCCGGCCAGGCCGTAGGCGCGCAGTCGCCGTGTGGAGTTCTCCACGACCATGGCGCGGGCGTGCACGACGGCGGTGGTGTGGCGGCGCACCCGGTTCAGGAAGAGCCGGTCGGTGGGGGAGGGGCGGCGCGGCATGCCGCCCACGGCCTCGTACAGCGCGGCGGTGACGGCCATGTTGTTCCCGGCGTGCATCCGGTACGGGGCGAGGTAGCCGTGCCGGCGCCGGTGGGCCGGGCGGACCCGCCCGAACAGCGCGGCCAGGCGCACCAGGGCGCGGAACGCGGCCCGCCCGAGCGGCCCGTGCTCGTCGCGGCGCGCGTCGATCCGGCCGCACACCAGGCCGGCGCCGCCCCGCAGGGCGTCGCGGGCGGCGCCCGTCCAGCCGGGGTGCGGCAGGCAGTCGGCGTCGGTGCGGGCCAGCAGGGTCGCGCCGCGCCCGATGGCGTACCGGAATCCGGTGTCCACCGCGCAGCCCACCCCCTTCTCTTCCTCGCGCAGCACGTGCACCGGGAACGGCGCCCGGCGGGCGAAGTCGCGGGCCAGGCCGGCGGTGGCGTCGGTGGAGGCGTTGTCGACGACGACGAGCGTGAAGTCGCGGTCCCGCTGGCCGGCCAGCGCCTGAAGGGTCGCGCCGATCCGTGCGGCCTCCTGATGGGCGGGCACCACCACCCACAGCGCGCTCACGCCTTCTCCCAGACCGTCGTCATGATGCTCACGCCGCCGCCCAGGCCCACGAACAGCACCCGGTCGCCGGGGCGCAGCCCCGCGTGCACGCGGTCGAGCTGCACACCCAGCGTGGCGCTGGCCATGTTGCCCAGCTCGGGCACCGTGAGCACGAGCCGGTCCCGGGGGACGCCGGTCAGCTCCACGAACCGCTCCAGGTACGGCACCGTCACCTGATGCACGAGGACGTGCCGGAAGTCCTCCCAGGCCAGCCCGGTGCGCTGCCGCATCCGGTCGAGGACCGAGGTGCCGACCTTCTCGAACACCTCGCGCAGTTCGGCGCCGTCGCCCCGGAAGTACGTGTGATCGTCCCCGCGCGGATGGCGCGACCCGCCGCCGAAGATCCCGCCGACCCGCCAGTGCTCGGAGTGCGTCTCGGTGTCCACGTCGAGGATGCCGCCCCGGTCCACCGCCGCCAGCACCACCGCGGCCCCCGCGTCCCCGAAGGTGTAGCCCGCGAAGCCGTCCCGCAGCTGCTCGGGACCGGACGGCGCGCGCCGCACCGCCCGGCTCGGCGTCTCCCCGGTGACCACGAGCGCCCGGCGGGCCCGCCCGGCCAGGATCATCGCCCGGGCCGTGTCGATGCCGTTGAGGAAGCTGTTGCACGCGTTCGTCACGTCCAGCGCGTGCGCCCGCGAGCCCAGTTCGGCCTGCACGGCGTGGGCGGTGGCCGGTTCGGCCATGTCCCGCGTGGCCGAGGCGAACACCAGCAGGTCGACGTCGTACGGCGCGAGCCCGGCCCGGTCAAGGGCGGTGCGCGCCGCCCGCACCGCGAGCGTCGAGGCGTACTCGCCGTCCGCCGCGACCCGGCGCGAGCGGATCCCGGTGACCCGTTCCAGCATCCGGGGCGGCATCCGCAGCCCGGACGCCGCGGCGAGCTGCTCCTGCAGCCGCTCGGACGTCACCTCGCGGGCCGGCAGGCAGGAGGCCGCCGACATGATGCCCACCCGCGGGACAGCGCCCCGGGCAGCGTGGTCTGTGTGCATGACAGGGACACTACGAGCGGGCCCGGACAGCCTGCCTGAGCACGCGTACTCAGACCGGCATGGGTAGACGGCCCGGGGGGAGCCGCGTCTCGCCGGGTGGCTCCGGCGGCTTTGCTCCTGTCCGCCGGCCGCTCACGGCAGCAGCGCCGCCGCGAGTGCGCCGGGCCGGGCGGCGAACGGGTTGTGGCCGCCCGGCAGGGTGCGGACGGTGAACGGGGCGCCGGGCATCGCCCGGTCGGCCTCCGCGATCATCAGGTCCTGCACGGCCGGCGGCAGCGCCCGGTCGTCCGCGCAGCGCAGGAACGTCCGCGGTATCCGCCCCCAGCGCGCCGCGGTCACGGTGACCGGGGCGGACGGGAACGCCAGGGGCAGGTCGGTGCTCAGCACGGAGCGCAGGCGGTCGAAGCGCTCCGGCGGGACGTCGTGGTAGTGGGTCTGCCGCAGTTCCTCGACGTAACCGGCGTCCGGGGAGAGCGGGTTGATCCGTACGGCGCCCAGCGCCTCGGGGTCGCCGAGGGTCAGGTGCTGCCCCCGTGCCGTGGCGTTCTCGGGCCCGCCGAGATAGTCGAGGAACCGCGCCCGTCCGGCGGGGACGAAGGCCGACAAGTAGACGATCTCGTCGACGAGTTCGGGTGCGCGCTCGGCGGCCAGCGACGCCGGGCCGCCGCCCGCGCTGTGGGCGACGAGCACGACCCGGCGGGCGCTGCGGACCTGGCGCAGTGTGTCGAGGACGGCGTCCGCGCCGTCCTCCATCGTCACGGACGCCAGCGGCGACTTCTCGGTGGACAGGCCGGGCTGGCCCGGCAGGAGGTAGCCGCTGGGGAGCGGCGCGTCCAAGCCGTGCCCCGGCAGGTCGACGGCCACGCTCGCGGCACCGAGTCCGGCGAGCGCGCGCTGCGTCGCCGCCCAGTGCCCGGAGCCGTGCCAGGCGCCGTGCACGAGGACGAGGACGGTACCGGTGGGGGAGTGAGGTGTCATGAGCGCATTCCACGCGATCCGGGCTCGGTCATCCAGCGGAAGATCTGGCAAGCTGGCCGGTGATACCTGTGGGATATCGCCGGGGAAGGGAGGGGCGGACATGGAAGCACGGCACCTGCGGTACGCGCTGGCCCTGGCCGAGCACGAGCACTTCGGCCGGGCGGCCCGGGCGCTGGGCATCGCGCAGCCGCCGCTGTCCAAGCAGATCGCCGACCTCGAACGGGAGGTCGGGGCCCGGCTGTTCGACCGCACCCGCCGGGGGGTGTTCCCGACCGCCGCCGGGCAGGCGTTCCTCGTCCGGGCCCGTAAGGCGCTCGACGAGATGGCGGCGGCCTCGGCCGACGCGGGCCGCGCCGCGCGCGGTGAGACGGGCCGGCTGCGGCTCGGGTTCATCGCCTCGGCGCTGCTGGAACCGCTGCCCGGTGTGCTGCGCCGCTTCGGCCGCGTCCGGCCCGGCGTCCGCCTGGAACTGCACGAGATGGCGACCAGCCGCAGCACCGCCGCGCTCGCCGCCGGCGAACTGGACGTCGCCGTCACGCTGGGCAGGCCGCGCGGCGCCGGAGCCGAACACCTGGTGTCCGTGCCGGTCGGCCACGACCACCTGATCGCGGTGGTGAGCACCGCCCACCCCTACGCGGGGCGGCCGTCGGTGAGCGTGGACCAGTTGCGCCGCCAGCCGCTGATCCTGGCGGCCGGCGAGGACGAACCCGCCCTGCTGACCGGGCTGCGCGCCCTGCTGGGCGAGGACGGCCCCGCGCTGTCCGGCGCGGCCTTCGCCCGGGACATCCACACGATCATCGGCCTCGCCGCCTGCGGCGTCGGCGTCGGTCTGGGGCCCTCGCGCATGCTGGCGGCCCCGCGCCCGGGCACGTGGTTCTGCGAGGTGACCCCGCGCACACCCCTGCCCGACCTCGTCCTCTCCTTCACCGCCCGGGACCGCTCCCCGGTGCTGGACGCCTTCCTCGACGTCATCCGCGACGACTGCCCCACGGTCGGGGCCGCGCTCGACCAGCGCCTCGGCCCTCGCGCCGAGGGGGTCGTCTGATACGTCCGGAGCCCCTGCCGCCGTACGTCTGGAAACCCTGCGGCAGTACGCCCGTACGCCCGTACGCCCGTACGCCCGTACGCCCGTACGCCCGTACGCCGGTCAGCCGTCGACGCGGGCGGCGTTGAGGCGTACGGCCATCAGTGCCACGTCGTCGCTGCCGTCCGGGCGCAGCCGGTCGAGCAGGTGTGCGCAGACGTCCTCCGGGTCCGTGCCGGTCTCCCCGGCCACGGCGGCCAGGGTGTCCAGCGAGTGCTGGAGGTCCACATGGCGGCGCTCGACCAGGCCGTCCGTGACCAGGAGGATCAGCGAGCCGGGCGGCGCCTCGACCTTGTGGGCGGGCGGGTGCGGCAGGCCGAGCCCGAGCAGCGGACCGTGTTCGTGCACGTAGGAGGTCGTGCCGCCGGGGCCGCGCAGCAGGGGCGGCAGATGACCGGCGTTCGCGATGTGGAGGGTGTCCGAGCCGGACTCGATCAGGACGACGCAGAGGGTGACCGTGGCGCCGGGTTCCACGGACGTCAGCAGGTGGTCCAGGCGGGACAGGATCACCTCGGGCGGATGCCCCTCGACGGCGTAGGCGCGCAGCGCGTGCCGTACCTGGCCCATGACCATGGCCGCGTCCAGCGAGTGCCCGGCGACGTCGCCGACGGCCACGACCAGGCCGGCGGGCGTGTTGATCGCCTCGTAGAAGTCCCCGCCTATCTCGGTGCGTTCGCTGGCGGGCAGGTAGCGCACGGCCAGATCGGCACGTGCCGTCTCCGGCAGCGACTCGGGCAGGAAGCCGCGTTGCAGGGTGAGGGCCAGGGCGTGTTCCTCGCTGTAGCTGCGCAGCGCCTCCAGTGCCAGGGCGGTGGCCTGGGTGAGCTGGGTCAGCAACTGCTCGTCGTCCGCCGTCGTGACGGCGTCCGCGGCGGCGACGATGACCACCGGCGGCCGCTCGGCCTTGGCCCGGCCGACGACGGTACGGCGTCGCTCGGCGGCCTTGAGGCCGGGCGGCAGGCAGGGCAGGTCGGGCCCCGGCGCCGGCCCGTCCGGTACGCCGGTGTGCTCGCGCCGCTGCGGCCAGGGCGCGCTGGAGTGCACCTGCGCGACCGCGGGCCGGTCCGGGCCGTCGTGGCCGTCGAGCCAGGTGTGGGCGACCAGCGGGCCGCCCTGGGGCGTGGTGAGGAACGCGGCCACCTCGCACCGGAAGACGGCCGCCGCTCCCTCGGCCGTGACGCGGGCCAGTTCATGGGCGTCCGAGGCGCTGTACAGCGCCAGGGTGAGCTGGTTGAGCAGGCGCAGCCGGTCGGCGAGGAGTTCGGCGCGGCGCCGGGCACGGGCGTAGCGCAGCGTCGCGGTGACCGTGGCGAGCAGTTCGCCGGGGGCGATGGGCTCGACGAGGTAGGCGTCGGCGCCCCGGTAGAGGCCCTGCGTCCGGTCGTCGGCGCTGATGGCGGAGGCGGAGATGTTGATGACGGGCACCGCGGCGGTGGCCGGGTCGTTCTTGATGTGCTCGCACACCTCGAACCCGGTCATGTCGGGCAGCCGTACGTCGACGATGGCGATCTCCGGCAACGGGCCCGGCCCGGCGAGCAGTTCCAGGGCCCGCGTGCCGTCCTCGGCCTCGGTGACCCGGTGCCCGGCCCGGCGCAGGGTGGTGCTCAGGACGTACCGGTTGGTGGGGGCGTCGTCCACCACCAGGATGTGCGCGGGACTGGTGTCCGTGTCGGGTCGGTGCGTCATCGGGGTTCCTCGGCCCTGGGCGGTGTCGTGGGTGCGGCGGGAGGAGCCTGCCGCGCGGGCGGCCCGGACCGCGGCCGGTGCAGGGCGGCGGCGAGATTGGCCGCGGTCAGGCGTGACTTGTTCAGCACCGCGCGGACCGGGGCCAGCCGGGCGCGGTCCACGGCGGAGTCCTCCAGCGCGGTCAGGACGATCACGGGGATGCCCGCCGTGGCCGGCCGCGCGGCCAGCAGCCGGCGCACCTCGTAGCCGTCCGTGCCGGGCATGGTCAGGTCGAGGAGCACGGCGTCCGGCCGTTCGCGCTCCACGGTGGCGGCGGCCCGGCCGCTGTCGGTGAGGACGGTGACGGACTCGACGAGGCCGTCGAGCAGCGGCCGGAAGCCGGCCAGGAACGCCACGTCGTCGTCGACGACCACCACGGACCGCACCGGCTCTCCCACGGCGGGCGGCGGGCGTCGCCCATGGTCCGGCCCGGCTGCCGCCGGCCCTTCGGCTGCCTCCGGTCCCCCCTCGGCCCCTGCGGGGTCCGCCTCCTGCGGCGGCACCGTGCGGACGGGGCGGGCCGGGATCTCGACGGTCACCCGGGTGCCCAGGCCCACCTCGCTGTCGAGCGTCAGCCTGCCGCCCAGCAGCTCGGTGAGCCTGCGCGCGTAGGGCAGGCCGAGGCCGGTGCCGTGCCGGCCGCGCTGATGCGGCCCCCGCACCTGGTAGAACTCCTCGAATACGCGCTCAAGTTCGTCGGCCGGGATGCCGACGCCGGTGTCCTGGACGCGGAAGACGAAGCGTGCGCCCCGGGGATGCTCGTCCTCGCTGACGTCCAGCGTCACCGAGCCGCCGGCCGTGAACTTCAGGGCGTTGGACAGCACGTTGCGCAGGACCCTGGTCAGCATGACCTCGTCGGTGACCAGGGGCCCGCGCTGTCCGTGGTCCGGGATGCGCAGGGCGACCCCGGGCCGCGCGGTGCCCTGGAGCGTGCCGCGCAACTGGTGCAGCAGGGCCCGCAGATCGGTGTCGGCGGGGTGCGGCTCCAGCCGGCCGGACTCCGCCTTGGCCACGTCCAGGAGTTCGTCGACGAGGGCCAGCAGGGTGCTGCCCGAGGCCTGGACGAGCGCGACCTGCTGGCGCTGCTCGTCGGTCAGCGGGTCCGCGCCGGTGTCCAGCAGCAGCCGGGACAGGGCGATGACGGAATTCACCGGTGAGCGCAGCTCGTGGCTGACGTTCGCCCAGAACCGGGTCTTGTCGGCGTGCGCGATCTCCAGCTGGCGGGTCTTGTCCTCCAGTTCGGCGTAGAGGGCGACGACCCCGCTGTTCGTCTCCTCCAGCTCGCTCGCCAGTTCGGAGTAGAGGGCGACCACTCCGGCGTTGGTCTCCTCCAGTTCCGCGTTCAGCCGCTGGAGTTCGTCCTGCTGGCTCTGCGACTCCTCCAGCGCGGCCAGCAGTTGGCGGTTCTGGGTGCGCAGCGCTTCGACCAGATCGGACGCCGTGTCGGCGCCGGCGAGCCGGCCGCGCAGGTCATCGGCGAGAGCGCGCGCGGCCGCCGCCGGCGCGGGGGTGTGCTGCGTGAGGACGAGACCGTGGCCGCCGCCGTCGGCCGGGGACGACAGGCGGCTGCCGTCGAGCAGGCGGTTCGCCGCGCCCAGCAGGGTGGTGGACGGACGGCGCTCCCCGCGCCAGCCGAAACACACGGTCAGCGCGACGGTCTCGGACTCCTCAAGACAGAGCCGCGCCCGCAGGCCCGTGGCCCCCAGCAGGTGCTCGCCGGCCTCGCTCACCACGGTGGTCAGCCGGACCAGCGAACTGCCCGTCAGGCCGAGGGCCCGGCACACCGCCTGGGTGCACCGGCGCAGCGCGACCACGTCGCCCTCCTCCCGCAGGGCGAGCGTGATCACTTCATGGACGGACGGCCCCGGCGTCACGGCTGCCTGCGCACGGCCACGACGACCCCGGCGTCGTCCCTGCGCACCGCGGCCTGGTTGAGGATCTGCGCGGCGACCAGGGACGGGTCCTGCCCGAACAGGCCGGGGAAGTCGGCCGGGCGCCAGCGGTCGCTGAGGCCGTCGGAGTGCATGACCAGGGCGGCACCGGCCGGGAACGCCGCCTCGAAGGTGCGCGAGCGGGGCAGCTGCACCCCGGCGATGCCCGGCATGGACAGCAGGCCGCTGCGCGTCTCGCCGTCGGTGACCAGCGCCGTGATGTTGCCGGCGCCGCTCACCTGGACGCGTTCCGCGGCCGGATCGACCAGGGCGATCGCCACGGCCGCGCCGCGGGTGCCGCGCAGCCCCCGGTGGACGTCCTCCAGCACCGCCGCCGGAGTCGTCCGGCGGCTGTCGCGGAACGCCTCCCTGGCCCGGTCGGCGACCCGGGCCGCCAGCGGACCGTGCCCGAGCCCGTCGCACATCATCATCAGCAGCGCGTTGGAGCCGTCCCCGCTCACCGCGCTCACCGCCCAGGTGTCGCCGCACACCTGCTCGCCGCTGATCGGACGGGTCAGGCCACCGGTCCGCACCGGGCCGGGCGCCGGGGGCGGGCCGTCCGCCCAGAAGCGCGCGTGGACCACCGTGCCCCGGCCGCGCAGGGAGTGCACACCGGCCGTGTCGGCCAGCCGGACGATGGCCCCCAGGCCGATGCCCAGGCTGCCGGCCCCGGACGTGCCGTCGTGCAGCGCACGGCCGACGTCCGCGATGCCGGGGCCGCTGTCCAGGGACAGGCACTCCACGGCCGCGCGGCCGCGCACCCGCACCACCCGCACGGCCAGGGAGCCGTCCTCGGCGTGCTTGAGGAGATTGGTCGCCATCTCCGTCACGCACAGCTCGACGCGTGCCACCAGCTCCTCGGGAAAGCAGATGTCGCGGGCCAGCCGGCCCGCCTCGCGGCGGGCCGCCGCCGCCAGCGCGATGTCGGCGCGCAGCCAGCACACGTCTCCGGCCTCGGAGACGAGCGTGCCGTTCACCGGCCCCACTTGAGGATGCGCACCGTGGTGCCGTCCGCACCGGAGACGATGTCGAACTCGTCGACGAGCCGCTTGGCGCCGCTCAGTCCCAGTCCCATGCCGTTGCCCGAGGTCCAGCCGTCCGTCAGCGCCAGCTCGATGTCCGCGATGCCCGGGCCCTCGTCCCGGAACTCCACGAAGACGCCGGAGCGGCCCCCGTCGGCCACCGACGCCGCGCTCACCACGCCACCGCCCCCGTAGATCAGCATGTTGCGGCCGAGTTCGCTGGCCGCCGTCACCAGCTTCGTCTGGTGGACCAGGGACAGACCGCTGCGCTGAGCGAGGACGCGCACCATCTGCCGGGCGGAGACGACATCCCCGCTGCCCGCGACCGGGACGGTCTCGACCGAGGCGCTCGCCGCGCCGTAGTCCTTCATCCTCGGTCCGCGCTGAGACGCCGTAGCAGCTTCAGCCCGCGCTCCAGGTTCAGCGCGGTCCGCACGCCCTTCAGGGACAGGCCCAGCTCGACCAGGGTCATCGCCACGGCGGGCCGCATGCCGGCGACGATCGTCTCCGCGCCGAGGATGCGGGAGATGGAGGCGTTGGTGGCCAGCATGCGCCCGACGAAGGAGTCGACGATCTCCAGCGCCGAGATGTCGATGACGACACCCTTGGCACCGGTCGCGACGATCCGGTTCGACAGGTCCTCCTGGAGGTCCATCACCATCTGGTCCTCCAGGTCCGTCTGGATGGACACCAGCAGGACCTCGCCGATCTTGAGGACGGGGATGCGGTCGGTCACAGCAGGCCCCGCACGTCGTCCTCGGCGTCACGGGCGACTTCCTGGACCGCCTGGCGCAGCGCGTCGGACAGCGAGGCGTTGGTGGCGATGTCACCGAACTCGATGCCCAGCCCGACGATGGTCTGCGCGATCTGCGGCCGGATGCCCGAGATGGTGCACTGCGCGCCCATCATGCGCGCGGCCAGCACGGTCTTCAGGAGGTGCTGCGCCACCTGCGTGTCCACCGTCGGGACACCCGTGATGTCGATGATGGCGTGCGTGGAGTCGCTGTCGACCAGGGTCTGCAGCAGCTTCTCCATCACCACCTGGGTGCGCGCCGAGTCCAGCGTGCCCACCAGCGGCACCCCGACGACCCCGTCCCACAGCTTGACCACGGGCGTGGAGAGTTCGAGCAGCTGCTCGGCCTGCGAGGAGATGATCTCCTCACGGGTGCGGACGTACGCCTCGGTCGTCAGCAGCCCGAGGTCGTCGAGCAGCCGGGCGAACTGCAGGTAGACGCGCGCGCCCTCCTCGTCGTCGGTCAGGGACGGCTCCAGCACCTCCTTGAGGGCGAAGACGCTCCTGGCGGTCTCGGTCGAGGTGAAACCCTGCCGGGCGCGACTGCGGGAAAGCTCGATCAGCAGACTGCGGACCTCACTGAAATGCTCCCCGCGGCCGTCCAGCCCGCGGATGGTGATGCCACGGACGATGGCGTCGTACAACTCGCCCAGCTCGCGCCCCAGTTCGGCGGTGCTGAGCCGGCCCTGCAACTCGTCACCGACCGTCCTGGTCCAGCGCGAGAGGAACGAGTCACGCTGTGTGGTCAGTGTTTCGACCAGAAGCTGCGTGTTGCTCTCTGTCGCCACGTCTTCTCCAGCAAACACTTGATTGAGTAGGTCGGGTAGACGATACGTGAACCGGGCATCGTGTGATCGCGGCCCCTTCGGGGCCCCGGGCAGGGGCGCGGCCGGCCGCCCCGGGGGCCTGTCGCCGCTGGTGGACGGGGTTTTCGGGCAGCCGCCCGGCCCCCCGGGCAGGAGGCCGGGCGGGGGCCGGGGGTGGCTTGCTTCTTGCCCGGGGATACGGAACTCTTCCCAGGAGGAAGCTGTTTCCCAGAGCAGGAAGGTGGTGAGGTGCGCGGCACGCGTGCCTCTGCTTGTGTGCGCTCTTCGCGGCTCTCCGGCCGGCCCGCGCGACCCCGCCGCCGGTGTCGGTGCGACGTGGGACGACGCCCCCTGCCCCGTCCTGGTCGTCGACCGCGACGGCACCCTCGTCCGGATCAACCGCGCGGCCCGGCCGCTGCTGCCCGGGGCCCGCGCCGGTGACCGGCTCCGCGACACCGCGCCCGCCTGGCTCTGCGCCGCCCACCGGCACGTCGTCGAGGGCGGGGACGCCACCGTCGGCGGCCCGCCGAGCGGCATCGTCGCCGAACGCCACGTCGAGGCCCACCCCTCCCCGTCCGCCGACGGCGACGTGGTGTGGTGGCTCGTCGACGACACCGACCGGCGCGAGGCGCGGCAGGCGCTGGACAGCGCCCGGGAGCGGTCGAGCATCCTGGCCGAGGCGTCGAGCACCCTGCTGTCCACCCTGAACGTGCCGCGCTGCATGGCGCTGGCCGCGACCATGGCCGCCGAGCACCTCGCCGAGGCGGCCGTGCTCGTCGCCCCGCCGCAGGGGCGCCGCCACTGCCTGACCTACGCGCGGCGCGGCGAGCCCGCCACGCGGGCGACCCGGCAGATCGACGCCGGTGACGTGCCCGGCCTCAGCGAGGCCCTGCAGGGCTTCCCGCCCGTCCCGGCGCGCTGGATCAACCCCGACGACCTTCCCCACTGGCTGCTCCCGGAGGGCTTCTCGGGCCCGGTCGGCTCGGTCATCGTCGCTCCGCTGCCCGGCCACGGGGTGCCCGCCGGGGCCCTGGTCCTGCTGCGCTCCGGCACCGAGCGGTCGTTCTCGCAGGGCGAGGAGGCCTTCGCCCGGCTGTTCGCCGCCCGGGCCGGCGCCGCCCTGTCCGCCGCGCGGCTCTACACCGAACAGGCTTCCATCACGGCCACGTTGATGCGCGACCTCCTGCCGCCCGTGCTGCGCCGGGTGGACGGCGTGGAGTACGCGGCGGGCTACCGCCCCGCCAAGGACCACGAACGGGTCGGCGGGGACTTCTACGACTTCCACCCCGCCGCCGGACCCGGCCAGGAGACCTTCGCCGTGCTCGGGGACGTCGCGGGCAAGGGACTGGACGCGGCCGTGCTGACCGGCAAGATCCGCAACACCCTGCACGCCCTGCTGCCCCTGGCCGCGGACCACCAGCAGATCCTGACCCTCCTCAACGGGGCCCTGCTCACCTCGCACCACACCCGCTTCGCCACTCTCGTCCTGGCCTCCGTGAGCCGCCGGGACGGACACGCCCATCTGCGGCTCACCAGCGCCGGGCACCTCCCGCCCCTGATCGTCCGCCGTGACGGCGAGGTGGAGGAGGCCCCCACCCGCGGCACCCTGGTCGGCGCGCTGCCCGAGGTCACCGCCCACACCGCCGATACGGTCCTCGCCCCCGGCGAGACATGCCTGCTGTACACCGACGGCATCACCGAGGCCCGCGGCGGCCCGCTGGGCGACGAGATGTTCGGCGAGTCACGGCTGCGCCGGGCGCTGGCGGAGTGCGCGGGGATGCCCGCGGAGGCCGTCGTGGAACGCGTCCGGATGCTCGCCGCCCAGTGGCTGGGCACGGGCAACCACGACGACATCGCCGTACTGGCCATCAGCGCCCCCAGGACCGGCCCGCAGCCGGACACCGGCGGCGGCGCACCGGACCCGGACCGCAGGAGGCACAGGTGACCCACCCCGCGAGGCCCGCCCTCCGGACGCACGACGGGCAGGCCACGGCCGGGCCCGCGGTGGCCAGACCCGCAGTGGCCGGACCTGCGACGGCCGGGTCCATGGTGGCCGGGTCCGCGACGGCCGGACCCGCGGGGGCCGGGCCGGAGACGGCCGGGCCCCGCAAGCGGCTGTGGGACGCCGTCGCCGCGGGCGACGAGTACGACGCGGTGGCCATCGTCCGCGAGGCGCTGGCCGACGGCGTCGGCCACGAGGCGCTGCTGCTGGACGTGATCGCCCCCGTGCAGGCGAAGATCGGCACCGAATGGGCCGCCGACCGCCTCACCGTCGCCCAGGAGCACGCCGCCACCGCCATCAACGAACGCGTGGTCGCCGCCCTCGCCCACCAGGGCGGGACCGGCGGGAGCGGCGACCGCGGCCGGCGGGGCCGGGTGACGGTCAGCTGCGTGGACGGCGAGTGGCACGCCTTCCCCGCCCGCCTGGTGGCCGAGGTGCTGCGGCTGCGCGGCTGGCAGGTCGACTACCTCGGCGCCCAGACGCCCACCCCGCATCTCATCGCCCATCTGCACCACACCGATCCGCAGGCCGTCCTGCTGTCCGGCTCCCTGCCCACCCACCTGCCGACCGCGCACACGGCCATCACCGCCTGCCAGGCCGTCGGCGTCCCGGTGCTGGCCGGCGGCCGCGCCTTCGGCCCCGACGGCCGCTACGCCCACGCGCTCGGAGCCGACCGGTGGGCCGCCGACGCCCGCGGCGCCGCGGACGCGCTGGACGGCGGCCTGCCGCGGCCCGCCCCGACAGCGGTCCGCCAGGTGGTCGACGACCTGCCCCACCTGACCGACCAGGAGTACACGATGGTCGTGCACTCGCGCGGGCGGCTGGTGCGGCAGACCCTCCTCGACCTGGAGGACCGCTTCCCCGCCCTGCGGGACTACAGCGAGGTGCAGCGGGAGCGCACCGCGGAGGACATCGCCCACATCGTGGACTTCCTGGCCACCGCCCTGTACGTCGACGACCCCCGGGTCTTCACCGCGTTCCTGACCTGGACCGCGGACATCCTGGAGGCCCGGCGGGTCCCGGCGCGCTCCCTGTCGGCGGCGCTGTCCGCCCTGGCCGTACGGCTGCGGGACTTCCCCCGGTCCCTGATCCTCCTGGAGCACGGGAGCACCGCCCTGGCCGCCCGCCCTGCCCCCCGCGTCCCCGAAGCCCGTACGGACGGATGAACGCGCACCCGCCCGGTGAGTTCAGCCTCACGGTGACCCGCGAGGCGAGCGCGCTCACCGTCCGCCTGGCGGGCGAACTCGACTACGACACCGGCGACGAGCTGGTGGCCACCGTCGTCGCCCACCTCGGCGGCCGCCCGCACCCGCGCGAGGTACGCCTCGACTTCGGCGGCCTGACCTGGATCGACTCCTCGGGCCTGGCCGCGCTGCTGATGGCGCACCGTCACATCAGCGCCGCCGGCGCCGATCTGCACCTGGACCACCGCCCCGACTTCCTGGACCGCCGGCTCCGCCGCACCGACATCCTCGGCCACCTCACCGAGCCCGCCGCGCGGCCGTGGCAGAACTGAGACATTCCGGTTGCCGATCGCGGGGCACTCATGGTGGTGACCATGGCACTGACGGAGAACATCCGCGGGGCCAGTGAGCAAGGCAAGGAGTGTCCAGCAATGCGCAAGAACTGGAAGACCGCCGCCACCGCCGTCGCCGCCGCGGCCGCGCTCACCGGCGCCGCCGGCGCGGGAGTCGCGCAGGCCGCGCCCGCGACGGGCGGCGCCGCGCCCTCGGCCTGCCGGCCGGCCAACCACATCGCGAAGATCCACCAGGGGCCCGCGTCCTCGGGGCACAGCCACTACCGCGTGACCCTGACCGCGCCGCGCGGCTACGCGTCGTGCCGGCTGGCCGGTTCGCCCACCGACGTGCGGTTCTCGGACCACGGCAAGCAGCTCCGCCTCGCCGTCGGCCGCTACGGCGACCAGCGCACCGCGGTCACCTTCGGCCCGGGTCACCCGGTCCACTTCGACATCCAGGTGCCCAACAGCGGCCACGGCCTGACCGCTGACGGGGCGTCGTTCACGCTCCGGGCACCGGGCGGGCAGATCCCCGGCACGTCCGTCGCCCAGGGCACCCTGAAGGTGGCCGCCGGCACCGTCGTCGGCCCGGTCCAGCGGGGCGCCTGACCTTCCCTGCCCCACCCGGGTGCGGCGCGCGGCCACCACGCCGCGGGCCGCACCGGCGCGTCAGCCGCGCCGCAGCACGACGACCCGGTCGGCGGCGCTCCAGCGACGCCGCCCGGTCTTGACCGGATTGATCCGGATGGCCCACTGCGGCAGATCAGCCGGGTCCGGCGCGCGGGCCCCACCTTGCGGCGCAGCGCCTCCTCCATGGCCGTCTTGTCCCGGTCGGCGAGGACGGCGACCGCGGCCCGGCGCCGGCCGGCGCCGGCGGCGACCAGTTCGCCCACCACCGTGTAACTCTGCTCCGACCACCCGAGCACCACCGCGTGCCCCCGCTCCAGCACCGTGGAACGGCCCCGCCGCAGGTCGGTGAGCCGCTCGGTGAGTCCGGTCGTGATGAGGCCGACCAGGGTGGACACGTAGATCAGCGCGACCAGGGCGAGCAGCACGGACAGCGCCACCCGCAGCGGTGTGCCCGTGACCCCGCCCAGCCGCAGTGTGTCGCCGGTGCGCCGCCAGACCGCCGCCAGCTTCGCGGAGAGCGAGGCGGGCGCGCCGGGGTCCGTCCACACCAGCACCGCGCTGACCGGTACGACGACGGCCAGGCACATGGCGGCCAGCCAGCCGACGAGAGCGGCGGTGCCCCGGGCCAGCGTGCTGTCGAACCAGTACCGGAACCTGTCCGCCGACCGAGGACGCCGCTGCGCCAACGCTTCCCCCCTCCCCCCCCCACCATCCGCCCGGCAGCCGGGTGAGCCCGCGGTCGCCGTCGCCCCGCCGCCCGGAACCACCGGGCTACCGGGCTACGGGGCAGTGTGCTGGCCCGCCCCCCCGCGGGCCGCTGACTTCGGGCGCCGATTCATCCCTTCGGGGAATCGGGGGACCGGGGAATCGGAGGACCGGCGGGCGCCGGGGTCCCTGCTGCTCTCACGGTCGGCGGATTGAGGCGCTGTCACCGGGGCACGTGCTCTGCGACACGGCGGACGCCTCGACGGGCCGCCGCGTCGGCAGGCGAGGACGAGGACGAGGGAGGGCCGGACAGGCATGGGCGAGGTACGGACCACGGCGCCGGGGAAGCAGCCGGCGGCCGACGGCGGGGACACGGTGCGGACCCCGCCGCTGCTGCCCGGCGGATACGATCCGGCCGACTACGCGGGGCCGGTCGTGCGCGCCGCCCGGGACGCCGGCGTCTCGCCGGTGCTGCTGATGGCCGTCCTCCACAACGAGGCGTACAAGCCGCACCACCCGATTCTCGAACGGCTGTGGCAGTGGTGGAAGCCCGGCGCGTCGTTCGGCGTCGTCAACATGCACCGGGCGACGTTCGAGCGGGTGCGGCGGGCGCACGGCCTGCCGGGCCGGTGGGAGGACCTGCGCGACCCCGAGTTCGCCGTCCGCGCGGCGGCGCTGCACCTCCAGGACCTCGACCGGAGCCTGCCGCAGCGGTACACGCGCCGCTACCGCCGGGACGAACTGCTCGCCCTGGGCTACAACACCGGTGAGCGCAACATGCGGGCCTTCGCCCGGGGCGTTCCGCCGGGCCCCATGGCGCGCTCCTACCTCCGCCGTCTGCGCGACCACTGGCACCGGGCGGCCAGGGCCGTGGGGGCGGGGGAGGAGGCGGGCGGCCCGGCGCCGGCCGACCGGTCCGTCCGGTCCGGACAGTGAGGCGCGGCAGACGGCGTCCCGCCCGGCGGTGACACCCGCGGACCGCTTCCGGCCACCTTCGATCGTGCGGTGTCGTGCGGTGTCGTGTGGTGTCGTGCGGCGGCGAGTCGCCCGAGCGCCGCGTGCGGGGGAGCGTACGGCGGCCTGACGCGGCCGCTGGTTCGCGGTTGGGAACCCCGGTCGGTCTCGGCCCTCATCGGCCGGTCTCGCCCTTGACCGGTCGGCATCGGTCGGCGTTCCGGCCCGGGCCGCTCGTGGCGTCCTGCGAACGGCCGCACTGGTGCCCGGAGCGGCCGGTGGCCGGTGCGGCCGGCGTCCGAGGCGGGGCGGCAGGTGTGCGCCGTACGCCGTGGAGCGCGACGGCCGGTCCGGAGGGCCGGTGCCCGCGGCGTGGCCGAATAGCGGCGGCGCACCCCGCGGACCCGTTGACGCCCCGGACCCGGCCCATATAGTTGCCTTGAGCACCTAACGCCGTGAGGGGCGTCGGGTGACGTCCTCTGCCGAGGAGGCAGTCATGACCGAGACACTGGCGGACACACAGGCAGAGCTTCCCGAGCACCCGATGCCCCGGGCCGCCGGATGCCCCTTCGACCCGCCGCCCTCCCTACGGGACCTCCAGTCCGGCCGGCCCGTCTCCCGGGTGCGCATCTGGGACGGCAGCAGCCCCTGGCTCGTCACCCGCCACGACGATCTGCGCGCCCTGCTCGGCGACCAGCGCATCAGCGCCGACCCGTCCCTGCCCGGCTATCCGCACCGCACCCCCGGCACGAAGGTCCGCGACCAGGCCCGCCGCACCTTCATCACCATGGACGACCCGGACCACGCCCGGCTGCGCCGGATGGTGACCGCCCCCTTCGCGATCAAGAAGGTCGAGGCACTGCGCCCCTCGATCCAGAAGATCGTCGACGATCTGATCGACACCCTGCTCGCCGGACCGAAACCGGTCGACCTCGTCGAGGCGTTCGCCCTGCCGGTCCCCAGCCTCGTCATCTGCGAGCTGCTCGGCGTGCCCTACGAGAAGCACGACTTCTTCCAGAGCAACACCAAGGTCATCGTCCGCCGCACCTCGACAGCGGACGAACTGCTCGCGGCGTCCGAGGCGCTCACGGACTACCTGGACGACCTGCTGGCCGTCAAGCTCGCCGAACCCGGCGACGACCTCCTCTCCCACCTCGCCACCCAGCGGGTGGCCACCGGCGAGATGACGCGGCGTCAGGCCGCCGAGACGGGCGTCCTGCTGCTCGGGGCGGGCCATGAGACCACCGCCAACATGATCGCCCTGGGCACCCTGGCCCTGCTGCGCCACCCCGACCAGCTCGCCCTGCTCCGGGACGGCGACGACCCCCGCACGGTCGCCGCGGCCGTCGAGGAACTGCTGCGCTACCTGAACATCACCCACTCCGGCCGCCGCCGGGTCGCGCTCGCGGACATCGAGATCGGCGGCCAGGTCATCCGCGCCGGCGACGGCGTCATCCTCGCCAACGAGATCGCCAACCGCGATCCGCTGGCCTTCCCCGACCCCGACCGGCTCGACCTCACCCGCGACGCCCGCCGCCACGTCGCCTTCGGGTACGGCGTGCACCAGTGCCTGGGCCAGCCACTGGCCCGCGTCGAACTCCAGGTCGTCTACAGCACCCTGTACCGCCGCATCCCCACCCTGGCCCTGGCCACCGGCCCCGACCAGCTGGAGTTCAAGCACGACGGCCTCGTCTACGGCGTCTACAGCCTCCCCGTCACCTGGTAGCGGGCAGCGCCCCGCCCCTGCGAACGACCCGGCAGCCCCTCCCGCAGACCCTCCCGAGCGGAAACGAGAACCGACATGCGCGTGGAAGTCGACCAGCCCAAGTGCGTGGCGTCCGGACAGTGCGTCTGGATGGCCCCCGAGGTCTTCGACCAGGACGACGACGGAATCGTCCAGGTGCTCAACGACACCCCCGGCCCCGCCGACGAGGACGGGGTGCGGGAGTCGGCGGCGGTGTGCCCGGCCGCGGCGATCCGGCTGGTGGAGGAGTGACCGACGCTCCGGTGCGGCGCGTCGTCGTCGTGGGAGCCTCGGCGGCCGGGCTGTCGGCCGCCGAGACCCTGCGCCGCGCGGGATTCGACGGCGACCTGACGGTCGTCGGACAGGAACGTCACCTGCCTTATGACCGGCCGCCGCTGTCCAAGCAGATCCTCACCGGCGCCTGGGAACCCGAGCGCGCGATGCTGCGCCGGCCCGCCGACCTGGACGCCCTCCGGCTGGACCTGCGGCTGGGCGTCCGCGCGGCCGCCCTGGCACCGGCCGCCCGCACCGTGACGCTCGACGACGGCGCCGAACTCCCCTACGACGGCCTGGTCGTCGCCACGGGCGTACGGCCGCGCCGGCTGCCCGGCTGCGGCACCCCCGGCGTCCATGTCCTGCGCGACCTGCCGGACGCCCTCGCCCTGCGCGACCGGCTGACCGCCGGTGGCCGGCTGGTCGTGGTGGGCGCCGGGTTCCTCGGCGCCGAGGCCGCCTCTGCCGCCCGTTCGCTGGGCGTGTCCGTCACCCTGGTCGAACCGGCGGCCGTGCCCCTGGCCCACGCGGTGGGGGAGCGGGTCGGCACGTTTCTCGCGCGGGTCCACCGCGACCACGGGGTGGACCTGCGGGTGCGGGCGAAGGTCGTCGAGATCGTCACGGGCGCGGGACGGGCCACCGGGGTGCGGCTGGCCGACGGGACGGTGATCCCGGCCGACGACGTGCTCGTCGCCGTCGGCTCCCGGCCCAACACCGAGTGGCTGCACGGCAGCGGCCTGGACCTGGCCGACGGCGTGGTGTGCGACCGGTACAGCGCCGCGGGCCCCGGCGTCTACGCCGCCGGGGACGTCGCCCGCTGGTACCACCCGCTGTTCGGCACGACCCTGCGCGTCGAGCACCGCACCAACGCCGCCGAGCAGGCCATGACCGCCGCCCGCAACCTCCTCGACCCCGCACACGCCAAGCCCTTCGCGCCCGTCCCGTACTTCTGGTCCGACCAGTACGGCCTGCGGCTCCAGGCCTTCGGCCACCTGCGCGGACACGACGAGGCCCAGGTGGTGGACGGCGACCTCGCGGACGGCCGCTTCCTCGTCGCCTACGGCAGGGCCGGGAAGCTCACCGGCGCGCTGGCCGTGGGCATGCCGCCCAAGGCCCTGCACCAGTGGCGCGCGGCGATCGCCGCCCGCACCGGGTGGCGGGCGCCGAGCACGGACTCCCTGCCCGCCTGACCGGGGCGCCCCGCGGCGGGCGGCGGCTGGTTGGGCTGTCGGTCATGGACCCGGCCATGACCAGCGGCGACACAGACGAGTTCGTGCTCCTCGACGCCACGGACCTGGCGTCCGAACCGGGCCCGCACGCCGGGTTCGGACGGTCGGCCCACCGCGTCCTCGCGGATCTGGTCGAGCAGGGCGCCGCGCTGGGCTGGGTCGCACCACCGTCGCCGGACGAGGTGACGGACCTCCTCGGGGACGTCCTGGCCGCGACACGCTCTGGCTGCCGGAGTCCGGACCCCACCGCCCGGGCGAACTGCGCCGGCGCCTGCCGGGCCTCAGTGAGAAGGTGCCGACTCAGGCCCTGCGGGAGATGGAGGCCGATGGCCTCGTCCACCGCGAGGTGCATGATGTGCTTCCGCTGAAGACGGTGTACTCCCTGACCGAATTCGGCCGGGAACTCTCCGAGATGCTGGCTCCGCTCTCGGAGTGGGGCCACCGCCGCCTGGAGAAGCTCGCCGAGGCCCAGCCGGCCCCCTGAACCCAGCCGGCCCCCTGAACCCTCATCTCGCCCCCCCGCGGTCGTCCCTGGAACCGACGGCCCCCGGCCGCCCGACACAAGATTCGCCGCGCCGCGGACGCCCCGCAAGTACCCACAAAAAGGTGGACACCGAGGCCACCGGGGCCAGGATGCTGTGCTGTCAAGGCGTGTGCTGTCACGGCGCGCCGCAGGGGCATGCATAGCGGGCGGAATGAACGGTTCCGGGCCGAAGTGATCATGGGTGATTGGTTTTCGGTCAGGATCGAAGTGGTCACGCACCGTAGGCGGCCCTCGTCGGCCCCTCCTCGTTCCTCCCGTGGACCCGCGTACGTGCCTGCGCCGCGATGTGTGTCAGGTGGCGGGCATTCATGCGGATGTACCCCAGGTCCGCCGTAAGTTTTCCCGACTTGCTGTCAGTCGGGCGCAAGAAACGACCGAAAGTGGCCGGGCTCTTTTGACTGCTGATCGGTCGTTCAGTGAAGGTCTTCACATGTCCGTCACATCCCGAGCCGCCACCGGTGGCCCGATGCGCTTACGGGACTTCCGGCTGCTGCTCGCGGGAGCTGCCGCCGGGCAGCTCGGCGCCCAGGTCACCCTGGTGGCGCTGCCCCTCGTCGCCGTTCTCGAACTCGACGCCTCCGCCTTCCAGGTGGGCCTGCTCACCGCGGCGGAGACCGCCGCCTTCCTGCTCGTCGGGCTGCCCGCCGGAGCGCTCACCGACCGGATGCGCAAGCGTCCCCTGATGATCCGCGCGGACCTGGTGCGCGCCGCGGCCATGGCGAGCATCCCCGCCGCCGCGCTCGCCCACGCCCTGACCATGACCCAGCTCTACGCCGTCGCGCTCGTCACCGGCGTGGCCACCGTGTTCTTCGACGTCGCCCACCAGAGCTACCTGCCGCAGATCCTGCCCCGCGAGCAGCTCGTGGCGGGCAACGGGGGCCTGGAGACGGTCCGTTCCACCGCCCAGGTGACCGGCCCCGGCCTCGGCGGCGGCCTGGTCCAGCTCGTCGGAGCGCACCTCGCCGTCGTCGCCGACGCCATCGGCTACGTCCTCTCCGCCGTTTTCCTGCTGCGCGTCGAACAGACCGAGGCCGTACCCGAGGCCACCGCCGGCGGTTCCCTGCGCCGGGAGATCGGCGAGGGCGTCCGCTTCGTCCTCGGGCATCCGCTGCTCCGCGTCATCGCCGTCACCACCGGACTCGCCAACCTCTGCACGGCCGTCCTGATGGCGACGCAGACCGTCCACCTGGTCCGTGTCGTCGGCCTGAAGCCGGGCGCGCTCGGGCTGGTGCTGTCCGCCTCGGCCGTCGGCGGGCTGCTGGGCGCGGTGTGCGCCGGGCGGCTCGCGGCCCGGCTGGGGCAGGCCCGGGTCATCCTCCTGTCCGTTCTCGCGACCGGGCCGTTCGCCGTGCTGTGGCCCCTGTCCGGGCGCGGGGCTCCGGGCGCGGCGCTGTTCGCCACCGGCTCGGCGGTCGTCTCCTTCGGCGCCGTCGTCTACAACGTCGCCCAGGTCAGCTTCCGCCAGGGACTGTGCCCGCCGCGGCTGCTCGGCCGGATGAACGCCACCCTGCGCTTCCTCATGTGGGGCACCCTGCCGCTCGGCGCGCTCATCGGCGGCGCCCTCGCCCAGTCCTTCGGGCCGCGCACGGCGCTCGCCTGCTGCGCCGCCGGCTTCCTCGTCGTACCGCTGCCGCTGCTGCTCTCCCCGCTGCGCCGGATGCGCGACCTGCCCGGACCGGACGCCTTCCCCGCGGACGAGGTCCAGGAGGCGCCGGGGAGCGTCCCCGCGGACGACGCCCGGGGGACATCGCGGGCGAGCACCGCGACGGACGGCGACGAGCGACCCGCCCCCACTCCGGCCCGCTGAACCCCGTACGCCTCTGATGAAACGTTTCGTCCTGCCCGTGCGGGCAGGGCCCCGCCCCGCCCCGCGCTCCCGCGGCCACCACCGAGAGGACCACGTGCTCAGCATCACGAGCCAGTACCTGGACCGCTACCGGCGACTGACCGGCGACGACCGGACCGGCGACCTGCTGCCGGTCACCGGGGCGCAGCGCCGCTTCGTCCTGGTGCGCTCGCTGGACCCGTCGGGACGCCCCGATCTGGTGCCGATGTTCTTCGCCTTCCCGCACGGCACCGTCGACCCCGACCGCTTACGGGCAGCCGCCCACCGGCTCGCCGCGCGGCACACCGCCCTGCGCGCACGGCCCGGTGTGGTGCGCGGGACCCCGGTCCTGCGCGAGGGCGCACCGGACGCCCACGTGACCTGCCCGGCCCCCGCCCCCGGTGAGCGGCCCGCCGACACGCTCCGCCGGGCGCTGGCCGCGTGGCAGCCGCAGGGCCCGCCCCTGCGACTCTTCCTCGCCCGCGACGACGAGAACCGCGGGGACGACCTCCTCGCCGTCGTCCTGGACCACGCCGCCTGCGACGGCCGTTCGCTGACCCGGATCGTCGGGGAACTCGGCGCCGCGTACACCACCGACGCGCCCCCCGCGCCCGAGGACACGGAAGCCGAGCGCGCCGCCTACCGGGAGGCCGTCCTCCTCCAACTCGCCGCCGAGGAACGGGCGGAGACCCCCGAGGCCGCCGCGTACTGGGCGGACCGGCTGCACACCGTACGCGCCCGAGCCCCGCAGCCCCGCCCGGCACGCGTGCCCGACGGCACCGAGCCGAGCGGGACGGCGCACGCCCGGCTGCCCGCGCCCGAGGACGGCGTGCCCTTCCCCGGACTGCTCGACGCCTGCCGCTCCGCCGCCCGCGCGCTGTACGGACCGGACCTGGCCGTGCCGCTCGGCTACCCGTGGGGCGGCCGGCCCACCGGTGCCGAGCCGGTCCTCGGCTGCTTCCTCAACACCGTCGTCTTCCCGGCCGGCACCGGCGACGGACCCGGATCGGAGGTGACGGCCGACGCCTGGTGGGACGACCTCGACCGGGCCGACGTGCCCTTCGACGCCGTCGTGGCCGCCGTACGGGCCGCCGGCCCGGGCTGGTCCGGGAAGCTCGACGGACTGCTGACCGTGGACGACGACAGCCGCCGCCCGCCCCTCGTCCTGGGCGGCGTCCAGGGACAGGAGGTCCACATCGACGGCAGGCCGGTCCGCGCCCCCTTCGCCGTCTCCGTCACCCAGGGAGCGGAGATCCGGCTGCGGATGGTGTGGGACCGCGCCGTCCTCGACGACGACACCGCGCACCGGGCGTTCGACGCGCTCACCCACGCACTGCGTACGCCGGTGCGCACCCCGCACTGACCCGGCGCCGTGCGCCCCCCCGCCCTGACCCGGCGCCGGAGCGCACCGCGCACCGACCCCGCGCCGGAGCGTGAAGGCACACGGGGCGCGGGACGAGGGACGAGGGACGCGGAGCGACCGGCGACGCGCCGTCACGCTCCGCCCCCCCCGACCCCGACCTCGCCCCTTTCCTCGCCCCCGAGCCCCTGAACGCCCCGGAACCCCGTGGCGCCGACCACCCCCCGCCCCACCCGAAGGCGGCACCGCGCGACCCGCGGCGCCGCCCATACCACCACCGCCGGACACGACCGTGACCGGCACCGGAGAACCGACCCGACGACCCCAGGGATCGCCCATGCTTCCGCTCTCCTCCTCGCAGGAGATCGTCTGGCTGCACGAGCAGATGCAGCCCGGCAGCCGCGCCTACAACTTCACCGCCGCACTCGACCTGTGGGGCACCCTCGACACCGCCGCACTGCGCCGCGGACTCGACGCCACCCTGGCCCGCCACGCCGGCCTGCGCCTCGAACTCGTCGCCGCCGAGGGGTCCGTACCGGGGCAGCGGGTCGCGCGGGAGTGCCGCCCGAGGCTGCGCACCGTCGACCTCGCCGGGGAGGACGACCCGGAGGCGGCCTTCGCGCGGCTGCTGCGCACCGAGGCCGAGACCCCGCTCGACACCTTCGAGGCACCCCTGATCCGCTGGACGCTGGTACGGCTCGCCGAGCGCCACCACCGGCTGGTCCACGTGGAGCACCACCTGATCCACGACGGGCACTCCTTCGCGATCCTGCTCGACGACGTCTTCCGCGTCTACCGCGCCCATGTCCTCGGCGAATCCCTGGAGCTGCCGCCCGCGTCCTCGTACGCGCACCACGTCCTGACCCGTACGAAGGCCCCCTACGCACCCGAGTCCCTCGACTTCTGGCGGACCGAACTGCGCGACCAGCCCCACGACCTGCCGCTGCCCGGCCTGGCCCGCCCCGGCGCCCGCCGCCGGCACCACGGCGGCCAGCTCCGGCAGACGATCGGCGCCGACCTCGCCGAGCGGCTGCGCGCCCACGCCCGCTCCCGCGGCCTCACCCCGTTCGCCACCCTCCTCGGCCTGTTCGCCGAACTCCTGCGCCGGCACAGCGGACGCTCCCGGATGACCATCGGCACCGCCGTCGGCAACCGCCCCCTCGGCTACGAGGACGCCGTCGGCATGTTCGTCAACACCATCCCGCTGCCGCTCGCCCTGGACGCCGCCGCCCCCGCCCAGGACACCATGGACGAGGTCACCGACACCCTCATCCGCGCCCTGCCGCACCAGGACGTCCCGGTCCAGGAGCTGACCCGGGCCCTGGGCATGCACACCTCCGGCGCCGACAACCCGCTGTTCTCCGTCATGTTCAGCGCCCACGACGCGCCACTGCCCGAGATCGACGTACCCGGCCTCGACATCACGCTCTTCGAGGGCTTCAACACCGGCACCACCCGCTTCGACCTCGACGTGGTGCTGCTGCCCGACGACCGGCGCGGGGTCACCCCCCGCCACGGCGCGCCCGGCATGACCCTGGTCTGGGACTACGACGCCGACCTCTTCGGCGAGGACACCGCCCGGTTGCTCGCCGGCCGCTTCCTGGACCTGCTGCGCGCCTACCTCGACCGTCCCGAGGCCGCGCTGGCCGACCTGGCGCCCGCCGCGGTGCTGCCGCCCGCCGAGGCCGTGCCCGTCCCGGCCGACCGCGACCCGCTGGACCCGGTGGCCGCCCACCACCCCTCCCTGCCCGCCCTGCTGTGCGGCGCCCGCCGCCTCACCTACGGCGAGCTGGACGAGCGTGTCGGCGCGCTCGCCGAGCGCCTCGGCGCCGCGGGAGTGCGGCCCGGGCAGCCGGTGGCCGCCGTCCTGCCCCGGGGCACCGAGTCGGTCGTCGCCCTGCTGGCGTGCCTGCGGACCGGCGCCGTCTACTGCCCGCTGTCCCCGTCCGACCCGCCGTCCCGGCTCGCCCTGCTCCTCGAACGGCTCGCCCCGGCGCTGGTCCTCACCGGCGACGCCACCCCGGCGCTGCCCGGGACACTGCCGGCCGCCCGGATCGACGCCCCGGTACTGCCCCCCGCCCACGAGGCCGCCGTACTGCCCGGCACCACCTACGTCATCCACACCTCCGGCTCCACCGGCACACCGAAGCCGGTCGCCGTCGGCCGCGCGGCCCTCGAACACCATCTGACCGCGGCCGCCGACCGGTTCGGCCTCACCCCCGCCGACCGGGTACTGATGTTCGCCCAGCCGTCCTTCGACGTGGCGCTGGAGGAGGTGCTGCCGACCCTGCACGCCGGCGCCTGCCTGGTGCTGCCCGAGCACGAGGTGCCCACCGGCCCCGAACTCGCCGGCCTGCTCGCCGCCGCCCGCGTCACCGTCGCCAACCTGCCCACCAGCTACTTCCTCGCCACCCGCGAGGACCTGCGCGCCGTGCTGCGCGACGAGACCTGGGCCCCCAGGCTCCTGGTCCTCGGCGGCGAGCGCCTGCCCGCCGAGGCCCTGCGCGGCGTCCTCGCCGACACCGACGCCACCGTCCTCAACGTGTACGGCGTCACGGAGGCGGCCATCAGCTCCACCGTCCACGAGATCTCCCGCGACGCCCTCGCCGAGGGCGCCGAGATCCCGCTCGGCACCGAACTGCCGGGTGAACGCGTCCACGTCCTGGACGACCACCACCGGCCGCTGCCCTCCGGCGCGGTCGGTGAACTCGCCATCGCCGGGCCCGGCCTCGCCGAGGGGTACGCGGGCAACGCGGAGGCGACGGCCGCCCGGTTCGTCACCGTGGACGCGCTCGGCGGCGAGCGCGTCTACCTCACCGGCGACCTCGGCTACCGCGGCCCGGACGGCCTGCTGTACTTCCTGGGGCGGCGCGACAACCAGATCAAGCTGCGCGGCCACCGCATCGAGCTGGAGGAGATCGAGGCGGCCGCGTCCGCGGCGCTCGGCGGCCGCTCCTGCGCCGTGGTGCTGGACCGGGAGAGCCCCGGCGGGCCCCGGCTGGTCGGCTTCCTCGAAGACGGCGCCGACCGCGCCGACCTCGACGAGCGGGTGCTGCACGCCGAGCTGAGCCGCCGGCTGCCCGGCCCGCTCGTGCCCGCCCGCTGGGCACGGCTGGCGGCGATGCCGACCCTCGCCGGCGGCAAGCCCGACCGCACGGCCCTGGCCCGCCGCGCGGCGGCCCTCGACCCGGTGACCGGCATGGAGCCCGGGACCGGCACGAAGGCGGGGACCGGCGCGCGGACCGGAATCGGCACGGCAACCGGTGCCGAGGCCGCTGCCGCCTCCGATGAGGCGCCGGAGGCCGCCGCCGTGCCCGCCGCCGCCGTGCGCGACGACCCGATGACGGCCCTGCTCACCGAGGGCTGGCGCACGGTGCTCGGCCACAGCGGCTTCGACACCCGCTCGCACTTCTTCCGCAGCGGCGGCCATTCCCTGCTGGCCGCCGAACTGGCGGCCTGGCTGGAACCGCGGCTGGGCACGCGCCCGCCGCTGAAGGTGCTCTTCCGCAACCCCGTCCTCGCCGACCAGGCCGAAGCCCTCGCCGCCACCGCCACCCCCGCCACGGAGTCGTGATGACCATGACCCAGCCCCCGGCCGCCGCCACCACGGCCCCCGACCCCGCGACCGACACCGCCACGGCCGCTGCCACCGCGCTGAGCATCGCCCACGGCCCCGCCGCCGAACCGACCTGCGTGCTCGCCCGCTTCGAGGACTGGGCCCGGCGCACCCCGCAGGCCCCCGCCGTCATCGACGGCGCACGCGAGTGGACGTACCAGGAACTCGACACCGCCGCCGCACGGACCGCCGCCGCCCTGCGCGACCGCGTACGCCCCGGCGATCTGGTCGGGGTCTGCCTGGACCGTTCCACCGCCCTCGTGGTGACCGCCGTGGCGCTGGCCCGGATCGGCGCCGTCTACCTGCCGCTCGGCCCCCGCCCCGGCGAGCGCCGCACCCAGGCCGTCACCGAGGACCTCGACGTGGCCTGCCTCATCGGCGAACCCGGCACCCTGCCCGCCGGCCACCGCGGCGGGGAGCACACCCCGCTGCCCCTGCCCACCGACGGGGTGAACGCCCCCGCCACCGCGGTGGCGGCCTTCGCCGCCGACGGCCGCGGCACGCGGCGCGCCCCCGACGGCGCCCTGTACGCCGTCCTCACCTCCGGGTCCACCGGCCGCCCCAAGGCCGTCGCGGTGGCCGAGGACTCGCTGTCCGTCACCCTCGACTGGTACCGCGCCGAGACCGGCCTGGCACCCGGCGACCGGCAGTCCCTGCTCATCGGGGTCGCGTTCGACCCGCACCTGCTGGAGCTGTGGGCCGCGCTGACCTCCGGTGCCGCCCTCGTCCCGGCCCCCGACGACACCCGCTGGGACCCGCAGGTGCTCACCGACTGGTGGCGCGACACGGCCCTCACCGTGGCCGTGACCGCCACGCCCACCGTGGAACCCCTGCTGGACCGGCCGTGGCCGCGGGGCCTGAAGCTGCGGCACCTCGTCGTCGGCGGCGACCGCATGCGCCGCCGCCCGGGGCCCGACGTCACCGCCACCGTCCACAACGCCTACGGCCCCGCCGAAGCCACCGTCGTCACCACCACCTGCGCCCTGCGCGGCGACGACCCGCGGGCGGGCGAGGAGACCCCGCCGCCCATCGGCACCCCGCTGCCGGGCGTCACCGTCGTCGTCACCGACGGCGAGGGCCGGCCCGTCGCCCGCGGGCAGGACGGTGAACTGCGCATCGGCGGCCACGGCCTGGCCCTCGGCTACCTCGACCCGCAGCTCACCGCACAGCGGTTCACGGCCCCGCCGCAGGACCTGGCGCTGCCCGTGGGCGACCGCCTCTACCGCACCGGCGACCGGGTCCGGATGGACGCCGACGGCACCCTGGAGTTCCTCGGCCGCCTCGACGACCAGGTCAAGATCAGCGGGGTGCGGATCGAACCGGCCGAGGTGGAGGCCGCCTTCGAGCAGGACCCCCGGGTGCGCAGCGCCGTCGTCACCGTGCTGCGCGACGACTCCGGTCACGCCCGCCTCGTCGCGCACGTCCGGCCCGCCGACGCCGCCGAACCCGAGGCCGCCGACCTGCTCGCCGGGGTCCGCGCCTGGCTGCCCGAGCAGGCCGTACCCGGCGCCGTGCGGATCGTCGACGGCTACCCCCTCGACGCCAACGGCAAGGTCGACCGGGCCGCTCTCGCCGCCCAGGCCACTGCCGCCGCCGAGCCGGCCGCCACGGACGGCCTCGCCGGGGCCACCGCCACCGAACGGTTCGTCCTGACCACCGTGCGCGACCTGCTCGGCCGGCCCGGCATCACGCTCGGCGACCACTTCACCGACGCCGGCGGCACCTCCGTCGCCGCCGCCCGGCTGCTCGCGGCCGTCGAGCGCGAGACCGGCGTACGCCCGCGCGCCCACGAACTGCTGCGCAGCACCGACCTGCGCGCCTTCGCCGCCCTCCTCGACCAGCGCCGCACCCCGCGACCGGAAGGAGCCTGACATGACCCGCACGACCCCGCAGCCGGACGGCACGGCCGACCACGCCACCCCCACGGCCCCGCCCGCCGCGCCCGCCCCGTCGCCCGCGCGGGCGACGACCCTGCCGGCGCTCGTCGCGCGGCGCGCCGAACGCACCCCGGACGCCCTGGCCGTCGTCGACGGCGACACCGCCCTCACCTACGGCCGGCTCGTCCAGGCGGGCCGCGCCCTCGCCGCACACCTGCGCGAGCACGACGTGACCCCGGGCGACCGGGTCGCGCTGCTCACGGCCCGGTCGGCCCGTACGGTCGTCGCGCAGCTCGCGCTGTGGCTGGCCGGAGCCGTGTGCGTGCCGCTCGACCCCGCCCAGCCCCGGCCCCGCACCGAGGCGATGATCACCGACGCGGAGGTGACGCTCACCGTCGGCGACGCGAAGCTGCTGGACGCGGCCGCACCCGCCGGCCCCGTCCTCGCCCTGCCCGAGGAGCCGCTGACCAGCGGCTCGGCCGAGGACGCGGCCGACCCGGACAGCGCGGCGTTCATCATGTTCACCTCCGGCTCCACCGGCCGCCCCAAGGGCGTCGCCGTGCCGCACGGCGCCATCGCGGAGCTGGTCACCGCACCGGAGTGGGTCACCCTCACGGACCGCGACCGGGTGCTGTTCCACTCGCCCATGACCTTCGACGCCTCGACGTTCGAGGTGTGGGGCGCGCTCGCGGGCGGCGCCGCGGTCGTCGTCTGCACCGAGCAGCGGCCCTCCCTGGAGGACCTGGCCCGGCACGTCGAACGCCACGGTGTGACGGTGGCGTTCTTCACCACGGCCCTCTTCCACCAGCTCGCCGCCCGCCGCTCCCGTGTCTTCGCCCAGCTCCGCTCGGTCGTGGTGGGCGGCGAGGCGCTGGCCGCCGCCCCGGCCTGCGAGGTGCTGACCGCCTTCCCGTGGCTGGAACTGGTCAACGGGTACGGGCCGACCGAGACGACCACCTTCGCCACCGCCCACCGGGTCACGCAGCGCGACTGCGACGCGCCGGTGCCGATCGGCCGGCCCATCGCCGGGGCCACCGCGCACGTCCTGGACGACGAGGGACGCCCGGTTGCGGACGGCGAGCGGGGCGAACTGTGGATCGGCGGCAGCCGGCTCGCCCTCGGCTACACGGGCCTGCCCGGACTCACCGCCGAACGGTTCGTCGACCACCCCGCCGCCGGCCGGCTCTACCGCACCGGCGACATCGTCTCCGTCCGGCCCGACGGCATCCTCGACTACCACGGCCGCAACGACGACCAGGTCAAGGTCCGCGGCTTCCGCATCGAGCCCGGCGAGGTCGAGCACGCGCTGCGCCGGCAGCCGGACGTCGACGACGCCGCCGTGACCGTCGACCGTCCGGGCACCCCCGAGGCGCGGCTGGTCGCGTGCGTCGTGGCCGCGCCCGGACCCGTGCCGCCCGCCGGCGCGCTGCGCGAGCGGCTGGCCGCCGAACTGCCCGCCCATCTGGTGCCCGACGCCGTCACCGTGGTGGAGCACCTGCCCCTCACCCCGTCCGGCAAGGTCGACCGGCGCGCGCTGACCGGACTGGCCCCGGCCGCCGGGGACGGCCCCGCCGACTCGCCCGCGGCGCCGATGACACCGCTGGAACAGGCCGTCGCCGAAGTGTGGAGCCGGGCCCTGGGCAGCGAGGTCACCCGCGCCGACGCCGACTTCCTCGCCCTGGGCGGCCACTCCCTGCTCGCCCTCGCCGTCACCGACGACCTGCGCGAGGAACTCGGCGTCGAACTGGCCCTCGCCGACTTCTTCGGCGCCCCGACCGTCGCCGCACAGGCCACCCTGGTCGAAAGCGCCCTGCTGGCCGCGCACAGCGACCTCCACCCCGAGACCCGGGAGCACAGCGATGCCCACTGACGCCGACCCCTCGGCGCGGACCGAGCAGCAGCGACTCCAGCGGGAACTGCTGCGCCGGGCCCGCGCCGGAGCCGCCCGGCCCACGACGGCCGCCGCCGCTCCCGGCGCATCCCCGGCCGGCCCCGGCACGGACACCGCCCCGGCGGACATGGCCGCGTCGGACACCCTCGCGCCGGGCACCGCCCGGCCGCACGCCCGCTTCCCGCTCTCCCGCGCCCAGCGCCGCATGTGGCTGATGGAACGGCTCGGCGGCGCGGGCGACTCCTACCACGTACCCTTCGCCACCCGGGTGCGCGGCCCCTTCGACCCGGCAGCGTTCGCCACCGCCCTGACCGCGCTGGTGGCCCGGCACGGCATCCTGCGCACCCGCTACGCGGACCAGGACGGCGAGCCCTGCCAGGAAGTGCTTCCGGCACCGGCGTCCGTCCCCGTCCCCGTCGCCGACACCGCCGCGCCGGACCTCGCGGCGGCGCTGCGCCGAGAGGCGGCCCGGACGTTCGACCTCGCGGCGGGCGAGGCCGTACGGGCCCTCGTCCTGCGCCACGGCCCGCAGGACCACACCGTCGTCCTGACGTTCCACCACATCGCCATCGACGGCGGCTCACTGGAGACGGTGGCCGCCGAACTCGCCGCGCTGTACACCGCGGCCACAGGCGGCACCGGCCGCCCGGAACTCGCCGCGCCGCCGCAGTACGCCGACCACGCCTGCCGCGAGCACGACGGCATCGCCGGCCTCGGGGCGGCGCTGGAGCGCTGGAGCGGCCTGCTGGCCGACGCCGCCCCGCCCCGCCTGCCCCACCGCCAGGGGGCACCCGCGCCGCACACCGCCGAGCGGCCGGCGGCCGTGCACACCGTCCCCCTCGCACCCGCCCTGCCCGACGCCCTGCGGGCGCTGGGCGCCGAGCGGCGCGCCACGCTCTTCGCGGTGGCGCTCACCGCCGCCTTCGCCGCACTGCACCGCCTCACCGGCGACGACGACCTCGTCATCGGCGTGGCGGGCACCCACCGCAGCGGGACCGCCATGCGCGGACTGGTCGGCCTGTGCGTCAACACCCTGCCGGTACGGGTCGACGCCTCCGGCGACCCGTCCTTCGCCGAGCTGCTGCGACGGGTGCGTGACGCGCTCCTGGAGGCCCAGTGCCACCGGCACATCCCCTTCGACCTCGTCCTGGAACGGCTCGGTGCCGCGGCGCGCGGCACCGACGGCACCGCACTGGTCCGCGTCACCTGTGACGTCCTCGGCGAGCCCACGGTGCTGCGGCTGCCCGGCACGACGGCCGAGTACGTCGACGTCACCACCGGCGGCGCGAAGTTCACCCTGTCCTACGGCCTCGGACTGGGGGACCCCGCACAGCCCGAGGCGCTGGTCCAGTACGACCGCGGCGCGCTGGACGACGCCGTGGCGGAGGCGACCGCACGGGACTACGCGGCCCTGCTCGCCGCGGCGGCGGCCGACCCGCGGCGCGCGCTGAGCGAGCTGCCCGGGCCCGCGGCCGGTGCCCACGCCGGTCCCGAGGCCGCGCCCGGGACCGACCCGGCTCCCCGCACGCGGCCCGAGAAGGCCACGGACCCCGAGAAGGTCCCGCACCCCGACAAGGCCAAGCAGCCCGCCCCCGCGGCGAAGGAGGCTCCCGGCACCGGCCATCCCGCGGAAGAGGCACTGCGCGCCCATCCGCGGGTCGCCGACGCCACGGTGGTCAGCGCCGCCCAGGGCCCGGCCCTGGCCTACGCCGTCCTGCACGACAGCGTCGGCCCGTCCGGTCAGGAACTGCTGGGGCTGCTGCGCCGGTCACTGCCGCCCGAGACCGTACCCGCCACGGTCACGGTGCTCGACGCGCTGCCGCGCACGGCCGACGGCGCGCTCGACCGCACCCGGCTGCCCGGGGTGCCGCAGCCGCCCGTCCCGGCCGGCCCCCGGGCGGAGGCCGTCACCGAGACCTTCGCCGCGCTCCTGGGCCACCACCCGTCCCCCGACGACGACTTCTTCGCCCTCGGCGGCCACTCCCTGATCGCCGTGCAGCTCGCCGAACGGCTGCGTACGCGGCTCGCGCTGCCGCTCACCGGCCTCGACGTGCTCCAGGCCCGTACGCCCCGGGCGCTCACCGCGCTCCTGGAGGAACGCGCGGCGCGGCAGAGCGCGGCGAAGGCCGTGAGCGGGGCGGCCGGCCGGGCCCGGTCCGGGGCCGTCCGCCCGGGAACGGTGCTGGTCACCGGAGCGACGGGCGGAGTGGGCGCGTTCGTCGTGCGCGAACTGGCCGCCCGGGGCCGCCCCGTGCTGGCCCTGGCCCGGCCCGAGTCCGCCCACCTGATCGCCGCCGAGGGCGTCGACGTGGTCGAGGGCGACCTCACCGACCTGGCCGGTCTGCGCGACGCCGTCGCGAGCGCGGACGCGATCGTCCACGCCGCCTGCACCTTCACCCGGCACGAGATCGACGTGGCGGCCATGGCGACGATGGCCGATGCCTGGCGGCGCGGCCCGTTCGTGTTCGTGAGCAGCGTCGACGCCTACGGGCACCCGCGGGCCGCACAGGTCGCCGAGGAGTCGCCGCCCTGCGAGCCGGTCAGCCCGTACGGGCGGGCCAAACTCGACTGCGAGGCCATGGTGCTGCGCGCCGCCGGGACCGAGGGGCGCGGGGGAGCGAGCGCCGTGCGCTCACCGATCGTCTGGGGCGCGCACGACCGGCTGCGCGAACAGCTGCGCTGGGGCGCCCTCGGCGGGCTCTACCAGGCGGCCCGGCAGGGCGGACCGCTCGCCCTGCCCCGCCCCGGCACCGGCGGGCACCCCTGGTACGGGGTCGCCTGGGTGCACGCGGCCGCCCTGGCCCGCGCGGTGGCCGAGTGCCTGGACCGCCCCGTGCACGGCGTCGCCAACGCCTGCAGCGGCCACGTCTCCTGGCGCGACCTGGCCCACGACCTCACGGAACTGCTCGGCTCCCGCGCCGAGTTCGAGGAGACCGACGAAGTCCCCCAGGACCTCGACCACCGCTGGCACTACGCCGGCGCCCGCCTGGCCCGCCCGCTGCGCGCCCGCCCGGGGGAGGACCGCCGGACCGTGCTGGCCGAGATGCTCGACGGCATGCGGCACGGCGACGGCTGACACACGGACGTACCCCGCACGAGAGACCGGCGTTCTCGTGCGGAGTACGCCTGTTCCGGCGGGGGACATGGCGCCCCCACGGGGGCCCACCCGGTGCTCGCCGCGCCCGAGGGCCCGCCTACGATCGCCCCATGACCACCTGGAGCCGGTGCCTGGACGCGGCGGGGATCGCGGAGCCGGAGCTGCGCGGTGACTACGGCGCCCAGCGGCGGCTGGTGTCGAGCGCCCGCCGTACCTCCTACCTGGCGGCGAGGACGTTGCTGCCCCCGGCGCTGCTGCCGCACGTGGTGGTGGCGACGGCGGTGATGCACCAGGGCGACGACCTGCTGGACACGGGCCCGAAACCGCGGCGGGCCGCGGCCTGGGCGGCCTGGGAGCAGGAGATCCGGGACGGCCTGGACACCGGGCGGAGCACCCTTCCGGCGGTCCGCGCGCTGCTGCGCACGATCACCGCGCACCCCCGGCTGCGCGGCGTGGTCGAGACGTACCTGTCCACCGCCACCGCCGAGTTGGAGTTCAGCGGCTTCGCCGACGAGGCCGGGTTCCAGGCGTACGTGGACGCGTACTCACTGCCCGCCTTCCTGCTGATCGGTGTGCTGCTGGCCCCGCCGGCGGACGACGGAGGCTACCGGGACGCCTGCCGCGCCGTCATCGAGGCGAGCCAGCGGCTCGACTTCGTCAACGACCTGGCCGAGGACGTGCGAGAGGGCCGACTGGGCGTCCCCGCGCGGACGTTGGAGCGCCACGGGGTCACCGCGGCGGACATCGCGGCCGGCCGCACCCCGCCGGGCCTCGCCGCCCTGGTGGAGGAGCAGGTCGGCGCCGCCCGGGCCGCCCTGCTGGCGGCCCGCACGCTCCCCGCCCTGACCACGTCCCCGTACGCCCCGCTGATCGGCGCGATCGTCGAGACCGAACTGCTGACCGCGGACGCCGCGCTCGCCCGCGGCCCCCGACTGGTGCACGGCTCGGCGAGCCCGCCCCTGCCGGGCGCGCTGCGGGTCCTGCTGCGCGCCCGCCGCAAGGCCCGCGGCCACCGCGGGGCCTGAACGGCGGACGGCCGTCCCGGTGGCGGCCGTCGTACCGGCTACGGCGGGCCGGCTACGCCGGGCTGGGCGTCCGCCCGTCCATCTCGGTGGCGGAGGCCGCGGGGGAGTGGCTGGACCGCACCTGGAAGAGGCGGGGCTGGACGTCCGTCGCGATCTTCGCCGCCTGGTCCATGTGGACCCGGGCCTCCGGGTCGGCGAGCATCGCCCGGTAGTGCTCCTCCGTCTCCCACTGCGCGTAGTTGATCACCCGCCGGCCGTCGAGCGAGGCGTGGAAGTTGGCGCAGAGGAAGCCGAGCCGGTGCTTCATCGTCTCCTCGGTGGCCCGGGCGAGCAGCTCGATCAGCTCGTCCTGACGGTCGGGGGAGACCGTGAACACATTGATGAGGGTGGCCACGGGACGGGTCGCGTCGACCCGGACGGTAACGGTCATGGGGTTATTTCTCCCCTTACCTCCGGTGGAGTTGTCGTACGCCGGTGCTCTTTCGCCCGTTCGGAGGTGCCCGCGTGAACGCGGAGGCTGCCCTAGAGCGGCTGGGCGGCCAGGGTCCGGGCGGGGTGGCGGGGGCCGAGGAAGACCGCGCAGCCGTGGCCGTCCGGGGACGGGTGGGTGGCCTGGGTCCAGCCCCGGTGGCGGTAGAAGGCCGTGGCCCGGACCGACCGGAGGGACGTGAGCAGCCAGGCCCGGCCGCCGGGGGCGTCCCCGGTCACCGCCTCCAGGAGGGCCGCGCCGATCCCGTGACCGCGGGCGGCGGTGCGGACGGCGAGTTCGTCGACCTCCCGGGCACCGCACAGCCACTCCTCGGCGCGGTCCCGGCCGAGAGCGGCGGCCGCCTGCGGCCGGCAGCGGTCCGCCGGGAAGGGCCGCGGCGTGGTCCAGGCGGTGGCGAAGCCCATGACGTCCGGCCCCTCCAGAGCGAGCGCGGCGATGAACCCGGGGCGGCCCACGTCCGTCGCGAGCCGCGCGGCGAAGGCGTCCGCCCCGGCCTCGTCCTCGTGCCAGGGCGGTGCGCCGAACGCGTCCGCGTGGACCGAGCGCAGGGCCGCGCGGTGCGGGAGGAGGGCGTCGTACCGGACGATCCGGATGTCCATCAGGCCACCGCGGCCGCCGCCCGGGCCGCCACCGGACGCAGGGCGGCGTACTCCAGGGGCGCCGACGGGTCGACCGACACGTCCAGCGGGGCCGGGTCCGCCCCGGCCCGGACGAGCAGGTCGCCGACGGCGGCGATCATCGCGCCGTTGTCCGTGCACAGCCGCAGCGGCGGTACCCGCAGGGCCACGCCGGCCGCGCGGCAGCGCTCCTCGGCCAGCGACCGCACCCGGGAGTTCGCGGCGACCCCGCCGACCACGACCAGCGTGCCGACCCCGTGCTCGGCGCAGGCGGCGACGGCCTTGCGGGTCAGGACGTCGGCGACCGCCTCCTGGAGCGAGGCGGCCCCGTCGTGCACGGGCAGCTCGCGCCCGGCGTACGACTCGGCCCAGCGGGCGGCCGCCGTCTTCAGCCCGGAGAAGGAGAAGTCGTACGAGCCGGGCAGCGGCCGGGGAAGGGGGACAGCGCGCGGATCCCCCGCGCGCGCTGTCCGGTCGATGGCCGGACCACCGGGATACGGCAGCCCGAAGACCCGCGCGACCTTGTCGAAGCACTCCCCGGCGGCGTCGTCGAGGGTGTCACCGAGATGCATGACCGGGTCGCGGGCCAGATCGCGGACGAGCAGGAGCGAGGTATGGCCGCCGGAGACGATCAGCACCACACAGGGATCGGGGAGCGGGCCGTGCTCCAGCGTGTCGGCGGCCACATGACCGGCCAGGTGGTGGACGCCGTACAGCGGGACACCCAGCGCGTAGGCGATGCCCTTCGCCCCGGCCAGGCCCACCTGGAGCGCGCCGGACAGGCCCGGGCCGGTGGTCACGGCGACGGCCCCGATGTCGGACAGCCGCAGCCCCGCCCCGTCCAGGGCCTGGCGCACCACCGGGCGCAGCGCGTGCAGATGGGCGCGGGAGGCGATCTCCGGGACCACACCGCCGTAGCGGGCGTGCTCGTCCATGCTCGACGCCACGGCGTGCCCGAGCAGCCGCCCGTCCCGGACGAGGCCCGCGCCGGTCTCGTCGCACGACGACTCGATCCCGAGCACGATCGGAGAGCCCATGCGATCCCCGTCCCTTTCTGCACAGCACTGGCTATTGCGCATAGTGTGCAATAAGTGCGCCCCGGATGGGAACCCGGGCTCGGACACGCCGCTGATCGCTTAGTAGAGTGCGCCTCTGTCGCCCCCGCCGAAGACCGAGGTAGCCAGCAGTGACCCCCGCCCGACCAGGCCCGCACCCCGCCGTCACCGTCGTCGGGATCGGAGCCGACGGCTGGCCGGGCCTCACCGACCCCGCCCGCGCCGCACTGGCCGAGGCCGAGATCCTCATCGGCGGCCCGCGCCAGCTGGAGCTGCTGCCGCCCGGATGCGCCGGGGAACGCGTCGCCTGGCCCTCGCCGCTGCGCCCCGCCGTCCCCCGCCTGCTCGCCGCCCACGCCGGCCGCCGCATCGCGGTCCTGGCCAGCGGCGACCCGATGTTCTACGGCATCGGACGCGCGCTCGCCGAGGAGAGGGGCGCCGCCCTGCGCGTCCTTCCGCACCCCTCCTCCGTGTCCTACGCCGCCGGCCGGCTCGGCTGGCCGCTGGAGGACGTCGAGGTCGTCACGCTCGTCGGCCGCCCCGCCGCCCGGCTCGCCGCGGCCCTCCACGAGGGCCGGCGCCTGCTCGTGCTCAGCGCCGACGCCACCACTCCCGCGCAGGTCGCCGCGCTCCTGCGGGACCGCGGCTTCGGACCGAGCCGGCTGCGCGTCCTGGAACAGCTCGGCGGCGACCGGGAACGTACGGCCCCGCCGGTCACCGCCGACGACTGGGCGCCGGACCGGCCGCCCGGCGACCCGCTCAACATCGTGGCCGTCGAATGCCGCCGGGCACCGGACGCGCTGCGGCTCGGGGCCGTGCCGGGACTGCCGGACGCGGCCTACGAGCACGACGGTCAGCTCACCAAGCGGCACATCCGGGCCGCCACGCTCGCCACGCTCGCCCCCGCGCCCGGCGAGCTGCTGTGGGACATCGGCGGCGGATCGGGCTCGATCGCCGTCGAGTGGCTGCGCACCCACCCCTCCTGCCGGGCGGTCACCGTCGAACGCGACCCGGAGCGTGCCGCGCGCATCCTCCGCAACGCCGAACGGCTCGGCGTGCCCGGACTGCGGATCGTCACCGGCGCCGCCCCCGCCGCCCTTGCCGGACTCCCCGCGCCCGACGCCGTGTTCATCGGCGGCGGACTCACCGCGCCCGGCCTCCTCGACGCCTGCTGGGCGGCGCTGCCCCCCGGCGGGCGGCTGGTCGCCAACACCGTCACGCTGGAGTCCGAGGCCCTGCTCGCCGGCGCCCGCCGCCGCCACGGCGGCGAGCTGGTGCGGCTCGCCGTGGCGCACGCCGTCCCCGTGGGCGGCTTCACCGGCTGGCGCCAGGCCATGCCGGTCACCCAGTGGTCCGCACACAAGACCGCCGACACCCTTCCAGGAGCAGACAGATGACCGTGTACTTCATCGGAGCCGGCCCCGGCGCCGCCGACCTGATCACGGTGCGCGGCGCCCGCACGCTCGCCGCCTGCCGGGTCTGCCTGTACGCGGGCAGCCTGGTCCCGCGCGAACTGCTGGCCGAATGCCCGCCGGACGCCCGCCTGGTGGACACCGCGAACCTCGACCTGGACGAGATCACCGCGGAGCTGGTCCGCGCCCACGAGGAGGGCCACGACGTGGCCCGGCTGCACTCCGGCGACCCCTCCGTATTCAGCGCGATCGCCGAGCAGATGCGGCGCCTGGACGCGGCCGGAGTGGACTACGAGGTCGTCCCCGGCGTGCCCGCCTTCGCCGCCGCGGCGGCCGCCCTGAAGCGGGAGCTGACCGTGCCGACGGTCGGCCAGACCGTCATCCTCACCCGGGTCGCCCAGCGCGCCACCGCCATGCCCGAGGGCGAGGACCTGGCCACCCTCGGCCGCAGCGGCGCGCTGATCGTGCTGCACCTGGCCGCCAGGTACGCGGACCGCGTGGTCGAGGAACTCCTCCCGCACTACGGCGCCGACTGCCCCGCCGCGGTCGTCGCCTACGCCTCCCGCCCGGACGAACTGATCATCCGGGGCACCCTGGACGAGATCGCGCGGAAGGTGAAGGACGCGGGCGTGCTGCGCACCGCCGTGATCATGGTGGGGCGGACGCTGGGGGCGGAGCAGTTCGGCGACAGCCACCTGTACTCGCCCGAGCGTGAGCGGCACACCTGCTGACCCACCGCAACACCCGGGGAGCCCGCGTTTGTTAGGCTCCCCTTGCCTCCCGCGGGGGAAGTCCGGTGAGAGTCCGGCGCTGACCCGCAACGGTATGTACGGCGACCCCTGAGGGTCCCGCGCGAGCCCGATCGCCCGCGGAGGCCCGACCCGTTGACTGCTCGCCGTGGACTGCGAGAGGGGGCCGGGCGGCCGGCCGGGCCGCCTGGGCTGTCTCCTGCTCGACGTCCAGCAGGCGGCCCGTGCGAAAGACGGCCCCCTCCGTGCGCCGAAGTACGACCCCCAGCCGGATACCCGTGCTGCCGCTCAGCCTCGCCCTCGGGCTGCTGCTCCTGCTGTCGCTCGTGTGCGGCACCGCGCTCGGCGCCGCCGGGATCGGCTGGGCGCGGGTGCCGGGCTTCCTGTGGGCCGGACTCACCGGCGGGACCGTGCGCGCGCGGGACGCGGCCGCCTACACCATCGTCTGGGAGATCCGGCTGCCCCGGGTCCTGCTCGGCGCCGTGGTCGGGGCCGGGCTCGCGGCCGTCGGCGTGGCCGTGCAGGCCATGGTCCGCAACGCGCTCGCCGACCCGTTCGTCCTGGGCATCTCCTCCGGGGCGGCGGTCGGCGCCAACGCCGTCATCCTCCTCGGCGCGTTCGCCGGACTCGGCGTATGGGCGCTGTCCGCCTCCGCGTTCGCCTCGGCCCTCGCCGCCATGGCCCTCGTCTACGCCGTCGCCCGCTCGCCCCGGGGACTGACCCCGCTGCGGCTCATCCTGACCGGCACGGCACTGGCGTACGGCTTCGAGGCCGTCACCACCGTCATGGTGTTCGGCGCCACCCGCGGCGAGGCCGCACGCTCGGCGATGATGTGGCTGCTGGGCAGCCTGGGCGGCGCGACCTGGACCCAGGTGCCGCTCGCCGCCGGCACCGTGCTGGCCGGCTGGGCCTGGCTGCGCCGGCGGGCCGAGCCCCTCAACGCGCTCGCCATGGGCGACGAGACCGCGGCCGCGCTCGGCGTCCGGCCCGAACGGCTGCGCCGGGAACTGTTCCTGGTCACCGCCGCCGTCACCGGCACCGTCGTCGCCGTCAGCGGGGCCATCGGGTTCGTCGGGCTGATGGTGCCGCACGTGGTGCGCATGCTGGTCGGCGCCGACCACCGCCGGGTCCTCGCCGTCGCCCCGCTCGCCGGAGCGGTACTGCTGGTGTGGGCGGACGTGCTGTCCCGGCTGCTGCTGGCCCCCGCCGAACTGCCGGTCGGCGTCATCACCGCGGTGGTCGGGGTGCCCGCGTTCCTGCTGCTGATGCGGCGCGGCGGCTACGCGTTCGGAGGGCGATGAGCATGCGGCTCGACATCGACGGCGTCACCATCGAGACCGCCGGGGCCCGGCTCGCCGAGGACATCCGGCTCACCGCGGACAGCGGGACCCTGGCCGGACTCGTCGGACCCAACGGCAGCGGCAAGTCCACCCTGTTGCGCAGCGTGTACCGGGCACTGCGGCCCACCCGCGGAACGATCCGGCTGGACGGCGACGACCTGCACGCCATGGACCCGAGGGCCGCCGCCCGCGTACTGGCCGCGCTGCCGCAGGAGTCCTCGGCCGAGTTCGACTTCACCGTGGCCGAGGTGGTCGCCATGGGACGGCTGCCGCACCGGGACCGCACGGCCGCCGCGGACCGGGAGATCTGCGCCGGGGCCATGGCGCGCACGGGCGTCGCCCACCTCGCCGGCCGGGGCTTCCTCGCCCTGTCCGGCGGCGAGAAGCAGCGCGTCCTCATCGCCCGGGCCCTCGCCCAGCAGCCCCGGGTCCTGGTCCTGGACGAACCCACCAACCACCTCGACATCGCCCACCAGCTGGACGTCCTGTCCCTGGTCCGCGACAGCGGCCTGACCACCCTGGCCGCCCTGCACGACCTCAACCTCGCCGCCGCCCACTGCGACGTCCTGTACGTCATCGACGGCGGCCGCATCGTCACCTCCGGACCACCCCGGGACGTGCTGCGCCCGGAGCTGCTGGCCGAGGTGTTCGGCGTCCGGGCCCACCCCGTCCCGCACCCCGTGACCGGCGCCGTCCAGCTCCTGTTCGACCTGCTCCCGACCACCACCTGAAGGACCCCCATGCGCAAGTTCCTCGCCGCGGCCCTCTGCCTCGCCGCGACCGCCACCGCCACCGGGTGCGGCGCCACGGTCGAGTCGTCCCGGGACACCGCGTCCCCGGCGGTCACCCTCACCAACTGCGGCCGTACGGTCACCTACGACAAGGTCCCCGAGCGGGTGGTCACCAACGACGTCGGCATCACGGAGCTGATGTTCGCCCTCGGCCTGGAGGACCGCATGGCCGGCTTCGCCATGCCCGACGACAAGGGCGACCTGGACGGCGTGCCGTGGAAGGACGGCTACGACAAGGTCAAGTGGCTGTCCAAGGACCAGCTCACCAAGGAGAACGTCCTCGACGCCCGCGCCGACCTCGTCTTCGCCGGCTGGAACTACGGCTTCCGCGAGGACGGCGGCCTCACCCCGGACGCCCTGAAGAAGCTCGGCATCCCCTCGTACGTCCTCACCGAGTCCTGCCACAACGGCCGTTCGAAGTCCGCGCGCGGCATCATGCCGCCCCTGGACGCCCTGTACACCGACCTCACCAACCTCGGCGAGCTGTTCGGCGTCCAGCAGCGGGCCGCCGCGCTGATCGCCGGCTTCAAGCAGCAGATCGCCGCCGTGCGGGCCAAGGCCCCGCAGGGCAGCGCCCGCCCGTCGGTCTTCCTCTACGACAGCGGCCAGGACACCCCCTTCACCGCCGGCCGCTACGCCGCCCCGGAGCAGATCATCACCGAGGCCGGCGGCACCAACGTCATGCATGACATGGCGGACTCCTGGACCACGGTCGGCTGGGAGAGCGTCGTCGAGCGCGACCCCGACGTCATCGTCATCTGCGACTACGGGGACGTCAGCGCCGAGCAGAAGAAGAAGTTCCTCCTCTCCTACGCCCCGCTGCGCGGCGTCTCCGCCGTCAAGCACCGGCGGATCGTCTCCCTCGACTACGCCGACCTCGTCGAGAGCCCCCGCAACCCGTCGGCGATCGCCCGGCTCGGCGCCTACCTGCGGACCGTACCGGGCGGTGACAGGGGCTGACGGACCGCGCCGCGCCCCACGACGGCACCGGCCCGGTCGACACAGACGACGTCCACGGCGACCGGCGCCCCGCGCAGCACCGCCAGCGCCTCGTCGCGGGCCGTGCGCGCCACCAGGTCACCGAGCGGCACCCCGGCGGCCCGGCAGAGCTGGAGCGCGGCCAGCCCGGTGTTGGCGGCGGTCACCTCGGCGGCGAGCGCCGCGTCCGCGCCGCCCTGCCGGGCCAGCCCGGCCAGGAAGCCCTTGTCGACCTGGAAACGGCCGGAGTGCAGGTCCAGATGGCCCGCGGCGAGCTTGGAGAGCTTGGCGAAACCACCGCAGATCGTCAGCCGGTCCACCGGGTGCCGGCGCAGGTACTTCAGGACGGCGCCCGCGAAGTCGCCCATGTCGAGCAGCGCGTCCTCGGGCAGCCCGTACTCGGCGACGACCGTCTTCTCGGACGTCGACCCGGTGCACCCGGCGACATGGGTGCGCCCGGCCGCCCGGGCCACGTCGACGCCCCGCCGGATGGAGTCGATCCAGGCCGAGCAGGAGTACGGCACCACGATGCCCGTGGTGCCGAGGATGGAGAGGCCGCCCAGGATGCCCAGGCGCGGGTTCCAGGTGGAGCGGGCGATCTCCTCGCCGTGGTCGACGGAGACGGTGATCTCCACGTCGGCTCCGGCGCCGTACCGCGCGGCGACCTCGGTGACGTGCTCGCGCATCAGCTGCCGGGGCACCGGGTTGACGGCCGCCTCGCCGACGGCCAGCGGGAGGCCGGGCCGGGTGACGGTGCCCACCCCGGGACCCGCCCGGAACACGACGCCGCCGCCCGCCGGGAGCCGCCGGACCGTGGCGCGGACCAGCGCGCCGTGCGTGACGTCCGGATCGTCCCCGGCGTCCTTGACGATCCCCGCCGTCGCGCACCCCGCGGCCAGCTCCTCGGCGGCCAGCGCGAAGGACGGCGTCTGCCCCTTGGGTAGCCTGATCGTCACCGGGTCGGGGAACTCCCCGGTCAGCAGGGCGGTGTACGCGGCCGTGGCGGCCGCCGTCGCGCACGCGCCGGTGGTCCAGCCGGCCCGCAGACCGGTGTGCTCCAGCTGGGCGCCCCGGCCGCCCTTGGCCCGGCCGGACCCCTGGGCACCGCCCGCACCGTCCGACTCACCCACGGCTCGACCCTCGCTGCTCTTCATGAACGGAACCGGACTCCCATGCACGTACTGATCCTCGGCGGTACCACGGAGGCCCGCCGGCTGGCCGAACTGCTCCACGGCACCCCCGGTCTCGAACTGACCAGCTCACTGGCCGGCCGGGTCGCCGGTCCCCGGCTGCCCCCGGGACGGACGCGGGTGGGCGGCTTCGGCGGGACGCCGGGACTGGCGGCGTGGCTGCGCGAGCACCGGGTGGACGCGCTCGTCGACGCCACCCACCCCTTCGCCGGGACGATGAGCTTCCACGCGGTCCGGGCCGCCGCCGACGCCCAGGTCCCCCTGCTCGCCCTGCGCCGGCCCGGCTGGACCCCCGTGGAGGGCGACCGGTGGCATCCGGTGGGGTCGCTGGAGGAGGCGGCCGGGGCGCTGCCCGCGCTCGGCCGCAGGGTCTTTCTCACCACCGGACGCATGGGTCTTGCCGCCTTCGCCGGCCTGGACGACCTGTGGTTCCTGGTCCGGTCCGTGGACGCCCCCGAGCCGCCGTACCCGGCCCGGATGGAGGTGCTGCTCGACCGCGGCCCCTTCACCCTGGACGGGGAGCGCGAGCTGCTGCGGCGCCACCGCGTGGACGTCGTCGTCACCAAGGACAGCGGCGGGGCGGCGACCGCCCCGAAACTGGCCGCCGCCCGCGAGGCCCGGCTCCCCGTCGTCGTGGTCCGCAGGCCCCCGGTGCCCGAGGGCGTCCCCGCGGTGCCCGACGCCGAGAGCGCGGCCCGCTGGGTCACCGGGCGCCGGTAGCCGGGACCCGTGCCACGGCGGCGCGGGTCGCGGTGCCGCCCGTACGCCGGCGCGGCACCGCTCATCCTCACGCCTCCGGGTAGCGGCGCGGGGTCCAGGCGATCTCCTCGCCGTCCCCCCGCCGCACCACCCGGGTCTGCGAGGAACCGACCAGCAGGATCGTCCGCATGTCGACCTCGGCCGGGTCCAGCTCGCCCAGCCGCACGATCCGCACCCGCTCCTGCGGACCGCCCACGTCCCGGGCGACCACCACCGGGGTCTCCGGCGCCCGGTGATCGAGGAGCAACTCCTGCGCCCGGCCCACCTGCCAGGTACGGGAGCGCGAGCCGGGGTTGTACAGGGCCAGCACCAGATCCGCCGAGGCCGCCGCGCGCAGCCGCTCCGCGATGACCTCCCAGGGCTTGAGCCGGTCGGAGAGGGAGAGGACGGCGTAGTCGTGCCCCAGCGGGGCGCCGGCCCGGGCGGCGGCCGCGTTCGCGGCGGTCACCCCGGGCAGCACCCGCACCGGCACGTCGTGGTGCTCCGGCCGGGAGGCCGCCTCCAGGACGGCGGTGGCCATCGCGAAGACGCCCGGGTCACCACCGGAGACCACGGCCACCCGCCGCCCCTCGCGGGCCAGTCGCAGCGCGAACTCGGCGCGCTCGGCCTCCACCCGGTTGTCCGAGCCGTGCCGGACCTGGCCCGGCCGCTCGGGAACCCGGTCCAGGTACGTCGTGTAGCCGACGAGGTCGTCGGCGGCGGCCAGCGCGCCCCGCGTCTCGGGCGTCAGCCACAGCGGCCCGGCGGGACCCGTCCCCACCACGACCACCTCGCCCCGCGCGCGCTCCGGCCGCTCCGCGTCCACCCGGCTGGGCAGCACGGCCACCGAGAAGTACGGCACCGAGGAGGCGTCCACGTCCGCCAGTGCGGCGACGCGCTCCTGGCTCATGGTGGCCCGCTCCACGTACCGGGCCTCCGCCAGCCGCCCCGAACGCTCCAGTGCCCGGCGGACCTTGGGGAAGGTGCGGCCCAGCTTCATCACCACCGCCGAGTCCGTCGCGGCCAGCCGCGCGGTCAGCTCCTCCTCGGGCAGCGTGCCCGGCAGGACGGTCAGCACCTCCTCGCCCTCGGCGAGCGGCGCGCCCAGCCGGGCGGCGGCCGCCGACACCGAGGTGACCCCGGGGACGACCTCGGTGTCGTAGCGGCCGGCGAGCCGCTTGTGCATGTGCATGTACGAGCCGTAGAACAGCGGATCGCCCTCGGCGAGCACGGCCACCGTCCGGCCGGCGTCGAGATGGACCGCCAGCCTGGCGGCCGACTCGGCGTAGAACTCCTCCATCGCGCCCTGGTAGCCGCCCGGATGGTCGGTGGTCTCCGTGGTGAGGGGGTAGACCAGCCGTTCCTCGATGTGGTCGGCGCGCAGGTGCCGGGCCGCGATCGAGCGGGCGATGGACCGGCCGTGCCGGGCGCTGTGGTAGGCGACCACGTCGGCCTCGGTGATGGCCTCGACCGCCCGCAGGGTCATCAGGGAGGGGTCGCCGGGTCCCAGCCCGACGCCGTACAGCTTGCCGCTCACTCTTCCTCGCTCGCGATCGCGTTGAGCGCGGCGGCCGCGAGGGCGCTGCCGCCGCGCCGGCCGCGCACCACCAGGTGCTCCAGGCCGCAGGGGTGCGCGGCCAGCGCGTCCTTGGACTCGGCCGCGCCGATGAAACCGACCGGGACCCCGATGACGGCGGCGGGCCGCGCAGCGCCCTCCTCGATCATCTCCAGGAGGCGGAACAGGGCGGTGGGGGCGTTGCCGACGGCGACCACCGCGCCCTCCAGACGGTCGCGCCACAGTTCGAGGGCCGCCGCGCTGCGCGTGGTGCCCAGCTTCGCGGCCAGCTCAGGGACGGCCGGGTCGGACAGCGTGCACAGCACGTCGTTGCCAGCCGGCAGCCGCTTGCGTGTCACACCACTGGCCACCATCTGCACATCGCACAGGATCGGAGCCCCCGAGCGCAGGGCCTCGCGGGCCCGGGCCACCACCGCGGGCGTGTAGGACAGGTCCTGGACGAGGTCGACCATCCCGCAGGCGTGGATCATGCGCACCGCGACCTGGCTGACATCGGCGGGCAGCCCCGCGAGGTCCGCTTCGGCGCGGATGGTGGCGAAGGACTGGCGGTAGATCGCCGCTCCGTCCTTCTCGTAGACGTGGCTGGTCACGGTGGTCTTCTCGCTGCTTTCGGTCGGTATGCGGCTCATGAGGTGATCGCCGCCAGGGCGGCGGGTATCCGGGAGGGGTCCGGCGCGCGGACGGCACGCGCACGGCCACCGGCCGCGGTGACCGACAGGCGGTAACCGCCGTCCGCGCCGGCCACCACGTCGACATGGTCGCCGCCGGGGTGCCCGCAGCGCCGTTCGCACCCGGACCAGTACAGAGGGAGGCCGGGGCGCCCGGCCGCGTCGAGGGACCGGGCCGCGTCCGCCCGTACGTCGGCGTGGGCCTTGGCACACCCGGGCCGGCCGATGCAGGCGCCCACGCGCAGCCACGGGGACGCGGGGTCGGTGACCAGGCCGGCCTCCGCCAGCCGTGCCAGTGCCCCGGCGGTCCGGGCCGCGGTCATGGCCCCGGTGGGGACGACGACCCCTCGCCAGGGGGTCAGCCGCAGCTCGGTCGCGCCGAGCAGGGTCAGCTCCTCCCACTGACGGGCCGAGAACCGGCCCAGCGGGACGTGCACGGACAGGGCACCGCCGACGATCCCCGGGGGCGGGCCGCCGCCGTGCGTGCCGCCGGCCGGGCCGGGACCGTCCTCGTACGTGATGCCCTCGGCCGTCAGCCGGTCACGGACCAGACGGTCCAGTTCCCCTGCGGGCAGCGGGAGTTCGGACACCCGCCAGGCCCGGGTGCCGTGCGAGCGCGCGGCGTCCAGGAAGGCGATGGCGGTCAGCAAGGCCGTGCGGGGCGCGTCGGCGGCGGGCACCCGGACCGACCCGGGGACGAGCCACGCGCCGCCGTCCGGGTCCGCGCGCACGGTCACGTCCGCGCCGAGACCGGCCACGTCCCCGCGCCCGTCGTCCAGGGCGAACAGGAACCGTCCCGACAGCTCCCGGGCGGGCCCGCTCGCGCACAGGGCTTCGTCCAGGGCCGTCAGCCACGGCCGTACGTCCCGCGCGCCGGCGCCGTCGAGCCCGGACAGCGGCGAGGCGACGATGTTGCGCACCCGCTCGTGCTCCCGGGAGGGCAGCAGCCCGGCCGCGTCCAGCGCCCGCGCCAGCTCCGCTCCGCAGCCGTCGCCCAGCCCGCGCAGCTGCACGTTGCCGCGCGAGGTCAGATGCAGATCGCCGTCGCCGAGCCGCCGGGCCGCACGCCCCAGTGCCCGCGCCCGGTCCGCGCTCAGGACGCCGCCGGGCAGCCGGACGCGGGCCAGCGCCCCGTCGTCCGCCGCGTGCAGGCGCAGCGTTCCGGGGCAGGCGTCACCGCGCTCCCGTGCGGCCGGTGCGGCCTGGGGCGATGGAGGTAGGTCTGCCGTGGGCATGGCGGTGAGCATACCTACGACCAGGACCGGTGCACGCGGCGCGTTCCTCCCCCCGGCCTTTACTATGCTCGGCAGTGGATCACCCGGTCCACGAACCGCCACCACGGCGACAGGGGGAGGAAGCCGGTGCGAATCCGGCGCGGTCCCGCCACTGTGTGCCCGGCCCCGGGGGCTGGGCGAGTCAGGAACTCCCTTTCTCCCGCGTTCGGCTCCGGCCGAGGGGGAGACACATCCCACACCGCCCGGGGCGCGGACCCCGAGGAAGGCCAGGCGCCGCATGCCCACTCCGTCCGGGGAACGAGCCCCGCACGCCCGCGAGATCCTGCTCCTGTCGACCTCCGACACCGACCTGCTCAGCGCTCGCGCGGCCGGCGGACCGGTCACCTACCGCTTCGCCAACCCCTCCCGTCTCGCCCTGGACGACCTGCCCGCCCTCCTCGACGGCGTCGGCCTGGTGGTCGTACGCCTCCTCGGCGGCATCCGCGCCTGGCAGGACGGCATCGACCTGCTGCTCGCGGACGGCCGCCCGGTGGTCGTCCTCACCGGCGAACAGGCCCCCGACGCCCAGCTGATGGCGGCCTCCACCGTCCCCGTCGGCATCGCCGCCGAGGCACACGCCTACCTCGCCCACGGCGGCCCCGGCAACCTCGAACAGCTCGCCCGGTTCCTCTCGGACACCGTCCTGCTCACCGGCCACGGCTTCGACGCCCCCGCGCCCGCCCCCACCTGGGGCCCGCTGGCACGCCCGGACTCCCCGGCGGCTCCGGCCGGCGGCCCGGTCATCGCCGTGCTCTACTACCGCGCCCACCACATGAGCGGCAACACGGCCTTCGTGCACGCCCTGTGCGACGCCGTCGAGGCGGCGGGCGGCCGGCCGCTGCCCCGCTATGTCGCCTCGCTGCGCGCCCCCGAGCCCGAGCTGATCGACGAACTGCGCGCCGCCGACGCCATCGTCACCACCGTCCTGGCGGCCGGCGGCACCCGGCCCGCCGAGGCGTCGGCCGGCGGCGACGACGAGTCCTGGGACGCGGGCGCGCTCACCGGCCTGGACGTGCCGATCCTCCAGGCGCTGTGCCTGACCGGCTCCCGCGCCGACTGGGAGGACAACGACGAGGGCGTCTCCCCGCTGGACGCGGCCAGCCAGATCGCGGTCCCCGAGTTCGACGGCCGCCTGATCACCGTGCCGTTCTCCTTCAAGGAGATCGACGCCGACGGCCTGCCCGCCTACGTGGCCGACGCCGAGCGCGCGGCCCGCGTCGCCGGCATCGCCGTACGCCACGCGAAGCTGCGCCATGTCGCGCCCGCCGACAAGCGCGTCGCCCTCGTCCTGTCCGCCTACCCGACCAAGCACTCCCGCATCGGCAACGCGGTCGGCCTCGACACCCCCGCCAGCGCCGTCGCCCTGCTGCGGCGGCTGCGCGCGGAGGGCTACGACTTCGGCGGCCAGGACGTGCCCGGCCTGGCCTCCGGCGACGGCGACGAACTGATCCGCGCGCTCATCGAGGCCGGCGGCCACGACCAGGACTGGCTGACCGAGGAACAGCTCGCCCGCAACCCGGTGCGCATCCCGGCGGCCCACTACCGCCGCTGGTTCGCGACCCTGCCCGAGTCGCTGCGCACGGCGGTGGAGCGGCACTGGGGCCCGGCGCCGGGCGAGATGTTCGTGGACCGCAGCCGCGACGAGGACGGCGACATCGTCCTGGCGGCCCTGCGCTTCGGCAACCTGCTCGTCCTCATCCAGCCGCCGCGCGGCTTCGGCGAGAACCCCATCGCCATCTACCACGACCCGGACCTGCCGCCCTCCCACCACTACCTGGCCGCCTACCGCTGGATCGCCGCGGCCCGGGACGAGGGCGGCTTCGGGGCGGACGCCGTGATCCACCTCGGCAAGCACGGCAACCTGGAATGGCTGCCCGGCAAGAACGCCGGACTGTCCGCCGCCTGCGGCCCCGACGCCGCCCTCGGTGACCTCCCGCTGATCTACCCCTTCCTGGTCAACGACCCCGGCGAGGGCACCCAGGCCAAGCGCCGCGTGCACGCCACCCTGGTCGACCACCTCGTCCCGCCCATGGCGCGCGCCGACTCCTACGGGGACATCGCGCGCCTGGAGCAGCTCCTCGACGAGTACGCGCAGATCTCCGCCATGGACCCGGCCAAGCTGCCCGCCATCCGCGCCCAGATCTGGACCCTCATCCAGGCCGCCCGCCTCGACCACGACCTCGGACTTGACGACCGCCCCGACGACGACGGCTTCGACGACTTCCTGCTGCACGTCGACGGCTGGCTGTGCGAGGTCAAGGACGCCCAGATCCGGGACGGCCTGCACGTCCTGGGCGCGCCGCCGGCCGGCGCGGACCGCGTCAACCTCGTCCTCGCCATCCTGCGCGCCCGGCAGATCTGGGGCGGCGCCCAGGCCCTGCCCGGGCTGCGCGAGGCGCTCGGCCTCGACGAGTCCGCCGCCACCCGCACGAGCGCCGACGCCGCCGAGGAACAGGCCCGCGCCCTGGTGCAGGCGATGGAGGACGCGGACTGGGACCCGGCCGCCGTCCCCGCCGGGCACGGCGAACAGGTCCGCGCCATCCTGGAGTTCGCCGCCCGCGAGGTGGTCCCGCGCCTCGCCGCCACCACCGACGAACTCGACCACACCGTCCACGCGCTGGCCGGCGGGTTCGTCCCCGCGGGTCCCTCGGGCTCGCCACTGCGCGGCCTGGTCAACGTGCTGCCGACGGGACGCAACTTCTACTCCGTCGACCCCAAGGCCGTCCCCTCCCGCCTCGCCTGGGAGACCGGCCAGGCCCTCGCCGACTCCCTGCTGGAGCGCTACCGCACGGACAACGGCGACTGGCCCACCTCCGTGGGGCTGTCGCTGTGGGGGACGAGCGCCATGCGCACCGCGGGCGACGACGTGGCCGAGGCCCTCGCCCTGCTCGGCGTCCGCCCGGTCTGGGACGACGCCTCCCGCCGCGTGACCGGCCTGGAGCCCATCCCGCCGCAGGAGCTGGGCCGCCCGCGCATCGACGTCACCCTGCGCATCTCCGGCTTCTTCCGCGACGCCTTCCCGCACACCATCGGCCTGCTCGACGACGCGGTGCGCCTGGCCGCCTCGCTGGACGAGCCGGCCGAGACCAACCACGTCCGCGCCCACGTCCAGGCTGACCTGGCCGCCCACGGTGACGAACGCCGCGCCACCACCCGTATCTTCGGCTCCCGCCCCGGCACCTACGGCGCCGGCCTGCTCCAGCTCATCGACTCCCGCGACTGGCGCACCGACGCCGACCTCGCGGAGGTCTACACGGTGTGGGGCGGCTACGCCTACGGCCGGGAACTCGACGGCCGCCCGGCCCGCGAGGAGATGGAGACGGCCTACCGGCGGATCGCGGTCGCGGCGAAGAACACCGACACCCGCGAGCACGACATCGCCGACTCCGACGACTACTTCCAGTACCACGGCGGCATGGTGGCCACCGTCCGCGCCCTGCGCGGCACCGCCCCCGAGGCGTACATCGGGGACTCCACCCGCCCGGAGACGGTCCGCACCCGCACGCTCGTCGAGGAGACCTCGCGCGTCTTCCGCGCCCGCGTCGTCAACCCCAAGTGGATCGAGGCGATGCGCCGCCACGGCTACAAGGGCGCCTTCGAACTCGCCGCCACGGTGGACTACCTGTTCGGCTACGACGCCACGACCGGCGTGGTCGCCGACTGGATGTACGACAAGCTCACCGAGACATACGTCCTCGACCCGGCGAACCGGGAGTTCCTCCAGCAGGCCAACCCCTGGGCCCTGCACGGCATCGCGGAACGGCTGCTGGAGGCCGAGTCGCGGGGCATGTGGGCGAAGCCGGACCCGGCGGTCCTGGAACAGCTGCGCCAGGTGTACCTGGAGACCGAGGGCGACCTGGAGGGCGGCGACGACAGCGGTTCCTGACCGGTAAGCCCGCACCACCACACACTCGCGAAGGGCTCCCCGGGGGCGAACCACCCGGGGAGCCCTTCCGCGCGCCCGCTCCCGCCGCCCCGCCCCCCTCGGACACGTGTCAGACCGCCAGGACCTCCACCCCGGCCTCCCGGAACCGTGCGGCCGTCGCCGACGGGACCGCTGTGTCGGTGACCAGGGTGTTCACCTGGGCCGTCGGGCAGATGCGGGCGAAGGCGCGGGTGCCCAGCTTGGTGGAGTCGGCGGCCACCACGACCCGGTCGGCGCGTTCGCACAGCAGACGGTTGATGCCGGCCTCCTCCTCGTCGTGGGTGGTGGCGCCGTGCTCGGTGTCGAAGGCGCCGACGCCGAGGACCGCCACGTCCAGGGCGATCTGGCCCAGCACGCTGCCGGCCAGCGGTCCCGTCAGCTCGTACGAGCGGGGGCGGGCGACCCCTCCCGCCAGCACGATCTTGAACTGGGGGCGTACGGCGAGTTCGGTGGCGATGTTGAGGGCGTTGGTGACGAGGGTCGTCACCGGTGTGCCGCCGGCCAGTGCGGGGGAGAGGACGAGCGCGCGGGCCACCTCGGTGGTCGTGGTGCCGCCGGTCAGGCCCACCACCTCGCCGGGTGCGACCAGAGCGGCCACCGCCCGCGCGATGCGCCGCTTGTGCGGCGTCCGCCCCGCGGTGGCCGGCGAGCGCAGCGGCAGTTCGTGGGAGACCCCGCTGGCCAACGCGCCGCCCCGGGTGCGGACCAGCAGCTGCTGGGCGGCGAGCCGGTCGAAGTCGCGGCGGATGGTCGCGGCCGAGACCCCCATGACCGCGGCCGCCTCCTCGACGTCCAGGCGCCCTTCCCGGGCGAGCAGTTCGAGCAGCGCCCGCCGGCGGGCGTCATGTGCCATCCGTTCCGCCCCCCCCGGGTCCTGACGGCCGCCGGGCACCGCCGCCGGGGCCGACCCTAGCCCACCAGCCCGCGTACGAGCCCGCTCGGCAGCCAATTCGCTGCTCGATTCTGCTTGTTTACCGGGTTTCGTGCGCAGAATCGAGCACCTGTGGTGCTCGAACCCTTGACATGGCTGGTTGTGGCCGATTGACTCCGGTCAACGCCGAAGCCACGTATTCGGCGGAAGAGGTACGCCCAGCCGGTAGCTGGCCGCTGCGCCAGAAGCCCGGACTGAGTCGCCAGGATCGCCGGAGGCGTCCGAGGCGGGGACGTGCCCACCACCGTCTGGACCCGTCATGAGTCACCTGCGTGCGCCCGCCCGGAGACACCTGGGCGCGGCCGTTCTGTGCACCGCCGCCCTGGCCCTCACCCTGTCGGCTCCCGCCACCGCGTCCGCGGCGGCGAAACCGGTCTCGCCGCCCCCCGCCCACGCCGGCTTCGACTACCAGATCGGCGGCGCCTACACGCCGCCGGCCGGCGTGAAGGTCGTCAGCCGCGACCACGAGGCGTCTCCCGCGCCCGGCCTGTACAACATCTGCTACATCAACGCCTTCCAGGCGCAGCCCTCCGCCACCGGCGAGTGGGACGCCGACCTCCTGCTGCGGGACTCGGCCGGCAAGGTCGTCTACGACAAGCAGTGGGGCGAGGCGATGCTCGACGTCCGCACCGACGCCAAGCGCCGCCGTATCGCCGACAAGGTGGGCGGCTGGATCGACCAGTGCGCGACCAAGGGCTTCCAGGCCGTCGAACCGGACAACTACGACAGCTACACCCGGTCCGGCAAGCTCATCAACGCCACCCAGGCGCAGGAGTTCATCAAGCTGCTGTCCGCGCGGGCGCACAACGACGGCCTGGCGATCGCCCAGAAGAACACCGTCGACCTGGCCCCCGCCCGCCGCGCCAACGGCCTCGACTTCGCCATCACCGAGGAGTGCGGGCGCTACGACGAGTGCGACCAGTACACCGCCGCCTTCGGCGACGCGGTCATCGTCATCGAGTACTCCGCCGAAGGCATGAAGAAGGCCTGCTCCGCCTTCGGCGACGAACTCAGCATCGTCCGGCGTGACGTCGACGTCGCCCCGGCCGGCAGCAGCGGATACGTCCGCAAGACCTGCTGAGACCGGCCCCACCGTGCGGCCGGTGCGCCGCCCCGGCCCGCCGGCCGCACGGCACCACCTCCCCTTCCCCTTGCGCGTTCCCCTCGCCCTTTCGCCCCCCCCTTCCGCTGGAGGTACCCATGGATGCGGTCCCACGCCTCTCACGCCGCGGCCTGCTGCGCCTCGGCGGAGGTCTCGCGACGGTGGCGGCCACCGGGGCGGCCCTGTCCGGCTGCGGCGGCGCCCAGGACGGCGTCGCCGCCGACGGCACGGTCACCATCGAGATCTGGCACGGCCAGACCGACATCGGCAAGAAGGCCCTGACCGACCTCGTGGCCGTCTTCGAACGCGGCCACCCCGGCATCCGGGTCAAGCTCGGCGGCGGAGTGCTGGCCGACGCGATGCTGCAGAAGGTGACCGCCGCGCTGGCCGCCGGCACCTACCCCGACATCGCCTACGTCTTCGGCTCGGACCTGGCGAGCGTCGCCCGCAGCCCCCAGATCGCCGACCTCACCGACCTGGTCCGCTCCGGACCCACCCCGTGGAGCGACTACTGGGCCCCGGCCCGCGCCGCCGTCACCGTCAACGGCAAGGTCCGCGCCGCCCCCGCGCTGCTGGACTCGCTCGCCGTCGTCTGCAACCGGAAACTGTTCCGCGAGGCCGGCCTGCCGCTGCCGAAGGCCGGCTGGAGCTGGGACGACTTCCGCGCCACCGCCCGCGCCCTCACCGACACCCGGCGCGGCCGGTTCGGGACCGGCTGGCCCGGCGTCGGCGACGAGGACACCGTCTGGCGGCTGTGGCCGATGATCTGGGACCTCGGCGGCGACGTCATCGCCGCCGACGGCAAGCGGATTGGCTTCGCCGACAGCGGGGCGCGCGCCCTGGAGGTGGTCGCGGGCCTCGCCCACGACAGAAGCGTCTACGTCGACCCCAAGCCCGGCACCGAGCAGATGTACCAGGTCTTCCTGTCCGGCCGGATGGGCATGACGCTCACCGGACCCTGGCAGCTGCCCGACATCCGGCAGGCGAAGGTCGACTACCACGTCGTCCCGCTGCCCAGCTTCTCCGGACGGCCCGTCTCCGTCTCGGGCCCCGACACCTGGACCGTGTTCGACAACGGCACCGCACGGGTGCGGGCCGCCCGCACCTTCGTCAGCTGGCTGATGCAGCCGCAGCAGGACGTCCGCTGGGACGCGGCGGCCGGCAGCCTCCCGCTCAGCCGCCGCGCCCAGGCGCTGCCCGCCTGGCAGCACCAGAGCAGCGCCACCGAGGGCCTGGCGGTGTTCACCAAGGCCCTGGAGACGGCCCGGGTACGCCCCGTGCACGCCGCCTACCCGCAGGTCTCGCAGGCGCTCGGGCAGGCCGTGGTCGGAGTGCTGCTGGGACGCCGCACCCCGGCGCAGGCACTGCGCGACTGCGCCTCCGACGCCAACGCCGCCCTGCGCATCCCCCGTTGAGGAGCCGCCCGATGTCGCGTCTGCCCACCCCGCTCACCGTCGCGGCCGCGCCCCCGCACCGCCGCGCCCTGCGCCGCAAACAGCGCGGCGAAGCGGCCACCGCCTGGGCGTTCGTCTCGCCCGCCGTGCTGATCATCCTCGGGCTGAGCGTGGTGCCCGTCATCTGGTCGCTGCTGCTGTCCTTCCAGGCCGACGACCTGGTCACCCCCAGCCGCTGGGTGGGCCTGGACAACTACCGCGCTCTCGCCCAGGACCCGCACTTCCGCCAGGCCATCGGCAACACCCTCCTGTTCACCGTGCTGTACGTGCCGCTCAGCCTGGCGGGCGGCCTGCTGCTCGCCATGGCCCTCAACCGCCGCATCCGCTTCGTCGGCCTGTACCGCACCCTGTTCTTCGTGCCGTTCGTGGTCTCCGCGACCGCCCAGGGCGTGCTGTTCTCCTTCATCCTGGACCCCGAGTTCGGCGCCGCCAACGCGGTCCTGCACCACCTCGGCCTGTCCCCGCAGGGCTTCCTGACCGACCCCTCCCAAGCACTGTTCGTCCTGGTCGCCATCACCCTGTGGAGCGGCACGGGCTTCTGCCTGGTGGTCTACCTCGCCGCCCTCCAGGACGTACCGCAGACCCTGGTGGAGGCGGCCCGGCTCGACGGCGCCGGCCGCTGGCACCTGCTGCGCCACGTCACCCTGCCCACCCTCACCCCGGTCACCGTCTTCCTCGTGCTGTGGCAGACCATCAACGCCCTCCAGGTCTTCGACCTCGTCTACGTCACCACCAAGGGCGGCCCGCTCGGCTCCACCAGCGTGATCGTCTACTTCATCTGGGAGCAGGCGTTCAAGAACGCCACCGCCGGATACGGGGCCGCCGCCGCGTACGCCCTGGCCGTGGCCCTCGGCCTGATCGCCGTCGTCCTGCGCGTCGTCCGCCGGCGCGAGCGCCACCGCACCCAAGGAGCCACCGCATGACGGCGACCTCGGCACCACCCGCCACCGCCCACGCCACCACCGCACCCGCCGCGCCCCCGCCCCGGCGCCGCCGGCGGCTGCCGTTCAGCCCCTGGCACCTGCTGCTCGCCCCGCTCGCCCTCGCCTTCGCCGTGCCCCTGATCTGGCTGCTGCTCAGCTCGGTGATGCGCAACGAGGAGATCAACCGGTTCCCGCCGGCGCTGTGGCCCTCCGGCATCCACCTCGGCGGCTACCGCTATGTGCTGGGCAACGCGATGTTCCCGCGCTGGTTCGCCAACTCCCTGATCGTCTCGGCCGTGACCGTCACCGCCAACCTCGTCTTCGGCACCCTGGGCGGCTACGCCTTCGCCCGGATGCGGTTCGCCGGCTCCCGGCTGCTGCTCGCGCTGATGATGGCCACCATGGCGATCCCCTTCCAGCTCACCATGATCCCGACGTTCCTGGTGATGAAGTGGCTCGGCCTCATCGACACGCTCGGCGCGCTGATCGTGCCGTCCCTGGTCACCCCGTTCGCGGTCTTCCTGCTCCGGCAGTTCTTCGTCTCGCTGCCCCGCGAACTGGAGGAGGCCGCCTGGATCGACGGCTGCTCGCGGCTGCGGGTGCTGTGGCAGATCGTGCTGCCGCTGTCCCGGCCCGCGCTGAGCACCGTCGCCGTGCTCACCTTCCTGTCCACGTGGAACGACCTCACCTGGCCGCTGATCGCCATCAACCACGACACCCAGTACACCCTGCAACTGGGCCTGACCACCTTCCAGGGCCAGCACCACACCCAGTGGGCCGCCGTGATGGCCGGGAACGTGATCACCGTCCTGCCCGTGCTGCTCGCCTTCCTCGGCGCCCAGCGGGCCTTCATCCAGTCCATCACGTCGAGCGGCCTCAAGGGCTGACCGCTCCGCTCGCCTCCTCCACCCACGGGAAGACCGTATGCCGCACGCCTTCGACCTGCTCGTCGTCGGGGACGCCAACCCCGATGTCATCGTCGGCCCCCTCGACACCCCGCTCGCCTTCGGCCAGCGCGAACAACTCGTGCCCCACGGCGCGTTCACCATCGGCGGCTCCGCCGCCATCATGGCCTGCGGCGCCGCCCGCCTCGGCCTGCGCGTCGCGTTCGCCGGCCGGGTCGGTGACGACGAGGCCGGCCGCTACCTGCGCGACCGGCTCGCCGCGCACGGCGTCGACACCCGGGCCCTGTGCACGGACCCGCACCTGCCGACCCCGCTCACCGTGGTGCTCACCCAGGGCGAGGACCGCGCCATCGTCACCTCGCCCGGCACCCTGGCCGCCACCACCGCCGCCGACGTACCGCCGAGCCTGCTCGCCGACACCCGCCACCTCCACGCCGCCTCCTACTTCCTGATGCCCGAACTCGCCGCCGGCCTCCCCGACCTGCTGCGCACCGCCCGCGCCCACGGGGCGACCACCTCCCTGGACACCAACGACGACCCCTCCGGCCGCTGGGACCCCGCCGGCCTGGACGCCGTCCTCGCCCACACCGACTACCTGCTGCCCAACGCGCAGGAGGCCCGGCGGCTGGCCGGTCTCGGACCGCGCACCGAGCCCGCCGCGGCGGCCGAGATCCTCGCCGCCCGGGGCCCGGTGACCGTCGTCAAGAACGGCGCCGACGGGGCCCTGTGCCACGACGGCCGCACCCTGGCCAGCACCCGCGGCCCGCGGGTCGTCCCGGTCGACGCGGTGGGCGCCGGCGACAGCTTCGACGCGGGCTTCGTCGCCGGCGTCCTCGCCGGACTGCCCCTGCCGCGGGCCCTCGAACTCGCCGCCGCCTGCGGCGCGCTGTCCACCCGCGCCGCGGGCGGCACCCCCGCCCAGCCCACCTGGGACGAGGCGCTCTCCCATGTCACCCGCGACCATGTCACCCGCGACGGAAAGAACCCCGCATGAGCACCCCGCGCCCCACCAGCCCCAAGGTCGTCTTCGTCGGAGCCGGCAGTGTCGTCTTCACCCAGGGCCTGCTGGCCGACCTCTTCGCCTTCGACGAGCTGAGGTCCGCGCACATCGCGCTGCACGACATCGACCCCGAACGGCTGGCCACCGCCGAGGCCGCCGCCCGCTACATCGCCGACGAGCGCCGCGCCCAGCCCCGTATCACCGCGCACGCGGACCGACGCGAGGCCCTGGCCGGCGCCGACTTCGTCATCAACATCGTGCAGATCGGCATGAACGAGGCCACCCGCACCGACTTCGACGTCCCCGCCCGCCACGGAGTGCGCCAGACCATCGGTGACACCCTCGGCATCGGCGGCGTCTTCCGCGCCCTGCGCACCTTCCCCTTCCTGAAGGAACTCGGCCGGGACATCGCCGAGGTCTGCCCCGACGCCTGGCTGCTCAACTACACCAACCCCATGGCGATGAACGTCCAGTACCTGACCGAGGCCACCGGCCTGACGAAGGTCGTGGGCCTGTGCCACTCGGTGTACTGGACGATGCAGGGCCTGTGCGAACTGGTGGGCGTGCCCTACGAGGAGGTCACCTACCTGTCCGCCGGCGTCAACCACCAGGCATGGGTGCTGCGCTTCGAGCACCGGGGCACCGACCTGTACCGGCGCCTGGACGAACTGATCGCCGGGGACGAGCAGCTGCGCCGCCGCGTCCGGGTCGACATGTACCGGCGCCTGGGCCACTACCCGACCGAGACCAGCGAGCACTCCGCCGAGTACGTGCCCTGGTACCTGCACCACGACAGCGAGATCGACCGGCTGCGCCTGCCGGTGGGCGCCTACCTCGGCATCGTCGAGGAGAACACGGCGGTCTACGAGCGGACCCGCGAGGCCCTGTCCTGCGGGGCGCCCCTCACCGTCGAGGGCACCATGGAGTACGCCCCCCAGATCATCCACAGCCTCGTCACCGGCACCCCGCGCACCGTCTACGGCAACGTCCCCAACCGCGGCCTGATCGACAATCTCCCCGCGCACGGTGTCGTGGAGGTGCCCTGCCTGGTCGACTCCGCCGGCGTCCAGCCGACCCGGATCGGCGCCCTGCCGCCGCAGCTTGCCGCGCTCAACCGCACCTACCTGAGCGCCAACGACCTCGTGGTGCGGGCCGCGATCGAGGACGACCCGCGCAAGATCAGGCAGGCCGCGATGGTCGACCCGGCGACCGCCGCCGCCCTGCCCGTCGAGCGGATCTGGCAGCTGTGCGACGACATGGTCCGCGCCCACGGCGACGCCCTCCAGCCCGGCCTGCGCGCCCTGCTCGGAACCTGACACGGCACCCGGGCCCGGACCAGGGCCGGGCCCGGGCACTCAGGCCGGCGGAGCGTCCGTCGCGGCGCGCCACTCGTTCTCGTACTCCTGGAAGACGGTCCGCAGCTGGTGGCCGATCCTGAGATAGTCGAGGTCGTCGAGATTGGCCAGGGAGACCCGCACCGACCATTCCGGGCCGTCGAAACCGCCGCCGTTCAGCAGCACGACACCGGTCTGCCGGGCGAGGCGGAACAGCGGGTCGATCGGCTCGTAGGTGTCGCGCAGGAACGCGGCGAAGCCGTCCCCGTGCCGGCGGGCGGCCTCGGCGAGCAGGTCGAGTTCGACGTAGTAGGCGGCGCGCCCCGGATCGTGGGCGATCTTCATCCGGGCGCCTTCGAGCAGCAGGGCCAGCCGCCGCCGGACGATCGCGCGGACGCGCCGCTTGTACGCCTGGCCCTCGTCGAGCAGGCCGAAGAGGGAGAGCAGGCTCATCATCACCTGCTGCGGCAGGGACAGACCGGCGGTGTGGTTCAGGGCGACCTGCCGTGAGTCGGCCACCAGGCGGTCGATGAACCGCATCCGGTCGGGCTCCAGGCTGAGCGAGCCGTAGCGCTCGCGCAGCCGCTGCTTCTGCGCCTCGGGCAGCCGCGCCAGCTGGTCGTCGACGACATTGTCGTCGTGCAGGCCGATGACGCCCAGGCGCCAGCCGGTGCAGCCGTAGTGCTTGGAGTACGAGTAGACGAGCAGGGTGTTGCGCGGCAGCTCCGCCGCGAGCGAGCGGAAGTCCTCGACGAAGGTGCCGTACACGTCGTCGGTGACGATCAGCAGCTCCGGGTTGTCCTGCGCGACGATGCCCTTGATCTGCTCGGTGACGTCCGCGCCCAGCGCCAGCGAGGGCGGATTGGACGGGTTGACGAGGCAGACCAGCTTGACGGACGGGTCCGCGAGCTTGGCCATCTCCTCCGGCGGATAGCGCCACTCGCGCACCCCCGTCTCCGCGCACAGGCGCGCCTCGACGGTGACGACGTCGAAGGCGTAGGTGTCGAGGGCGGGGATCTCGATGTACGGGGTGAAGACCGGGACCATCAGGGCGATCCGGTCGCCCTTGTTCAGGATCGCGTTCTTCAGCAGCGAGTCGAAGACGTAGCACATCGCCGCCGTCCCGCCCTCGGTGGCGAACAGGCTCAGCCCGTCCTCGGGCGCCGCGCCGCCGAACAGCTCCTGGCGGAGGTGGTCCCGGACGATGTGCTCGGTGTGCGGGAGGATCCGGTCCGGCACGGGATAGTTGTCGCCCACCGCGCTGTCGGTGAGTTCGTGCACGAAGGCGTCCTTGTCGAAACCGAACCGGTCGACGGCCAGGTCCACGCACCGGGTGAGCAGTTCCACGCCGGGCAGCCCGGGATGGCGGCGCACGAAGGACTCGAAGCGCCCGCCCGCGCCCCGCCGCTCCGGCATGCCGCCGAGGTCGTCGGCGGTCCACACCCGCTTCGACTCCTCCAGCGCGAAGTAACCGAGGGCGTGGAACGCCTCGCGGGGACCGGTGGCGACCCAGTTGGGGTTGCCCCGCCCGGCGTTGAGCAGCTGGACGGACGACTTGTCCTTCTGGCCGGGCCGGTCGGCCTGGGCCTGGCGGGCCAGGTCGATGAAGACGTTCTTCAGCTCGAACGGGGAGAGCCGCGCGTACTCCTCGACCTGCTCGCGGGTGAAGCCGATCTCGGGCATCAGGGGGTCTCCTCGCGGGCGGGGGCGGGGGGCTGCCGGCGCGGGCAGCGCGGTCGCGGGGGCCGGCGTCGGCGGTCCGTCACGGCTCACGCTCCCAGGAGGCCGACGAGGACCGGCCCGGTCAGCGGCAGCAGGAAGTTGGAGAGCGCGTAGGTGATCGTGTAGCCGAGCATCGGCACCGTGCTGCCGGCCGCCTGTGTCACCGAGGTGATCGCCGGTGTGGAGCACTGCTGGCCCGCGATCGCGCCGATCAGCAGGGGCGCGTCGATGCGGAGCAGCCGGCTGCCGACGATCAGGGACACGGTGGCGGGGATCAGCACCATGACGATCCCGGCGACCGGCAGCAGCAGGCCGTACTGCTTGAGCAGCGGCCACGCCTGCGGTCCGGCCTGCAGGCCGGTGCAGGCGATGAACACGGCCAGGCCCATGTCCTTGAGGGTGGTGGCGGCCTGGGGAGGGAAGGCGCCGAAGGTCTGCCGCCGGGAGCGGAACCAGCCGAACAGCAGCCCGGAGACCAGGCAGCCGCCCCCGGTCCCCAGCGACATCGGCACAGCGCCGAAACGGACCACGGCCTGGCCGAGCAGGGAGCCCGCCGCGATACCGAGGCCGAGGTAGACGAAGTCGGTGGCGCTGTTCTTCGCGAGCGTGCCGATCTTGGCGGTGACCTCGGCGATCCCGGACCGGGCGCCGGTCACGGTGAGGACGTCGCCGCGGCGGACCACGGTGTCGGCGGTCGCCGGGAAGTCCTGGTCGCCCCGGACGACGTCGGTGACGTAGACCCCGTTGTCCGTGAACTCCGGGTGCGTCCGGCGCAGCGCGCCCAGGGTGTGCCCGTCGGTCTCCTTGCGGGTGACCACCAACTGCGCGGTCTCCAGCGGGCCGTCCAGCTCGGGGACGCCCGCGGTCTCCGGCCCGATGGAGCGGCCCGCGGTGATGACGTCGGCGCGCCGTCCGACGACCAGGACGATGTCGGAGGAGCCGAGCACCAGGCCGTCCGGCGGCGGGGAGACCACCTTGGTGCCGTGTTTGACGCTCTCCACGGTGGCCAGGGAGCCGATCAGCCGCCGCACCTCGGCGACCGTACGCCCCTTGCTGCCGTCCACCAGATACGTCCGCCCCACCAGCCCGGGCAGCGCCTCGCGCTCCCCTTCCTCCAGGCCCCCGCCGTCGCCGCGCATCCGCTGCCACAACTCCCGCGACGCGTCCCGCAGGTCGATGCGCAGCAGCATCGGCATGATCTGGCTGGTGTAGATCACCACGGTGATCAGGCCGAAGAGGTAGCAGACCGTGTACGCGGTGGCCACATGACCCTGGTACTGGGAGATCTGCGCGGGGCTCAGGCCGCCCAGCTCGGCGATGGACTCGCCGGCGGTGCCCACCACGGCCGACTCGGTGGCCGCGCCGGCCAGGATGCCCGAGGCGGTGCCCACGTCCAGGCCGAACAGGCGGGCCGCCGCGAACGCGATCCCCAGGGCGCAGACCAGCTCGATCCCGCACAGCACGAAGAAGCGCAGACTCCCGCGGTTGAGGTTGTTGAAGAACTGCGGTCCGGCCAGGTACCCGAGGGCGAAGATGAAGACCGCGAAGAACACGGTCTTCACGTCGTCCGCCACCTCGACCCCGGTCCAGGCCCCGATCAGCAGCGACACGATCAGCGTGCCGCAGATCCCGCCCAGCGTGAGGGGCCCCGCACGCAGCTTCCCGAGCAGGTGGCCGAGCGCCAGGCACAGGAACAGCACCAGCTCCGGATGGTCTCGCAGCACACCCATCGACGGCTCACCGACGGGCACGGCAGATAGGCGACATACAGGCGAAGCTAACGGCGGCACGGGCCGGCGGCCCGCCCAGGCAGCCGTCCGGGGGACCCTCGAAAGGGGCCGATCGGCCCTGGCCCGCAGGCCCCGGCCCGCGCCACGCCCACGCCGGGCACACCGGGATCGTGCTGGAGACCGACGGCGGGACCGTACGCCTCACGGTCACCGACGACGGCGTGGGCATCCCGGCCGACGGCCGCCGCAGCGGCCTGGCCAACCTGGCCGAGCGGGCCCGGAAGCTGGGCGGCGGCCTCGACCTGTCCGCCCCGGAGGGCGGGGGCACCACGCTGGTGTGGCACGCGCCGGTGGGGCACGCCCCGGTGGGCGGCGTGCGGGGACCGTCCGGGGACGACTGACCGGAACCTCTGGATGAGAAGGGCCGGACGGGTCAGGACCAGGGTCAGGCCATGTCAGGCCGGTGTGCCCGGTGGTCGTAATCCTGCCGGACCACGACCACCGGGCAGGCCGCGTGCTGCGCGCAGCGCCGGCTGACCGAGCCCAGCATCGCCCGGGCGAAGCCGCCACGCCCACGACTGCCGACGCCGAGGATCTCCGCCCCCCTGCGAGGCACGGATCAGGATCAGCACCTCGGACGGGTCGCCCTCCACGAGATGCTCGCGCAGGCCCGCCGGACGCCCGTCCGCGAAGACGGCGCGCAGTTCGCCCGCGAACCGTTCCCGGGCCTGCTCCAGACAGATCGCACTCGGGGTCGATCGCCGGTCCCGTCCAGCCGATGTCCGACGGCGTGTCCCAGGCGTGGATCGTCTCCACGACCCCGCCGGCCATCCCCGCGTACCGGACCGCCCGGCGCAGCGCGGCGTACGACGACGGCGAACCGTCCACACCCACGACCACCCGCGGCCGCGGTTCCAAGGGCTGCATGGCCACCTCACTCGCTCGTCCTCGTCCCTCTCTCTACGCTGCCGGGCCGGACGCGACCCTGCCGACCGGGCGCTCACGCTCCGACGCGGGGAGCGCACGGCACCGACGCGTTCTGGGCCGGCGGCGCGGGCGGTGGGGCGGGCAGCGGCCGGGCCGCCGGGGCCTCGGGCGGCGCGGGCAGCAGGTGGAAGACGCCGGTCAGGCCGGTGCAGCCGAGGATCCGCCGGAACCACGCGCTGTCCGTGATCAGTCGCAGCCGGCCGTCCCGGGCCGCCACTCGGTTGCGCACCCGGCACAGCAGGCCCAGCCCCGCGCAGTCGATGAAGGACACGGACCGCAGATCGAGCGTGAGGTCGGGGCGGGGTCCCGCGGTGAGCCGGTCGAGGTGCGCGGTGAGGGAGAGCCGCGCCTCCATGTCGATCGCGCCGGTCGGCGTCACCACCGTCGTCCCGCCGACCGTGCGAGTGGTGTGACGCGCCATCGGCCTGCTCCCGTTCTCGGACATGGCACGAGCAAAGCCTTCCCGCGCGGCCCGCGGGAAGGGCCGTTCGGTCCCGTCCGCGCGGGCCCGGAGAACGCACCGGCCGGCGCACCCGAGAGGGCCGACCGGCCCAAGCGCCGCCCGGGCCCACCCGGCACCCTGGACGTGCCGGACGTCTCCGACCCGGGGACGCGACCCCAAGACGCGTCCACGGGACAGGACCCCGGGACGGGACCCCGGGACCCGGCGACGGGACCTGACGTAGAGACCCGACAACGAAACCCGATGACGAAACCCGACAACGAAACCCGATGGCGAGACCCGGTGACGAGGAGAAAGACGGACTGGCTGATGGATCGCAACGACGGCTTCCGTGAGCTGGGACGGCAGGAATGCCTGCGCCTGCTGGCCACGGCCCCCGTGGGCCGGGTCGTCTACACGCGCCAGGCACTGCCCGCGGTGCTCCCGGTGAACTTCGGCCTGGACGACGAGGGCGCGGTGCTGCTGCGTACCTCGGCCGCCTCCGAGCTGGCCCGCGCGATCGACGGCGCGGTCGTCGCCTTCGAGGCCGACGCGGTCGACGCGGCCGCCCGTTCCGGCTGGAGCGTCGTCGTCACGGGGGCCGCCGCCGTGGTGGCCGACCCGGCCCAGCACCGGCGGCTGGTCCAGGACGGGCCGCGGTCCTGGGTCTCCTCGCCCGCGGAGGTCTTCCTCCGCATCGAACCGGCCCTGGTCACCGGCCGCGAACTCGTCGGCGGGCGCAGCCTGTACGGCCTCGGTTCGTTCCCGGTTCGTTCTTCTGACGATTCCGCCTGTCCGACGACGGCGACGGGCAGGCCGGTGCTCAGTAGCCGCCCAGAAGAGCCCGCACCTTGAGCAGGGCCTCCGGTCCGGCAGAGCTGTGCCAGCGCGAGGGGTCGGCGGGGCGTCGGCCCCACAGCAGCAGGAGGCGTACGGCCGCGTCGCTCTCGATCGTGGCGGGGCCCTCGGGCGCGGCGAGGCGGATGCTGGTGCCGTCGGCGTCGGCGGTCACCACGACGTCGTCCGTGCCCGGGGTGCGCAGCCGGCCCTCGACCCGCTCCCCGGCCCCCAGGTCCAGGCCGGCGCTGCCCTTCGCCAGCAGTGGCCGGCCGACCGAGACCACGCTGTGCTCGGTCATCCACGGTTCGTTGAGTGAGCGGAGCGCCGTCCGGTCGTCACCGGTGAGGTCCCAGCGGTGCAGGATGAGTTCCTCGCGCATGTGTTCGATAAAGAAGGGGACGGTGACGGTCCGGCCGGTCCACCGCACCTCCGTGTCCGGCGACAGGTCCCCGGCGGCGGCCGCGGCCACCTCGGTGAGGTGTTCGCAGCGGCTGAGGAACGCCGCCCACAGCTCCGCGTCGGACATCCGCCGGTAGGGAGCCTCGCGCTCGAAGCTCCGGGTCTCCACCGGCGACCCCGCGAGGAACGCCTGCAGGACCCGGGCCATCTCCTCGGCGTTGCCCGTCTGGTGGACCAGCACGTCGCGCACCGACCACGCCTCGCACCACGTCCCGTCATCGGGCCGCCGCGCCTGGACGGCACGCACGAAGGGGACCAGTTCGGGCAAGGCGTCTTCGACCTGAGAGGGGATCATGCGCCATGAGTAGCCGCGAAGGGGTGCCCCCCAAACCGGCGGATCGCGGGGAAGCCCCGGAGCTGCGGCGCGGGCCCGGCACCCGCACGCTGGAAGAGCACAGTCCCGTAGGCCGCGAGAAGGAGTGCCGGTATGGCGAAGAGCCGTGGTGGGGGCAAGAAGCTGGGCAAGGGCGACAAGGTGGCCTGGAAGAGCCACGGCGGCCAGGCCGAGGGCGAGGTGGAGAAGAAGATCACCGAACGCACCGAGGCCGCGGGCCGCACGGTGGACGCCTCACTGGACGAGCCGCAGTATCAGGTCCGCAGCGAGAAGTCCGGCAGGTCGGCGGTGCACAAGCCGTCCGCGCTGAAGAAGAAGTGAGGGAGGGCGTGCCTCCGTCAGCCGCCGGGGCACGCCCGCGTCAGTCGCCGGGCCACGCCCGCGTCAGCCGCCGCCTCCGCCGCCCATGCCGCCCTGGGCGGCGATCATGGTCATCGGCAGGGTGCGTACGGCCGGCTCCAGGCCGGGTGTGACGGCCGCGCGCCGACCGGTGCAGGCATCGACACGGTCCCGGAAGGCCCGCTGGTCCCCTCGTGACACGACCGAGCGGATGCCGCCCGCCGCGGCCGGCGCGAGCAGCGCGGCGCCGGCGACCGGGACCTCGTGCGCGGGACCGCCGCCGCGCAGGGCCGCGGACACGCGGCCGCGGAGCGCGTCGAGCACGACGGGCGCCGCCACCCGCACCCGGCGGCTGCCCAGAGGGGCGCGGGACCCCTCGACGGTGAGCACACCCGCCGCCACGAGCCGGCGCTCCACCTCCGCCAGGGTGCGCTTGCGGTGGTGCCCACGCGTTCGCGCCCAGCACGGCGACCGGGCCGCGCAGCACCCACCGCAGCGCGCAGACCTGCGGCACGATCAGGACCAGCGCCACAGGCAGCCGCGGTCCCGCCCCCGCACCGGCGGCGACCACCGACGTCCCGACGACCGCGAGCACCAGCCCGGCCGACCCCCACCGCAGCCCCCGCGCCGCCCGGGGCGACAGGTCATCGCGCACCGCCTTCGCGGACGCGTCCTCCGGCCATCCCGTGCTCCGGTTCACGCTCCGACCATAGGGCGCCGTGTGCACAAGGGGCGGCGTGGGGAGGAGTGGTCGGCGCCGAGGGCGGGAGCGGTGGCCGACCGGTTCCTGACGCGGACCGGCAGGATCGTCGGCTACCTCACCACCCGGCCGGTCGGCACCTGGCTGATCCGCTCCGGTGCCGAAGAAGCCATAGGGCGTCGGCCGCGCGGGGGCGCCCGCCGCCCGCGATTCGGCACCGGGCTCCGGGGTAGTCAGCAGGCATGAGGCTTACCTGCGGAAAGTCACCTGTGCGCGGCTCCGTCCGGGAATCGGCCACGACGATCGGTCTCAGTGTCGCCGCCGGTGCCGCGGCCGTCGCCGGGCTGATGTTCGGCCGCAAGGCGGCGACCGTCGCCAAGGTCGGCAAGGGGCATCCCCTCAAGCACCGCGCGCTCGATCTGGCGGCCGGTGCCATGCAGCCGAAGTACCCGCTGGCCGCCATGACCACCTACCTCAACGGCTTCCACATGTACGCCGACGAGATGGGACGACAGGTCGAGGCGTCGCACTTCTGCATCCACCTGCGGCACGACCTGCACCAGTGCGTGATCTTCGACCGCAACGCGCCCGACGCCCGGCTGATCGGGATCGAGTACATCATCAGCGAGGAGCGCTTCCGCGGCCTGCCGGAGGACGAGAAGCGGCTGTGGCACAGCCACCACTACGAGGTGAAGTCCGGCATCCTGACCGCCCCGGGCATCCCCGACATGGCCGAGCACGCCTACTTCGAAGACCTCGTGACGACCTACGGCAAGACCTTCCACACCTGGCAGTACGACCGCGACGACTTCCCCTACGGCATCCCGCAGTTGATGATGGGCCTGACCGAGGACGGCCAGGCCGACGAAGCGCTGCTCCACTCCCGGGACCACCGGCTCGGTGTCTCGACCCCGCACAAGCGGCAGAACCGCGCGGACATCCCGATGCCGGACGTGGCTCCCGGTGCCAACTCGTGGGAGAGCGGCCGGACCGTGCGGACCCGCCTGGAGGAGACGGACTTCAAGCGGTAGAAGCACCGCGACCGCTGACCGAGCCCTCCTCGGCGTACGGTTCCGGCACGATTCAATTCGGCCAGGATATGGCCGCCGTTCATTCAAGTACGTACAACTACACGGCAAAAACGCCCGGATAGCGGGCACCTGTGACCGGAAAACGCTCTTGACCGCGGTGTCGGCACGCCAGGACCATCGGGCCGCCCGGTCCCCACCCGGGAACCGGGACCCACCGGACCCTGGAGCCCCCCACATGACTCCGCACAGGCCCCTGCCCCCCGCCCGGCGGCGCAGAACCGCCGGTACCGCAGCCCTGCTCACCGCCGCGGTGCTCGCGCTCACCGGCGCCACCACCGCGTCCGGCGCCCCCACTGCCTCCGGCGCGGCCCCCGTCTCCGCCGCGCCGGACATCTCGGTGGCCAACGTCAAGGCGCACCTCGCGCAGTTCCAGTCCATAGCCAACGCCAACGGCGGCAACCGCGCGCACGGCCGCGCCGGTTACCAGGCGTCCCTCAGCTACGTGAAGGGCAAGCTGGACGCGGCCGGATTCACCACCACCGTCCAGCAGTTCACCGCCTCCGGCCGTACCGGATACAACCTGATCGCCGACTGGCCCGGCGGCGACACCGGCAAGGTCGTCATGGCGGGCGCCCACCTGGACAGCGTCACCGCGGGACCCGGCATCAACGACGACGGCTCCGGCTCCGCCGCCCTCCTGGAGAACGCGCTCGCCGTCTCCCGGGCACCGGCCAAGCCCGCCAAGCACCTGCGCTTCGCCTGGTGGGGCGCCGAGGAACTGGGCATGGTCGGCTCGCGGAACTACATCAGCAAGCTCGCGTCCGCCGACCGCGCCAGGATCACCGGGTACCTCAACTTCGACATGGTCGGCTCGCCCAACCCCGGCTACTTCGTGTACGACGACGACGCGGCCCTGGAGCAGGTGTTCAAGGACTACTTCGCCACCCTGAACATCCCCACCGAGAGAGAGACCGAGGGCGACGGCCGCTCCGACCACGCCCCGTTCAAGAACGCGGGCATCCCGGTCGGCGGCCTCTTCAGCGGCGCCGACTACACCAAGACCAGCGCACAGGCCCGCAAGTGGGGCGGCACCGCGGGCAAGGCGTTCGACGCCTGCTACCACGCGTCGTGCGACACCTCGTCGAACATCGACACCACCGCCCTCGACCACAACAGCGACGCCATTGCCTACGCGCTCTGGCAGCTGTCGGGCGCGTAGCACGACGGACAGCGGGGAGGCGGTGGCCGCCGTACGAGCCGTACGAGAGGAATGGCCGGCGACCACCGCCGTGGCGCGTCGGGGGAACCCTCGGGGAGAATGGACGGATGCCCCTTGCAGCACACCCTGTCGACGACGACCTCGTACAGCGTCTGATCGCCCGTCAGTTCCCTCAGTGGGCGGCCCTGCCGCTGCGGCGGTTCCCGTCCGGCGGCACGGTCAACGCCGTGTACCGCCTGGGCGACGACATGGCCGTACGGCTGCCGCTGGGGCGGAGCGGGGCCGACGACGTGGCCAAGGAGCGGACGTGGCTGCCCCGGCTGGCGCCCCACCTCCCCACGCCCGTCCCCGAGGTGCTCGGGGACGGGGAGCCCGCCGAGGGATATCCGTGGCCGTGGTCGGTGAACCGGTGGCTGGCGGGGGAGAACCCCCGGGAGGGGGCCCTGAGCGATCCGGTGCCGCTGGCCCGGGAACTGGCCGCGTTCGTGGCGGCGATGGGGAGCGTCGACCTGCCGGGCGCCCCGCGGGCCCACGCCCCGCAGGCCCACCGCGGCGGACCGCTCACCGTACTCGACGCGGAGACCCGGGCGGCGATCGGGGAACTGCGCCGGATTCCGGACGAGGCCGTCGACTGCGATGCCGCCGAGGCCGTATGGGAGGAGGCACTGCGGGCCCCGGAGTGGGCCGGGCCGCCGGTGTGGCTGCACGCGGATCTCATGCCGGGCAATCTCCTGGTGGACGCCGACGGCAGACTGGCGGCGGTCATCGACTTCGGGTGCCTGGGAGTGGGCGATCCGGCCTGCGACCTGTTCCCCGCGTGGAATCTGCTGCCGTCCGGTGCGAGAGAGGTGTTCGGCGAGGCACTGGGCGTGGACGACGCGACCTGGACCCGGGGCCGGGGACGAACACTCTCCCAGGCGCTGATCGCCCTGCCGTACTACCGCCGGACCAGCCCCGCCATGGCGCGCAACGCCCGCCATGTCATCCGTACGGTGCTGGGGCAGAGCTGAGAGCACCGTGGCAGCGCCCCTCTATGGCCCCACGCCCCCAGCACTTTTCCACTGATCATGGTTGATAGCCTCGTGAAATGACTGCGACGTTCGACGAAGCCGTCCGCGCTCGGCTCCAAGCCCCCCACATCTGGTACGTCGGCACCGTGTTCGCCGACGGAGCACCACAGGTCAGCCCGATGTGGGTGGACCTGGAGGGGGAGGGGGAGCTGACGTTCAACACCTCCGTGGGGCGGGTGAAGGAGGAGAACCTGCGCCGGGACCCCCGCGTCTATCTCTCGCACGCGGACGCCGCCGACCCCTTCGACCGCGTGCAGATCAGCGGCGAGGTGGCCCGGTTCATCGAGGGCCAGGAAGCACACGAGCGGATGGACCGGCTGGCCCGCAAGTACCTGGGCAGCGAGCGCTTCGAGTGGATCATGCCGGGAGAGCGGCGGGTCGCGGTGGTCGTGCGCCCGCTCAAGGTGCGGCACATCGTCGGAGTGGAGCGTTTCCGCCCCGGCGGACCCCTCCCCGCTGCCTGACCTCCATAGGGGAGACAGGTAAGCTCGCCCCGCCTCCGCCCGCTGGAGGGCTTTTGACGGGGTATCCGCAGCAGGCACACGTCCGTTCAGCGGGCCCCGACGCGGATCGCGAGGAGGCAAGCGCCATGCACGCTCTGAAGCGTCTGCTCGACCGGAGTCTGGTCGCGCAGGCGGTCCTGCTCTTCGTGCTGGGAGTGGGCATCGCTGCCGTGTTCCGCAGGGACGGGTCCCCGCTGCGGTGGGTGGTCCAAGGCGCGCTCTACGCGGCTGTCGCGGTCGTCATCGGGATCGTGCAGCACCGCAGGGCGGGCCGCGCGGAGGGCACCGATCCGCGGCGGCTCACCGAGCTGAACCGCAGGGTCCGGCACCGCGACGTACCCCAGGACCCGGAGGAACGGGCGGTCATGCGACGGCTGGTCGCCGCGAACCTGCGGCAGACGGAACGCGCGGCCCGCTGGCTGCCGTACTGGCTCGGCGCCATGGGACTGCTCACGGCCGCTTTGCTCGTCCTGGGGGTGGTCACCGGCTCCTACACGTTCCCGGTGGTCTTCACGGTCGCCGTGATCGGGTTGTGCTTCGCGGCCCTCCGGGCTCGTCGCCGCTCGCTGGACGACTGCCACTACATGCGGGCGGCCCTGGACGACCCGAATCCGGGGGAGCGGGCACCGGTGTCCTGACCAGGACCGGCGCCTTCCTCGCTCCTCCCCCCTCCCTCCCCCCCTCCACACCCTCCCCCGCGTCCAAGTCGCCGCCGTGCACGCACCGTTGTGTTCGGCGGGGCAGCTGTATAGCCTGCCCGATGGCATGTGACATTGCACAGAGGAGGGGTCGATGACCCTGAAGGTCGTCGTCGTGGGCGCGGGGATCATCGGTGCCGCCTGTGCCTTCCACACCGCCTCGGCGGGCATGGACGTCACGGTCGTCGACCGCGGCCCCGTCGGCGGCGGCACGACGAGCCGCGGAGAGGGCAACGTCCTGCTGTCCGACAAGGAACCGGGCCCCGAACTCGACCTGGCCCGCCTGAGCCGCGAGCTGTGGGACCAGGCCGGCGAGGAACTCGGGCGGGACTCCTTCGAGTGGGAGGCCAAGGGCGGCCTGGTCGTCGCGAGTACCGCCGAAGGACTCACGGCGCTCGGTGAGTTCGCCGCGCGGCAGGCGGCGGCCGGTGTCGACAGCGAGCCGGTCGACCGCGTCCAGGAACTGGAACCCCATATCGCCCCCGGCCTCCCCGGCGGCGTCCACTACCCGCAGGACGCCCAGGTGCAGCCCGTCCTCGCGGCGGCGGCACTGCTGCGCGCGGCCGAGCGGCGCGGCGCGCGGCCGCACCCGGGCGAGGTGGCCGCCGCGGTGACCGGCCGGGGCGGCAGGGTCACCGGCGTCCGGACGGCGGCCGGGGACGTGCTGCCCGCCGACGCCGTCGTCAACGCCGCCGGTACCTGGGGCGCCGAGGTCGGCCGCCGGCTCGGCGCCCCCGTCGAGGTGCTGCCGCGGCGGGGTTTCGTGCTCGTCACCGAACCGCTGCCGCCGATGGTCCGGCACAAGGTCTACTCGGCGGACTACGTCGCCAACGTCGCGTCCTCCGGGGCGGCCCTGGAGACCTCGTGCGTCGTCGAGGGCACCCGCGGCGGCACGATCCTCGTCGGAGCCAGCCGGGAACGCGTCGGCTTCGACCCCACGACGAACCCGGCCCTGATCGCCCGCCTCGCCGCACAGGCCTGCCGGCTCTTCCCCTTCCTGCGCGCCGCCCACCTGATCCGGGCCTACCGCGGGTTCCGCCCGTACTGCCCCGATCACCTCCCGGTCGTCGGACCGGACCCGCGGGCTCCCGGGATCGTCCACGCCTGCGGTCACGAGGGCGCGGGCATCGGACTCGCCCCCGCCACCGGCGCCCTCGTGACGGCCCACCTGCTCGGCCGGCCCTGGCGGGGAGCCGATCCGGCGGCGCACACCGCACTCCTGCCCGACCGCCTCCTCGCCCCGGAAGGCGCGTCCCGGTGAGCCGGATCGTCGTCGACGGTGAGCCGGTGGAGTTCGTCGAGGGGCAGACCGTCGCGGCGGCCCTGGTGGCGGCCGGCCGGGTCGCCTGGCGCACCACCCGCGTCGGGCACCGTCCACGAGGCGTCTTCTGCGGCATCGGCGTCTGCTTCGACTGCCTGGTGACGATCGACGCGACCGCGGGCCGGCGCGCCTGCCTGATCCTGGCCCGGACCGGCATGACCGTCCTGACACGGGAGGACGACGACGATGACTGAACCCGCGGACCTCCTCGTGGTGGGAGCCGGCCCGGCCGGTCTGGCCGCGGCGGCCACGGCCCTGGCCGGCGGGCTGCGCGTCGCGCTCGTCGACTCGGGCGCCGCCGTCGGCGGCCAGTACTGGCGGCACCCGCCGGAGCACGCCCGGTCCGCGATCCCGACCGGGGACCTCCACCACGGACTGCGCGCGTACCGCTCCCTCCGGGCGGCCTTGTCGGCGGGCCGGGCCCGGGGCCGGCTTGACCTGCGGCTGACGCATCACGTGTGGTCCGTGACCCGGGACGACGACGGCTTCACCGTGCACGCCGCCGACCGTCGCGAGGCGCCCGCGGAGACCGCGGTGCCCCTGGGCGAGGCGCGCGCGGAGACCGCGGTGACCCTGCGCGCGGCACGGCTCCTCGTGGCGACCGGGGCGTACGACCGCCCCCTGCCCTTCCCCGGCTGGGACCTGCCCGGCGTCCTCACCGTCGGAGGTCTGCAGGCGCTCCTCAAGGGCGGGGGAGTGGTGGCGGGCAGCCGGGTCGCGCTGGGCGGGACCGGCCCCTTCCTGCTGCCGGTCGCCGCCGCTCTGGCGCGCCGCAGGGCCGAGGTCGTCGCGGTGTGCGAGGCCGCCCACCCGCTGGCCTGGCTGCGGCATCCCGGCGCGCTGCTGCGCAACCCCGCCAAGTGGGCCGAGGGGGCACGGTACGGCTTCGCGCTCGCCCGCCACGGCGTACGGGTCCGCCCGCGCACGGCGATCGTCGGCGCCGAAGGAGGCGAGCGGGTGACGTCCGTCCGGATCGCCTCGCTGGCGCCCGACGGCAGCCCCCGCCCGGGCGGGGAACGACGGCTGGAGGTGGACGCGGTGGGGATCGGCTGGGGCTTCGCACCCCAGCTCGACCTGCTGATCCCGCTCGGCTGCCGGCTCACCACCGCCGAGGACGGCAACGCGGTCGTCGCCGTCGACGCCGGACAGCGCACCACCGTACCCGGGCTCTACGCGGCCGGTGAGGTGTGTGGCGTGGGCGGAGCCCGACTCGCCCTCGCCGAAGGGGTGTTGGCCGCCGAAGCGGTCCTCGCCGACGGCCAGGCGCCTCCCGCGCGGGCGGGACAGCACCTGGCCGCGGTACGGGCCACGGTCGCCCGGCAGCGCGCCTTCGCGCGGGCCATGCACCTCGCCCATCCCCTCCCGCCCGCGTGGGCCTCCTGGCTGACCGACGACACCGTGCTGTGCCGGTGCGAGGAGGTCACCGCCGGTACGGTCCTGGCCGCCCGTACCGAAGGCGGGGCCCGCGACCACCGGCAGGTCAAGCAGCTGACCCGGGCCGGTATGGGCTGGTGCCAGGGCCGGATCTGCGGCCCCGCCGTCCACGCCCTCACCGCGCCCCACCGGGCCTACACACCCGCGGAGCGGCTCATCGCGACGCCCGTCACCCTCGGCGCGCTCGCCGACCTCGACGCACAACAGCCGCCCCACAAGGACGAACAGCGGCTGCCGCCCCACAAGGACGCACAGCGGCCGACGACCCACAAGGAGGAAGCGTGAGCGAGCACCGCACACCCTGGCACGGTGTCATCGTCGCCACGACCCTGCCCTTCAACGCCGATCTCACGGTCGACTTCGCGGCCTACGGGCACCACGTCGCCTGGCTCGCCGCCCAGGGGATGCACGGCGTCGCCCCGAACGGATCGCTGGGCGAGTACCAGACGCTGACGTACGAGGAGCGTGACCGGGTCGTCGAGACGGCCGTCGCCCACGCCCCGGACGGCTTCACCGTCATGCCGGGCGTGGGCGCCTACGGCGGCCTGGAGGCCAAGCGGCACGCCGAGTCCGCCCGGGACGCCGGCTGCCACGCCGTCATGTGCCTGCCGCCCAACACCTACCGCGCCGACGACCGCGCGGTCCTCGCCCACTTCGAACTGGTCGCCTCGGCCGGCCTTCCCGTCACCGCGTACAACAACCCCGTCGACACCAAGGTCGACCTGCGCCCGGATCTGCTCGCCAAGCTGCACGCCGAAGGGTTCATCGTCGGCGTCAAGGAGTTCTCCGGTGACGTCAGGCGCTGCTACGAGATCTCCGAGCTGGCCCCCGGCCTCGACCTGATGGTGGGCACCGACGACACCGTGCTGGAGGTCGGCGTCGCCGGCGCCAAGGGCTGGGTCGCCGGCTATCCGCAGGTCTTCCCCCGCGCCTGCCTCGCGCTGTACCGGGCCGCGGTCGCCGGAGACCTGGAGACGGCCCTGCCGCTGTACCGCCGGCTGCATCCCGTCCTGCGCTGGGACAGCAGGACGGAGTTCGTCCAGGCCATCAAGCTCGGCCAGGACCTGACCGGCCGGCGCGGCGGCCCCTGCCGCCCGCCCCGGCAGCCGCTCGGCCCGGAGACGGAGGCCGCCGTGCGCGCCGCCACCCGGTCCCTCATCGACGCCGGAATCGACTGACGATGCGTTCGACCGTCTGCTACCACGCCGTCGACTCGCACACCGAGGGCATGCCGACCCGCGTGATCACGGGCGGCGTCGGCGTCCTGCCCGGCGCGACCATGTTCGAACGACGGCAGCGCTTCGTCGCGGAACGCGACCACCTGCGCACCCTGCTCATATGCGAACCGCGCGGCCACGCCGCCATGTCCGGCGCGATCCTCCAGCCCCCGACCCGGCCGGACGCCGACTACGGGGTGCTCTACATCGAGGTCTCGGGCTGCCTGCCGATGTGCGGGCACGGGACGATCGGCGTCGCCACCGTCCTCGTCGAGACCGGGATGGTCGAGGCCGTCGAACCGGAGACCGTGATACGCCTGGACACTCCGGCGGGCCTCGTCACGGCCCGGGTGCGGGTGCGTGACGGCCGCGCCGAGGCGGTGACCCTGGAGAACGTCCCCTCGTACTGCCACGCGCTCGACCAGATCGTGGACGTCGAGGGGTACGGGCCGGTGCGGTACGACCTCGCCTACGGCGGCAACTTCTACGCCTTCGTCCGGCTGGACGACCTCAAGATCCCCTTCGAACGGGCACACAAGCAGCGGATGCTCGACGCCGGACTGGCCGTCATGGACGCGATCAACACCCAGCGGCCGGCGGCCCACCCGGAGAACCCCGCGATCGACGTGTGCCACCACGTCTACCTGGAGGCGCCCGGCTCCACCGCCGGACACTCCCGGCACGCGATGGCGATCCATCCCGGCTGGTTCGACCGCTCGCCCTGCGGCACCGGCACCAGCGCCCGGATGGCGCAGCTGCACGCCCGCGGGCTGCTGCCGGTCGGCCGGGACTTCCTCAACGAGTCGTTCATCGGCTCCCGGTTCACCGGACGCCTCCTCGGCGAGACCATGGTCGGCGACCGCCCCGCCGTTCTGCCGTCCGTCACCGGGCGGGCCTGGATCACCGGGACCGCGCAGTACCTGCTGGACCCCTCGGACCCGTACCCGGCGGGCTTCACCCTCTGAGCACCGCGGTGCCGCAGACCCGGCCCGGGTGTGCGGCACCGCGCCCGCGCGCGGCCCGTCAGTAGTGGGCGGTGACGGACACTCCGGAGAAGCTGCCCGCCCCGTGCAGGGTGACGTAGTTGTACCCGGCCGGGGGCCGGACGACGGTCAGGGTGTGGTCGTTGCCCGCGCCGGTCGAGCGGCTGGTGTAGCTGGTGGCGGTGGCCCAGCCGCTGCCGCTGTAGTACAGGTCGGCGTCACCGGTACCGCCCGATGTGGTGAGGGTCAACCGGTCCACGCCGGAAGGCAGATCGAGGTAGAGGTAGTCGTCGTCGCCGGCAGCCGCGGACCGGCCGCCGCGCAGGCAGTCGCGGCCCAGCGCCCGGACGTCCGGGTCGGCGCACTCGGGGACGGTGCCGCCGGGCGGTTCGGTGCCCCCGGTTCCGCAGTCCCCGGCCGCGCACGCGGCCAGCCAGATGCGCCAGTCGCTGTCGTAGCGGGTGCCGATGGTGCCGGTCAGATAGGCGCGGGCCGCGTTCCAGTCGCCGGTACGGTAGAAGCCGAGCACCGTGTCCATGTCGGCGGGGTGCTTCTCCAGCATGTACCGGACGGCGAGGTAGCCCCAACGGTACACGCGGGTCGTGTCGTTGGCGTAGGTCGTGTCGAAGAGCGCGCTCAGCGCGTACGTCCCGCGGCCCGCCTCGGCCATCGCCTCCGGGTAGGCGACACCGCGGTAGGAGTACGACACGTACTCGGCGAATCCCTCGATCCACCAGACGGTGGGCGTGGCGACACCGGCGTCGAAGTCGCCGTACAGGTCGAAGCGGCCGTCGAGGTAGTGGGTGTACTCGTGGTTGAGGTTCCAGATCTGGAAGTCCGGGCGCAGCCATTCGGCCTCGTAGGCGATGAAGCGGGGCTGGTTGCCGGCGGCCGCCGGGTCGCCCTCCAGGTACATGCCGCCGTTGTCGGTGTCGATGCCGTACAGGGCGCCCGCGTACGTCTGGTAGTCGGTGCTGGAGTCGAAGACCACGACCTCGATCGTGCTGTTGCCGTCGTTCGCGACGGGGCCCTTGTCCCGGACGAGGCGGTGGAAGTAGGCGTCCTGGTCACGCAGACCGGTGCAGGTGGACGCCAGCTCGGCGGAGGTCATCTGCTGGGCCTTGATGGTGATGCTCGCGCTGCACGGGTAGTCGGCCGTCAGCACCGCGCGGGCCAACTGGCCCTGGAGATCGCAGGTTCCGTAGAACGAGCAGTCGTCCTTGTCGTAGGAGTCGGCCATCGCGGCCACCCCCACCCACAGCGGAGCGGTGGCCCCCGTGATCGCGCTCGACTTCAGCAGGGCGGCGGCGAGCGGGCGTACCTTGTCCCGCAGCGCCGGGTGCTGGAGGAACCTGCCGAGTTCACGGCCCGCGTTGGACGTGAGGTAGGACTGCTCGGTCCCCAGGAGCGCGAGATGACCGGAGGCGAAGGCGTACAGCGCGTCGATCAGGGAGGGGTCCGCCTGGACGGCCGTCACGAACTCGGGCACCTGATGGCCGCGGAACGTCACGGTGTAGACGTTGTTGACCGCGTTGAGCATCCACCACGAGCTGTTCCACGACGTGTCGTAGGCCGCGAGCAGCCGCTTGAGGACGTAGAGGTAGCGGGCGTTCTCCCCGGCGCTGTCGATGAGGGTGACCGCCTCGGAGAGCGTCTCGCCGTTGGCGTCGCTGACGTCCCCCGCGTGGGCACTGGCGAAGAAGGCGTCCAGGCCGGAGCGGATCGCGGTCCGCAGGGCGCTGCCGTAGGGGCCCACGGTGCCCGGGGCGTAGTACTGGACGTAGTAACCGGCCCGCAGGTAGAGCACGAGCTGCGGCATGCCGGTGCTGGAGTCACCGGGGTAGGCCGCCGAACCGTCGCGCAGCGCGTACGCGACGGAGACCATCTGGGATTCCCGGAAGGCGCCGGACGCGTCGCTCCCGGTAAGGTTGAACAGCGTGTTGACGCAGTCGGTGGTGGACGCCTCGATCTGCCGCACCAGCGCGCTGCCGGTCCGGCCGGTGAAATCGGAGGCGGCGCAGTCCATGGTGGCGGACCGCTTCCCCTTCCCCGTCCGGTACGACGCGGAGGGCCGGGGCGGTGGTGACGCGGTGTGGCCGTAGGGCTGCTTGAGCGGGGCGGTGCTCGCCGCCGTCGGGGGTATGCGGGAGGCGGTCGGACGTCCTGTCGCCACGTGCGCGGTGTCGGTGGCGGCGGTCTGTGCTGTGGGCGGCGGGGCCGGGTCGGCGGCCGTTCCGCTCCGGGCTGTGGTGTGCGCGGTGGTCGCCGTGGACCGGGGCAGGGCTCCGGCCGGTCGCGCGAGCATGCCCGCGCCTAACGTCCATGCCAGGGCCAGCGGCAGCACCGCGCCCAGACTTCGCCGGACGAGTGGGGTTCTCACTACGCCTCCCATGGGGGATCGGGCCACGCGGCGGAGCGTGGAGCGACGGGACGGGCAGGTCGAAGCCGGGGGAGGATGAGGCCGCGCCGCCGACGTGGCGATGGTTTGGCCTGGTTTGGCATGCTTTGAAATGGCCTGCTTGATTTGACATGACCACGAGCTACCCTGTGACATGTACCATTGCACAGGTGACATGACTCAGGGAAGGCATGCGGTGCAACGGAAGGTTTCCGTCGGCTGCCGGAGGCTCCAGTCGGCTCTGGTCGGCTGATCGGGTCTACCGTTCGCCGATCCGAAGCGCCCTGTCCCCGCCGTCCCTGGCGACCGCCGAACCGTCCGCCCACAGCGTGCGGATATGGGCGAGGTGGCGGCGCATGCACTCCTCCGCCTCCCGCGCCCGGCCCGCCACGATCAGTTCCAGGAGTTCGATGTGCTCCTGCGCGGAGGCCACCAGGCGCCCGGACTCGTTCAGATGGCCCAGCCCGTACAGCCGCGACCGCTTGCGCAGGTCGGCCACCACCTCGACGAGGTGCCGGTTCCCGGCCAGCGACAGCAGTTCGAGGTGGAAACGGTGATCGGCTTCCAGGTACTTGAGCACATCGTGCTCCTGAGCCGCCGTCACGATCTGCCGCGCCAGCGGACGCAGGGCCGCCAACTGCTCGGCGGACGCCGTCCTGGCGACCCGTCCCACGGTGGGCACCTCGATGAGGGTACGGATCTCGGTGAACTCGTCGAGGTCCCCGTCGGTCATCTCGGTGATGCGGAACCCCTTGTTGCGGACGGCTTCGACCAGGCCCTCCCGGGCCAGATCGAGCATCGCCTCCCGCACCGGGGTCGCGGAGACGCCCAACTCCGACGCCAGGGCGGGGGCCGAGTAGACGACACCGGGGCGGAGTTCGCCGGCGATGAGCGCGGCCCGCAGCGCGTCGGCCACCTGATCGCGCAGATGTGTCTGGACCGAGATCACCTGCGACGTGAGATGAGGCATCCCCGCTCCTTCGAGCCCTCGGTCCGATCAACCGCCACTATACAATGTCACGTTGCCGCACCCGGGGCCGCTGCACCGCCCCGGGAAGCCGGACCCGGCGCTCGCGCGACCGGCCGACACGATGCTGAGAGCGCCGCTCGACGATCCGGGACGAGCCGCTGGCGCTCCCGAGCGCTCCCGCGCCCACGGCCGCAGCTTCTCCGGATTGCGCACCGCCCAGATCCGGGTGACACGCCCCTCGGAGAGGTCGAACGCGGCCACGGTCACGACGACACCGTCCCGCTGGGCCACCAGCCCCGGTACACCGTTGACCGAGCACTCCACGAGTGCGAGCCCCGGAGCCTTGTCGGCGATGGCGACCATGTGCTGGGCGATGCGCGCGCCGCCCTCCACCGGACGCAGGACGGCGCCGGCCATGCTGCCGCCGTCGGCGGTCATCACGGCGGCCGGGTCGAGGAGCCCGACGAGGGCCGCGATGTTCTTCGTCTCCCACGCTGTCGTCTGACAGCCGGATTTCCCGCCCCGCGAACGACGCGGCACGGGCTCCCGTTCACGCACCCGCGCGAACGGATCTCCCACCCGTACGCGGCCGGCGGCACACCCGCGTCCCCGCGTGTCGGCGGTACGCCCACGCCATGCCCTCGCGCGTCGGCGGCAGACCCGGACACCCCCGCCCCGGCGGCACACCTGTGCCCGACCCGCTGACCGAGCGCGTCCACGCGTCCACGCGTCCGCCACCGACGCCGCCGTACGGGTCCAGTGTGCGTGTGAACCGGGCACCGACCTCGCATCAGGTGCGCGAAGCCGGCAGCCGCAGCTCCTCTCCCCGCCGCACCGGCACCGGATGCCGCGCCCGCCCACCGCGTCGGCGCACGGCCGGGAACTCGACGCGGTCCCGCTGCGACTACCTGCTGAATGGGGGTGCGCCCGAGGGACGATCGGGCCGCAGCACGAGCGTGACGCGTCCCCCGGCTCCTCCGACCAAAGGCAGAGCCGAGGATCGGTCCTGGGGTCCACGTCCGCCCGCCCCCGGCGATCAATACTGGTCGACGTGCCCCTCCTCAGCCGTTTCCGTCATCGTGTCCGCCCCGCGGCGGACGGTCCGGCGCGTCCGGGAGGAGGTGGCCGGGCCGTCGCGGAGACGGCCGGTGCGGCGGTCGCCGCGCTGGCGCTGTGCGCGGTCGCCGTGCGGCTGTGGGACCTGCCGCACGCCGGGTTCCAATGGTGCGCGGTCCCGGTCGCCGTCGCGCTCTTCCCGCTGCGCCGCCGCACGCCCGGCGCCGTGCTGCTGGTCCTCGCCGTCCTCGCCGGGGCGGCGCCCGTCGTCGGCCCGGTGACGGCGGCCGCCGCGTACACGACAGCGCTCGGCACGGTCCGCCCGCGCCGGCGCACCCGGCTGCTCGCCGCGGCGAGCCTGCTGATCACGGCGTCCGCGACCGCGGCCGGCCCCTGGCTCGGGCCCGGCCCGGCCGCGTACGGGCTGGAACTGGGGCTGGCCCTGGCGGTGACCGCGGTGGTCGTGCCCGGCCTGGTCGGGACCGTGTACGGGCAGCAGGCCCGGTTGCTGCGGGCCCTGCGCGAACGCGGTGACGCGGCCGAGCGGGCCCGCCGGTCCGCGGACAGCGAGGCCCGCACCCATGAGCGCTCCCGGATCGCCGCCGAGATGCACGACCTGCTCGGCCACCGGCTCAGCCTCATCTCCCTGCACGCAGGCGGCCTGGAACTCGCCCTCGGCCGGGCCGACCCCGAACTGGCCGGCCCCGAACTGCGGGAGGAAGCCGTCCTGGTCCGGCGCACCACCCGGGACGCGATGCGGGAACTGCGCCAGACACTCGGGGTGCTCGGCCCGCTCGGCCGGGACACCGGGCCCGACGCGTTCACCGACGCCACCGGCACCCGGGCCGACATCGAGGCGCTGGCCGCCCGGTCCCGCGACGGCGGGATCGACGTACGGCTGGAATGGGACGGCCCCGACCTCGACGTGCGCCCGGCGCAGGTGCGGCGCGCGGTGCACCGGGTGGTGCGGGAGGCCCTGACCAACGCGCACCGGTACGCGGCGGCCGCCCCGGTCACCGTACGGGTCGAGCACGACGACCTGACGGTGCGCGTCACCGTCCGCAACGGCGCGCCGGCCGCCCCGGGCGGCACGCCGGACGCAGCGCACGCCGGTACCGGACGCGGCCTGCCCGGCCTGCGCGAACGGGTCGAACTGCTCGGCGGCGCCTTCGCGGCCGGTCCGCTGCCCTCCGGCGGATTCCAGGTGGCCGCGACGGTCCCGGCGGAACCGGACGACACCGTGACGAGGACACCGTCCGCGGGCGGCGCGACGCCCTCCCCACCGGGCGGGTCCGGCGAAGACCCCGGACCGCTGTCGGATGCCCCGCTGTCGGATGCTCCGCGCACCGCCCGCGCCTGGACGTTCGCCCTCGGCGCGGTCGCCCTGTGGGTCCTGATGACCCTCGCGATCAGCCTGGTCTACGGCCGGCCGAGAGGAACGGTCCAGCCGCCGCGGCCGCGCCTCGGCATGACGTACGAGGAACTGAAGGGGGTCTACGACAGCCCGGCCGTACGCGCCGCCGCCACCGGACACGAACCGCCGCGCCCCGCCCGGACAGCGGGCTGCGTCTACCCGCCCGCGGGCCCCGGCCCCCGGCCCGGCGCCTTCACCGTCACCCGCTACTGCTTCGACGCCGCACAACGCCTCATCGCCATCGACCGCTTCACCGTCCCCTCCGTACGGGACGCCCCCACCTGGGAGACCCCATGACCCGGCCCACCGAACCGATCCGTGTCCTGCTCGCCGACGACGAGGCGATGATCCGGCACGGCGTCCGCCTGATCCTGCGGCACGCCGAGGGCATCGACGTGGTCGCCGAGGCCGCCGACGGGCACGCGGCGGTCGCGGAGGCCGCCGCGCACCACCCGGACGTGGCCCTGGTGGACATCCGGATGCCGGTCTGCGACGGCCTGGCCGCGATCGCGCCGCTGCTCGCCCTCGACCCCGCGCCGCGCGTGGTGATGCTGACGACCTTCGGCGACGACGACAACGTGGTACGGGCCCTGCGCGCGGGAGCCGCCGGGTTCCTGCTCAAGGACGAGGGGCCGCAGGAGCTGATCAGCGCGGTACGGGCGGCCGCCGCCGGGGACGCGGTGCTCTCGCCGGGCGTGACCGGGACGGTGATCTCCCGGATGCTGCGCTCCGGCACCGAGCAGGACAGCCGCGGCGCTCTCGCGGACGAGCGGATCGCCCGGCTCACCGGCCGGGAGAGGGAGGTCCTGGTGATGCTCGGCCGAGGGCTGTCGAACCAGGACATCGCGGGGCGGCTCGGTATCGGGATCGGCACGGTGAAGACCCACGTGGGCGCGATCCTGGACAAGACGGGCTCGGCGAGCCGGGTGCAGGCCGCGCTGCTGGCCCACCGCACCGGCCTGGCCACCTGACACGACCGCCGCCGGGTCCCTGACCTTCGGCAGAGAGCAGGCCGGGCGAGCAGGTCCTTCGACAGAGAGCGGCCCGAGCGGGCAGGCCCTTCGGCAGAGGCCAACTCCCGCCTCCAGCATGACGTTTCCGCAGGTCAGAGTGGTGAGGATGGATGCGTTCCCCCGGCCTGCGGCACTTCTCGCGGGCCGTCGCACCCCTTCGGCGGAGTCTGCATGCCCCACACGTTCCCTTCCTCCGGCGCGCCGCGCACCGAACCGGCCGCCCGCGCCCTCGCCCTGACCAAGACATACGGGACGGGACAGGCCCGGGTCACCGCGCTGGACGCCGTGTCCGTGGAGTTCGCGCGCGGCCGGTTCACCGCCGTCATGGGCCCCTCCGGCTCCGGCAAGTCCACGCTGATGCACTGCATGGCCGGCCTGGACCCGGTCACCTCGGGCTCGGCCCGGATCGGCGGTGTCGAACTGTCCGCCCTGACCGACCGGCAGCTCACCGAGCTGCGCCGGGAGAAGGTCGGCTTCGTCTTCCAGGGCTTCAACCTGCTGCCCACCGCGACCGCGCTGGAGAACATCCTCCTGCCACTGCGCCTGGCCGGACGCCGGCCCGAGCCGGGCCGGCTGGACACCGTCGTCGCCACCGTCGGCCTCGCGGATCGGCTCGCGCACCGCCCGGCCCAGCTCTCCGGCGGCCAGCAGCAGCGCGTCGCCGTGGCCCGCGCCCTGGTCTCCCGCCCGGAGATCGTCTTCGCCGACGAGCCGACCGGCAACCTCGACTCCCGTTCCGGCGCCGAGGTACTGGGCTTCCTGCGCGACTCGGTGCGCGAACTGGGCCAGACCGTGGTGATGGTCACCCATGACCCCGTGGCCGCCGCGTACGCGGACCGCGTGGTGTTCCTCGCCGACGGCCGCCTCGTGGACGAACTGCGCGCCCCGACCGCCGACGCCGTGCTCGCCCGCATGCTCGCGTTCGAGGCGTGACCGGCCCCGGCCGCACCCGCCACCACTCTCCCTCATCCATCCGCCTGCCCGCCCGTCGAAAGCCCACCATGCTGCGAACAGCCCTGCGCAACGTCCTCGCGCACAAGGCCCGCCTGGCCATGACCGTGCTCGCCGTCTGCCTCGGCGTCGCGTTCGTCACCGGCTCCCTGGTCTTCGCCGACTCCACCACCGCCGCCTACCGCGCCGCCATGTCCCGGAACTACGCGGACATCGCCGTGAGCGTGACACCGCTCTCCCCGCCCGGCACCCCCGCCGCGCGGCAGTACGGCGCCCTGGACGACGCCCTGGTCCACGAACTGTCCGCCGTCCCCGGTGTCGCCTCGGTCCGCCCGGTGGCCGACGGCTCGGTCACCCTGGCCGCCAAGGACGGCACACCGATGCGGGCCGGCGGCATGACGGGCAGGTTCGGTGCCGCGTACGTGCCGGGCCCGGACGGCAGGGACAGCCGCTACCCGCTGACGGCGGGCCGGGCGCCCCGCGACAGCGGCGAGGTAGCCCTCGACCGCTCGACCGCGGCCACCGCCGGCTACTCCCTGGGCGACACCGTCGTCCTCGCCCAGGACGGGCCCGTCCTCACGCCGCGCCTGGTGGGCCTGGTGTCCACCGGGGACAGCCGGGTGAACGCCGGCGGCACCCTGGCGGTGTTCGACAAGGCCACCGCCCAGAAGCTGTTCGCCGCCCCCGGGCACTACAACGGGATCGACCTCGCCGCCGCGCCGGGCACCAGCCAGTCCCGTCTCGCCGACCGGGTCACCGCCGTGCTCCCGGCCGGCCGCGCCGAGGCCACCACCGGCGCCGCCCAGGCCGCCCAGCAGTCCGTCCTCGTCGACACCAAGACCCACGCCTACCAGCGGCTGCCGCTGCTCTTCGCCGCGGTCTCGCTGTTCATCGGCACGTTCCTCGTCGCCAACACCTTCACCATGCTCGTGGCCCGCCGCAGCCGCGAGATCGCGCTGCTGCGGGCGATCGGCGCCACCCGCCGCCAAGTGGTCCGCTCGGTTCTCACCGAGGCGGCCCTGACCGGGTGCGCCGCGTCCGTTCTCGGCTTCCCGCTGGGGCTCGGCGTCGCCACGGCGCTGCCGGGCGTGCTCGACACCTCCGACGACCTGCTGCCCGGCGGGCCGCTGGTGGTCGGCCCGGCCACGGTCCTGGCCGCACTCGCCGTGGGCGTCGGCGTCACCGTGCTCGCCGCCTGGCTGCCGGCGCGCCGCGCGGCCCGCATCGCCCCGGTCGAGGCGATGCGCACGGCCGGGCAGCCACCGTCCGCCACCGCCTCACGTATCCGCGGCATCGCCGGCCTGGCTCTGACCGCCCTCGGCGCGGGCCTGCTGTTCTCGCTGAGCGGCGCGGCCGGCGCGACCGACGGCAGCCTGCGGACCGCGCTGCTCGGCGCCGGCGTCCTCATGGCCGGCCTGATCGTGTCGGCCCCGCTGCTCGCCGGCCCGGTGATCCGCCTCCTCGGCCGGCTCACCGCCCGTTTCGGCGTCGAGGGCGGCCTCGCCCGCGACAACGCCCTGCGCGACCCGCGCCGTACCGCGGCCACCGCCACCGCGCTGATGATCAGCACCGCGCTGGTCTGCGCTCTCGCCGTCGTCGACGAGTCCACCGGCCGGGCCCTGGACGCCCAGGCCGCCGCCGGACTGAGCGCCGACTACGTCATCGGCGCCCGCGACACCACCACCGCCGTCGATGCCGCCGCCGTACGACGGCTCGCCCACGTGCCCGGGGTGCGCACCGCCTCCGCCGTGGCCGACTCCACCATCACCGCCGGGTCCCACGTCAAGACGGTCTCCGGAGTCGACCCGGGGACCGTCGGCGACGTGATGAAGCTGCGCTTCCTCAGCGGCTCCGCCCGCACCCTCGGCCCCGGCCGGATCGCCGTCTCCCGCGGCTTCGCCCGCGACCACCACGTCACCACCGGCGACCGGATCGAGGCGAGCATCGGCCCCGGAGGCGGCGACCGCGACCGGCCCTACACCGTCGTCGGCGTCTACCAGGACAACCCCACCGCACAGGACGTCCTCGGCTACCGCGCCGAAGTCCAGGCACACGGCTACCTGCGTGACTCCGTGCAGCGCGTCCTGGTCCGCACCACCGACGGCACGGTCTCCGCACGCCTGGAGCAGCGCCTGCGCGCCGCCGTGAGCGACAGCCCGCTGCTTGAGGTCCAGGACCGCGCCCAACTCGTCCGGGAACAGGCCGGTGTCGCCGGCGACTTCATGACCATGGTGTTCGGGCTGCTCGCCGTCGGCGTACTGATCTCCGCGCTCGGCATGGTCAACACCCTCGCCCTGTCGGTCGCCGAACGCACCCGGGAGATCGGCGTCCTGCGCGCCCTCGGCATGCACCGCTCCGGAGTCCGCCGCATGATCCTCCTGGAGGCCGTCTGCGTCGCCGCCTTCGGCACCCTGCTCGGACTGGCCTGCGGCCTGTGCGGGGCGTGGAAGGTCGGCGGACTGGCCGGCGGAGCGATCCCGCAGTACTCCTTCTCCCCGCCCTGGCCCACCCTCGCCCTCGTGGTCCTGCTCTCCCTCGCCGTCGGCGCGGCCGCGGCCACCCTGCCCGCCCGCCGGGCCGCCGCCCTCAGCCCCCTGCGCGCCGTCGCCGCCGCCCAGGGACCGCGATGACCTCCCCAGTGCCGCACGCGGGCGACCGCCCCCGCCGCAGCGCGCTCGGGCCGTCACCCGATCCCCGCCAACTCGGCCATCGTCGCGCCGGGCACCCGCTGGCGCACCTCGCCCGGCCGCCGCCCGGAGCACCGGCTCGATCGTGCCCGGCCGCCCCGGCGGCGGCGTCAGCCCGCCGATCCCGCGCAACCCGCGCCCGACGACCCCGCGTTCCACGGTCGCGGCGATCCGCTCCGGGGCCAGGTCCAGCGGCACGGAGAGGAAGCCGATGAACCGCTGCGGGTACGCGGCCGGCGCGGCGTCCAGCTCCCGCCACGCGCCGCGGTGCGCCTGCGCCGTACCGGCCCGGCCCGGCCCTCGACGGCCTCGCCCGGCACCGCCCTCTCCCGGCGCGGCGAGGCGAGATCACCGGCCCGCTCCGGGTGAGCACGGGTGGCGAACAGCACCGCGCGGTCCACCACCCGGCTGGACGTCCTCGACCGGCGCGCCGCCGGACTGGACACCGCGCGCCGCCTCCTGCGCCGGACGACCGCCGCCATCCAGAGCGCGGCGGACGAAGGAGCGGAGCGGTGAGGAGAGCGGCGGCGCGATGGCGCGGGGCGCGGCGGTGTGCCGGGGGCGGTCAGTGGGTGAAGGTGAACCAGTTGACGTTGACGAACTCGGTGGTGCTCTCCGCGAAGGTCAGATAGACGTCGTGCACGCCGGTGACCGACCGGGTCACGTTGGCCGGCACGGTGCGCCAGGTCTGCCAGCCGCCCGTGGAGCCGAGGTCGATCTCGGCGATCTGCGGCCCGGTCGCGCTGTCCACCCGGACCCGGATCGCACCGCTGACCCCGGCGCCCACCCCGGAGGCGACCCGGGCCACGAACTGCGCCGGTGAGGTACTGCCGAAGTCCACCGAGGCGTACTTCAGCCAGTCCCCGGCGGCGATGTAGCCCACGTCCCGGCCGCCGCCCGAGTCGGTGCAGGACTCGGTCTGCGTGCCGCTCTGCGCGGTGTAGTTCTCCGCCTGGACGGTGGAGTAGGCGCTCGTGCCGCCGCCGGGCGGCGGGGTCGTCCCTCCGCCGCCGCCCGGGCCCAGCGTGATCGTCCAGGACGTGGGAGCCGGGTCCTGGAGGTGACCGTCGACCGGGGCGGCACCGGTGGGCCCGACGTCGTCGTACGGGAAGGCGTAGCCGATGCTCGCGTACTGGTGGACCAGGCGGGCGTAGTGGTTGGTGACGGACTCCGTGTAGTACTGGGCGGGAGTGACCCCGTTCGGCTGGGAGGCGCCGCCGGCCACCAGCAGGCTGGAGCGGTTGAGCGCGGCGGCGAGCCGGGCTGCGACCGCGGAGCGGGCGTCGGCACCGGAGTTGTACAGGGGCCCGCTCGCGCAGCCGAAGATGTCGGTGGCGGAGGGCTTGGTGAACGGCACCCCGTTGGTGTTGAGCCCGGCGAAGGTGAGCACATCGCCGCTGACGGTCCCCGCGTACGCGCCGATCGAGCCCTGGCCGTCCACGGTGAGGGTGTGGGTGCGGTAGTAGTCCCACACCCGGTCCAGGTACGGGTTCCAGTACGCGCCGAAGCCCGTCGGCGCGTGCGAGGGCGCCAGTACGCGCAGCACCGTCCCCGAGGAGTCGGCCGCAACGAGCTGGTCCCAGGGTGCCCCGTCCGCCGCGTGCTGGGCCCGCAGCCCGGAGGCGATGGAGGCCAGCGCGCCCGAGGGCGGCGCCGGCACCGACTGGTTGCCGGCGGCGCCGGTGGTGGCCATCGAGACCGGCAGCGCGACCATGTCGACGTAGCTGATGTTGGCGTACAGGTTCGCCGGGTTGTAGGTGAACTCGCAGAACGTCCAACTGGTGTTCCAGTTGGGGTCGGTGCTGGTGAAGCCGGGCTGCACCAGGCCGGGTACGCCGCCGTTGCCGCCCGGCGGGTTGACGAAGAACTGGATCTTCCGCCCGGTGGAGAACCAGACGCGGCCGCCGATGACGTAGTCGCCGAGCGTCACACGGGTGGGCGCGGAACCCGAACCGCCCAGCGCGATGGCGTAGTCGGGGGCCGGGGTGAGCACCGAGGACGGGCTCGGCAGCCGGTGGAAAGCGCCGTCCGCGGTGACGAAGCCGGGCCGGCCGGAGGTGTCGGCACCGGAGATGTAGGCGTAGACCGGCGCGGAGCCGCCGGAGTTGTTGGCGAGCGCGATCGGGAGCGCGGCGGCGAGGGCACGCGGCCCCGTGCGGGCGGCGGCGGTGCCGGCGGCGGTCAGGGGGAGCGCGGCCGCGGCGGCCGCCGCGGTGGTGAGAAGGGTACGACGGGAGAGCACAGCGGCCTCCTGGGGGTGGGGTGGAGTGGGGAGTGTCGCGAGGGGGAGAGGGGAGGGGTGCTGCTGTCGGGGGCCGGGCCGGCCACCGTCCGGGGGCGGGGGAGGCCGACGCGGCCGGGCGTAAGCTCACGCGGTGTGGAGGGTGAGCCCGTAGCGGTTCAGGATCTCGTTGACCGGCTGGTACCAGGTCTCGCCTCCGCTGCCGCGGTCGCCCCAGCCGCCGGAGGTGACGCCCTGCGCCTGGTCGCCGCTGATGAACGAGCCGCCGGAGTCGCCGGGTTCGGCGCAGACGTTCGTCTTCGTCATCTCGTGCACGGCGCCCTGGCTGTAGTTGACCGTCTCGTTCTTGGCCAGGACGGTGCCGCAGTGCCAGTGCGAGGTCGAGCCCGAGCGGCAGACGGAGGCGCCGATCGGGGCCTCGGCCGAACCGCGCACCAGCTGGTCGGAGACGGTGCCCCAGCCGAGCACGACCGGCACGGTCCGCCAGCCGCTGCCGACATTGACCCACGCGTAGTCGTTGTCCGGGAAGGACGATCCCTGGAAGGTGCCGATGTACGTGTGGTCCCAGCCGTTGACGGCGCCGCCGGGCTGGGCGCGGTGCCCGGCCGTCACGAAGCCGCCGTACACGGAGAAGCCCATGGAGCAGCGCACGTTGCCGGTGTAGTAGGGGTCGCCGCCCACGGTGCCCGCGGCCGGCGTGCGGGGCGCCTGGTCCGTTTGGTGCACGGAGACCGGGCCCGCCGCGCGGGCGCGGGCGACGAAGGACCGGACATCGTTGTCGTCCCGGTGGGAGGAGACCACGTCGACGACGACGGAGCCGGCCCGGGGGTCGACGTGCCGGCCGGCCACCCCGGCGGGAGCGCGCAGCGCGTCGACGCGCTGCATCGTCGCGGTCAGTTCCCGCTCGCCGTGCCGGACGAACGTCACCCGGGCGCCGGTCGCCTCGACTGCTTTCCGGGCGTCGGGGCGGGTGAGGGCCACGACGGGTCTCCCGCTCGCCGCGTCGAACCATGAGCCCCCGTACGCGTCGCCCGCAACCCGTTCGGCGCCGCGTTCGGTCCGGCGGGCCGTCGTCTCGGCGGTGAGCCGGCCGACCGCCTCGCTCCGGGTGAGCCCGAGGTCGCGCCGCAGGGCGTCGGAGGCGGGGGCCGCCCGGCGGGCGGCGGCAGCGGCAGGCGTGGCGGCGCCGTCCGCCGCGGCTTCGGTGCGCCCGGCGGACGTGGCGGTCAGGAGGAGCCCGGCGGCCGGCACCGCGCGGAGAACTGCGGCTTGTCTCATGGGCGTTGCCTCTCGTCGATCCGAAGGCCGGTGGGGGCGCGAAGGGCAGAGCCGGCCTGAGAGCGCTCTCAGGAGGTGGCCGTTTCACAGTAGCGCCGCCGGTTTGGCAGGTCCATACCAAAATCAACGGCGATCGGGGCGGACGGCCGTACGAGTTTTTGAGACATGCTTTACGCGATGTCAGGAACTCGGCCGCATGTGTTCACCGTCTGACAGAGGTGTGGGCCCGTCAGGGCCGGATGAGTTGAGAGAGTGGGGCAGGTCATGGGACGGCGCAGGAGCGGCATAGGCATCGCACTCGTCACGTGCGCGGTGCTGGTGGGCGCGAGTGCCTGTGGCAAGGGTGGCGACGACAAGGCGAGCGGGGGCGACGCGAAGGCACCGGGCAAGCCGAGTGCGAGCGCCTCTCCGTCGCCGACGAAGCCCGCGGGGCCGCCGATGCTGCTGGACACGATCACCCCGCAGCCGAACGCCACCGTCGGCGTGGCCATGCCGATCTCGGTGGTGTTCTCGAACCCGGTGGCGTCGAAGGCCCGGGCCGCGGTCGAGAAGCACATGAAGGTGAGCGCCTCCCAGCCGGTGGCCGGCGCCTGGCACTGGTTCGGCGACAAGCGCGCCGACTGGCGGCCGAAGACGTACTGGCCCTCCGGCACCCAGGTGAAGGTCGACGTCGACATGAAGGACGTCACCGACGGCAACGGGCGTTACGGCGTCCGCGACTACACGCACGCCTTCAAGATCGGTGACGATGTGCGCGCGGACGTCTCGGTGACCGGCCACACCATGAAGGTGACCCGGAACGGCAGCGCGGTGCGCACCCTGTCGATCAACGCGGGCAGCGCCCAGTACCCGACCTGGAACGGCACGATGGCCGTCATCGACAAGGAGGAGAAGGTGCACATGACCTCCTGCAGTGTCGGCATCAGCTGTGACAAGGGCAGCCCCAACTACTACGACCTGACGCTGCCCTGGGACGTCCACCTCACCCAGTCCGGTACGTACGTCCACTACTCGACCGGCGACCCCGACCCGGGCAGCGGCAGCGCCCGCGGCTCGCACGGCTGCGTCCACCTCTCCCTGTCGGACGCCAAGTGGTTCTACGGCCAGGTCAAGCAGGGCGACCCCATCACCATCACCGGCTCGCCCCGCGCCAAGGCCTCGGCCGACAACGGCTACGCCGACTTCAACCTGGACTGGGGCCAGTGGCTCGCGGGCAGCGCCTCGGGGGAGGGGACGACCGCCGCTCTCTGAGCGATGACCTGGCCCGCGCGGCACCCCGGCGGTACTGGCCGGGGTGCCGCGCGGCCGATCACCGCCGTGTGCGCGTGGGCGGCGATTGTCACCGTCCCGTCACAGCCGGCGATCGGTGAAACCCGCGCCCGCGGTCCGGTATCTCCCTGGGTGTCAGCAGTTGTTCATAGCAGAGGATGCCCATGAACCACCGTTTCGTCTCCGCCGGCGTGGTCCTCGCCTCCGCCGCCGCGCTCTTCGCCACCACGTGCGGAACGGCCGGCGCCGCGCCGAACGCGAAGCCCGGCACCGCAGCCGTGTCCGCGGGTGCCACAGGTGCCACGGGGGCCACGGCCTGGAAGCCGTGCCACCTGCCCGCCGGGTACCAGCACATCTTCGAGCTGCACTCCGCCAAGGCGGCCAAGGGCGGCACCGTCGTGCGCGTCACCCCGCAGACCTGCAAGGTGAACACGCACAACGACGAGGACGTGGCCTACACCCCGAGCGGAGCGGCCAGGTCGCTCGGCTTCGCGTCAGGCGCCTCCGTCAAGGTCCTCCACGACACCACCACCGTGAAGGTCACCCCGAAGTGGCTGGCGACCCACAAGCTCGCCAACAGCCCGTACTTCTACTACCGCGTCAACAGCCACCACCAGATCACCGCCCTGGAGGAGATCTACCACCCGTAGAGCGGTGAGCCGCCATGCGGCCGTCTCCGGCCCGCCTTTCGGCACGGGGGGCCGGAGACGGCCGCACGGCGCGTGCCGGCCCAGCGGCAGCTCTCCCGGTTCCTGGTTCCGGCGCCCGCTCAGTGCATGCAGAGGCAGAACGGATGGCCGGCCGGATCGGCGTACACCCGCCAGTTGGCCCCCGGCTGGACCTGGTCCGTCCGCTCCAGCACGGTCGCGCCGAGAGCGAGCGCCCGCTTCTCCTCCTCGTCGAGGTCGTCCACGTCGAAGTCCAGGTGGAGTTGCTGCGGGCGATCCTGCCCGGGCCACTCGGGCGGCCGGTAGCCGTCCACCCGCTGGCAGGCCAGCGTCGTCCCCTCGAAGCCGTGCACCTCGACCCAGTTGCTGTCCACCGGGTCCGCGACCACCCGGCCGCCGAGCAGTTCCGCGTAGAACTCCGCGAGGCGTACCGGGTCCGCGCAGTCCAGCGCGACCGCCTGAAGCTTCCGAATCACTTCCGCACCTCTCGTCCTTCGGCCGCTCCCGCGACCCCGTCGTACGGGAGGGGCCGTACCCACCGCCGCGGACGATCACACGCGGCCGCTCGCTTCCCTCCCCGGCGGCATGCCCGTTGCCGGCCGGGGCAGGCGCAAGGGCCGATGCCGTGCCGTCGTCGCCGGGTGGTTGCGCGCCGGGCCTGAAGGAGGCCGGGGTGTTCGAAGGGTTCCAGGAGGCGCGGGTCGACGTCGGTGAGGCGTCCGTCTTCGTCCGTCACGGCGGTCAGGGCCCGCCGGTGGTCCTGCTGCACGGCCATCCCCGCACGTCGGCCACGTGGCACCGGGTCGCGCCACGGCTCGTCGCGGCCGGGCACACCGTGGTCTGCCCGGATCTGCGCGGCTACGGACCTTCCCGGGGACGCGGTTCACGGCGGATCACGCGGGCTACTCCAAGCGCGCCGTCGCCGGTGACGTGGTGACCGTCATGCGGCGTCCGGGGCACCGCCGGTTCGCGCTCGCCGGGCACGACCGCGGCGGCAGCGTGGCCCTGCGCCTGACACTCGATCACCCCGAGGCCGTCTCCCGCGTGGCGTTCCTGGGCTGTCTGCCGCTGACGGAACATCTGTCGCGGATCACCGCCGAGTTCGCCACCCGGTGGTGGCACTGGTTCTTCTTCGCGCAGCCGGACATCCCCGAGCGCGTCATCACCGCCGACCCCGACGGCTGGTACCGGGGCGACCCCGATGTCATGGGAGCGGAGAACCATGCGGAGTGGCGCCGGGCCACCCGCGATCCCGACGTGGTGCGGGCGATGCTGGAGGACTACCGCGCCGGACTCACCGTCGACCGGCGGCACGAGGAGGCCGACCGGAACGCCGGCAGGCGCGTCACCTGCCCGACGCTGGTCCTCCGGTCACTCCGGGACGACCTGGAGGATCTCTACGGCGACCCCCTAGCGGTCCGGCGCCGCTGGTGCGCCGACGTCCGCGGGCACGGCGTCGACTCCGGACACCATGTCGCCGAACAGGCGCCCGAGGCCCTGGCCTCCGTCCTGGCCGGCTTCCTCCGCTCGGACCCGGCGGGCGGCTGCGGCGACGACAAGTGACCGGACGTGCGCAGGAGGGTCAGCGGACGGCCACCGGGCTGACCGGTGAGCCGGCTCCGCCGCTGATGCGCAGCGCCGTGGCGGTGAGGAAGAAGTCCCAGTGGCCGTCGGCGCGGCAGGCGTCGGCGAGATCGTCGAGCTGCCACATCTCCCCGAGCATCATGCCCATGTCCCGGATGAGCACGGCGTGCAGCGGGATGAGCCCGTCGTCGGCCGGCTGCACCTCCACGCCCCAGTTGTCGCAGGCCACCATCGCCAGTTCCCGCTCGTGGAACCACCGGGCGCACGCCGGGTCGAGCCCGGGTTCCTCGTCCAGCCAGCCGTGCCAGCCCTCGGTGAGGCCCTTGCGCAGCCAGCCGGTGCGCACCAGGAGGGCGTCCCCGGTCCTGAGCCGGACGCCCGCGCGCTCCTCGGCGCGTTCCAGGTCGGCCACGGTCACCGGGCGGCCCGCCGCCAGCCATTCCCCGCCGTCCAGCGCGGCCACGTCCAGGAGGACGCCCCGGCCGGTGAAGCCCGGCAGGGTCGCGTCGATCGCGTTGCGGGTGGCCCCGAGCCCCGGGGTGACGGCGTCGGTCGGCACCCCGTTGTAGAAGGCCCCGTCGTAGCCGACGTGGGTGAGGCCGTCGAGCTGGGTGCCGGACTGCAACGGCATGGTGATGAAGTCGTCGCTGATGACCAGCCCTTCGGGGGCGGTGAAGTCGTACGGCGTCATGGTCATGGTGTGGACCGGGTTGATCCGCCGCAGCCAGCCGGTCTGCGGCCCCTCGGCGCCCACCGGAATGCTCAGCTCGTACCGCAGCCCCGTGCGCACGGAGGCGAGCGCCTCCTTCACCGTCTCCGGGGTGACGAAGTTCAGCGTGCCCCTCTCGTCGTCGTCGCCCCAGCGGCCCCAGTTCGACAGTTCCCGCCCGGTCTTCTTGAACGCGTACTCGGCCATGGAAAGCCCCGCCCTCCTCTTCGCCCTCTTCGTCGGACTCATTGCACTCATTGCACTCCTTGTGACGATAACCTGGGAGTGCAGTCAGTGCAATGAAATGGCGGACGATGTGAACGCGACGGGCGGACCAGTGAGCGGCGGACCAGCCGGTGAACGGCAGCAGCGGGAACCGGGCCGGCGAGAGCACCGCAAGCGCGCCACCACGGCCCGCCTGCGCGACTCGGCGACCAGGCTCGCCGCACTGCACGGCGCGGACCGCGTCACCATCGACGACATCTGCGCCGACGCGGGCGTGTCCCGGCGCACGTTCTTCAACCATTTCGCCACCAAGGACGAGGTCTTCCTCGCCTGGGAGGCGGCCGACGACGCCCACCTCGCCGGCCTCATCGCGGCCAGGCCCCGCGCCGAGAGCCCGGTCAGAGCGGCCCTGTGGGCCATGACCACGACCGCCTTCGCCTCCGAGCCCGGCAGCCGCGCCACCGTCGTCCGCGAGGTGATGGCCCGCAACCCCGCCGTGGCCGCCCAGGCCACCCAGCTCACCCGCAAGGTCATCCACGCCGTCGAACTGGGCATCGCCGAACGACTCGGCCTGGCCCCCGACTCCCACCCCGTACGGCTCGGCGCCGTCACCGCCGTCGCCGCCCTCACCATCACCATGCGCGACGCCCCCGCCGACGAACCCGGCCGGGAACGGCTCCTGGAGGAGACCTGCCGCGTACTGGACCACGGCTTCCTGAGCCTGCGGCCCGACGACACCGCTGCCGGCGGCCGGGACGGCGGATGAGGCGAGGGCGCGCGACCCGCTCACCCCCATTCAGCGCGCCGCCTCACCCGCCGCCGCATCGCTCGCGGACACGGGCGTCACATACGCGTCCACGATCCCCGGCCGGGCGTCCAGCATCCGCTCCACCCGCCGGATCGCGGCGGCGACGCCCGCCCGGTCGAGTCCGGGATCGAACACCGCGCGCACCGCGACCACGGCCTGTTCGGGCCCGGTGATCAGTGCCGTCACCCGCGCCACCCCGGCCACGCCCTCCACCGCCGCGACCAGCTTCCCGATCCGTTCCCGCGCCTCGTCCCCGGCGCTCGGCGCGCTCATCAGGTACCGGTCCGTCCGCATCAGGACGAGCGCCAGGGCGATCAGCATCAGCCCGATCAGGATGCTCGCCACCGAATCGAAGACACCGTTCCCGGTGGCCTGGTGCAGGGCCAGCCCCGCGACGGCCACCGGCGCCGTGGCCACGGCGGCGGCATTGGCCGCGAAGACCGTCTGAGCGGCCGGGTCCGTGGTCTCGGAGAACTCGGCGGCCAGGCCGCGTCCGGCCGAGCGGGCCCGCCCGCGCAGCATCCGCACGGCCCCCACCAGGGCCACGCCGTCGGTCAGCAGCAGGGCGAACAGCAGCAGATAGGCGAACAGATACCCCTGCCCCGGCTCCGGGTGCCCCAACGACGCCAATCCCTGGAGCAGGCCGGCCACACCGCCGCCCACGAAGAGCCCGACCGCCGCGAGCAGCGACCAGTAGAACGCCTCGCCGCCGTAACCGAGCGGATGCTCCTCGTCCGCCGGACGCCTGCTGCGGTACAGCCCGACGAGCAGCAGGACCTCCACGCCGACGTCCGACACACTGAACATGGTCTCGGCGAACAGCGTCGACGACCCGGAGACCGCCGTCAGGATTCCCAGCAGCACCGCCTGCGTGGCCACGATCGCGAGCGTGAGCACGATGCTTGCACGGCTGCTGCCATGGCTCCCGGCCTCGCCTGTCACGGCGCCACGATCCCATGGGGCCCACCCACCACGGCGGACCAGGGCGCTCCCGTACGGCACCGGGACCGGCACGTTCACTCCGCGGGCCGAACGCCACGGGAAACGGAAGATGCGGGCGGCGCGTCCTCCCGCGAGAGTGGAAGGACCGTATACCCACCCCAGCCCCACCCCCATTCCAGCCGCCGCGACCCGACGGGCGGACCCACGTGGCCCACGAGCACAAGCCGCGGCCCGGCGAGACGACCGCCCACCCCGCCACGGACGTGCCATGGCCGGCCTGACCCTGCACGCCGTGGGCCCGGCCCGCCCCGAGGCCGTCTGGGAACGGTATGCGTGCCTCGACCAGTGGGCGTCCTGGTCGCCGCAGATCAGGGCCGTGCACGCCGACCTCCGCCACCTGGCCCCCGGACTGGGCGGCGCGGTCGAATCGGTCGCCGGTCTCCGTGCCGCCTTCCGGGTCGGGGCCGTCGACCAGGACCGGCGCTACTGGACCTGGCGCGTCCGGCTCGGGCCGCTCCGGGTGACGCTGCGCCACGACGTGCGCGCGCATCCGCGAGGCAGCAGGGCCGGCCTCACCCTGCGGGGGCCGCTGCCCGTCCTGGTCGCCTACGCCCCCCTCGCGCGACTCGCCCTCCGCCGCCTGGTGCGCCCCTGACCGGACCTCTCGCGGCGCACTCCCGTCAGCGGGGGACGGCCCGGCCGCTGTCCTCGGTGAGCCGGCGGGAGAGCGCCCGGGCCGTCGCCCGTACGGCCGGCCCGTAGCCCGGAGAGCCAGGACCGGTGTCCGGCCCGACGACCGACAGGGCCGCCACCACCTCGTCGCCGTCCCGTACCGGAGCGGCCACCGTGGTGACCCGGAAGGGACGGTCCTGCCGCCCCACGGCGTGCTCGCCGCGCCGCACCTGCGCGAGCACCCGGCGCAGGTCCTCCAGGCCGTGGATGTCGTCGTCGCCACGCCCGGGCTCGTACGCGGCGACGGCCTCGTCCTGGACGTGGCGCGGCGCGAAGGCGAGCAGCACCAGGCCCACGCCGGTCGAGGTCAGCGGCAGGCGGCCGCCCACGCGGTAGCGCACCGGACTCGCGTCGCGCGCCGACAGCCGCTCCACGAGCAGCGCCTCACCCTGGTCCCGCACGGCGAGCAGCACATGCTGGCGGGTGACGTGGAAGAGATCCTCCATGTACGGCATCGCCACCGCCCGCAGCCCGTGACCGCGCGGGGCCAGCGAAGCGGTCTCCAGCAGCCGCAGCCCGACGACGTAACGGCCGTCGTCGAGACGTTCCAGCGCGCCCACCCGCACCAGCGACCGGGCCAGGCGCAGCGCGCTGCTGCGCGGGGTGCCGCTGCGCTGGGCGAGTTCGGCGAGAGTCTGCGCACGATGGTCACCGTCGAAGGCGCCCAGCAGGGCGAACGCCCGGTCGATCACCGGCTGCCCCTCACGCGGCCGGCCCCCGCCCCTTCGCCGCGCCCCGCCCGACCCGCTCGGCCCGCCCGGATTGTCTTCGGGTATCGCTGTTCCATTCATCGGAATCACCCAGGCCAATGTACGGCTCCGCTCCCTACGGTGGCAGCCACGACCGGCCGCGACCCCGACCTCGGTCCCGACCCCGCAAGCGCCCCGGACCAGCTCAACACCCAAGACCACCGTCCAGATCAACGGAGGCTCTCCCATGACCCCGACCGGATTCGTCGACGTCCACGCCCACTACGTCACCGACGGCTATGTGGGCGCGGCCCGGGCCGCCGGTATCGAACATCCCGACGGCATGCCCGGCTGGCCGGCCTGGAGCGTCGAGCAGCACCTCGGCCTGATGGACCGAAGCGGGATCGAGAAGGTGTACCTGTCGGTCTCGTCGCCGGGTGTGCACTTCGGGGACGACGGCGCGGCCCGGGCGCTGGCCCGCGAGGTCAACGAGTTCGGCGCCCACGTCCGCGACGGGCACCCGCGCCGGTTCGGTCTCTTCGCCTCGCTGCCCCTGCCCGACGTCACGGGCGCGCTCGCCGAGGCCGCCCACGCGCTGGACGTCCTGGGCGCCGACGGAGTGACCGTGGAGAGCAACCACCGCGGCGTCTACCTCGGCGACCCGCGCCTGGAACCGCTCTGGGAGGATCTCGACCGGCGCGGCACCGTCGTCTTCGTCCACCCCACCTCGCCGCCGCACGCCGACGACCTCGCCCTGGGCCGCCCCCGGCCGATGCTGGAGTTCCTCTTCGAGACCGCCCGCACCGCGAGCGACCTGCTCTTCCGCGGCGTCCTCGCCCGCCGGCCGCGCATCCGGTGGATCCTGACCCACGGCGGGGGCGCGCTGCCGCTGCTCGCCGACCGGATGGAACTGTTCCGCACCCACTTCGGTGAGGGCCCCGTCGACGCGCCGAGCGCCGTGGAACAGCTCGGCCGACTCTGGTACGACATGGCCGGGACGCCCTTCCCGCGCCAGATCCCCGCCCTCGACGCGGCCTTCGGCACCGAGCGCCTCCTCTACGGCAGCGACTACTGCTGGACGCCCCTGGACGCGGCCCTCGCCCAGGTCGCCTCCGTCGACTCCGCGGCCGGACCCAGCGCCGGCGACACCTGGCGCGACCTCACCACGCGCAACGCACGCCGCCTGTTCGCCGCGGACGCGCGGTGACCGCGTGAGCGGCACGAAGGAACCGAGGACCGTGCCCGGCCGTCCCCCCGCCCTCCTGCTGAGCGGCGCGACCGTCGTCGACACCCGCGACGGCTCGCACCGCCCCGGGACCGATGTGCTGATCCAGGACGGCGTCATCACCGCCGTCGCCCGCGGACTCACCCCGCCCGGCGGCGCCGAGACCGTCGACGCCCGCGGACACTACGTGGTCCCCGGCTACAACGACATGCACGCCCATCCGCTGGGCCGCGGCGGCGACGTGGCGGCCACCCTCGCACTCATGCTCGCCCACGGCATCACCGGCTACCGCCAGATGTCCGGAGACCTCGGCCTGCTGCACGCCCGCGCCTCGGGACGGCTGACCTTCCCCGAGGCATCACCGGCGCTGCTCGCCCTGCCGGGACCGCTCCTGACGACGCTGAACACCGCCACGCCCGAACAGGCCGCCGCGACCGTACGCGAACAGGTCGAGGCGGGCGCCGACTTCGTCAAGTCGGTCGCGATGACCAAGGAGCGGTTCTTCGACGCCCAGGCCGAGGCACTGCGTCTCGGTGTGCCGATCGTCGGCCACCTGCCCGGTGGCCTCGACGTCCTCAAGGCGTCCCGGCTGGGCATGAAGTCGATCGAGCACTTCGGTTCCGGCCTCGGCGTCCTGGCCTGCTGCTCCACCGACGAGCACGCCCTCCGGCAGGCCGCGGGGGAGCGCCGGCGCCTCTCCCTGCCGAAGATCAGGCTGCCGTTCATGGACAAGGCCGTGGCCGCGCTCATGCGGAGGGTGGTGCTCAACCCGGTCAACCTCAACGCGCCCGAGGACATCGCGCTCGTGGAGCACGCCGTACGGACGTACGACGAAGACCGCACCCGCGCACTCGCCGGGCACTTCGCGGCGGACGGCACCTGGCACGTGCCGACCCTCATCCGGCAGAAGACCAGCAAACTCTGCGACGACCCCGCCTTCGCCGCCGACCCCGACCTGCGCTACATGGCCCCCGCCACGCTGAAGACGTGGAACGGCGCGGTGGCCAGGTTCCGCAAGCGGTTCACGGCCGGGCAACGGGCCGTCCTCGCCGCCTCCCACCGCCGCGAGTACGACATGGCGCGGATCTTCGACGAGGCGGGCGTCCGGATGCTCGTCGGCACCGACTCCTCCGGGGCCGTCTGGGTGGTGCCCGGCGCTGCGCTGCACGACGAGATCGACCTGCTCGCCGAGGCCGGGATCGCACCGCTCACCCTGCTGCGGATGCTGACGCTGCACGCCGCGCGGTTCCTCGGCACCACCGACTCGATGGGCACCGTCGAGGAGGGCAGGAACGCCGACCTCGTCCTCCTCGACGCCGACCCCGTCACGGACGCCGCCCATCTGCACCGCGTCGTCGGTGTGGTCCGCGCCGGCCGCCATCACCCCGAGGCAGCCCTCACGGCGATGAAGGACCGCCTCGCGACGACCCGCCGCGTCGACTGATCCGGTCCGCCCGTTCCCTGCCGGCCACGGTCCCATCCGGTGAACACCACGCACGACAGCTACCGGGCGCGGGCCCTGGCCCTCCAGGCGGACGACGACGTCGGCTTCGACCCCTTCGCCCAGGACCCGGAGACCCGGGACTGGCTCTTCGCCGTCTTCTGCGACAACGGCGCGCTGACACCCGCTTACCTCGCCCCGCTGGTCCTGGCCCGCAGGCAACGCCTGACGCGGTCCGCCCTGGCCGAGACCGCGTAGCCGTTCCAGTCGTTCCTGGCCGACCTGCCCCGCGCACCGGCTGGGAACGCGCCCGGCCCTGCGCTCCGGACAGGCCGTCCGGGCCTGTCCGGAAGGGCACACCCCGCGCCCGATCGCGCCGCCGCGCGGCCGTGACCCGGCCGGGACGGGGGAGACTGCCGGTGTCGAGGGCGAGTCGAGGGGCGGCCCTGCGGGCGGACCTGTGACCCGTGGGCGGGCCCCGGACAGGAGGCACCGTCATGCGCATCCCCGGACCTGGGCACCAGGAGGACGGCGGACTGGGCGCCGTCGCGGCCGCGGGCGGCCTGCACCGCTACCAGTTGCACCTGCACGACACGTACGGGCCCGTCGTGCGCTTCCAATTGCCGGGCGCCGAAGCGGCCGTGTCGGTCTGCGACCCCGTACTCCTGGAGGCCACGGCGCACCTCGACAAGCGGCCCGAGGGACTGTTCTCGTTCCTGGACCCGCTGTGCGAGGCGGGCAACCTGCAAGTGCTCCCCGCCGACGAGCACACGCCCTGGCGCCGGCTGCTGCTCTCGGTGCTCGCCGGACGCCCCACCCACGAGCGGCACTTCGCGCGCTTCACCGAGCAGGCGCGGCACCTCGCGGACCGCTGGACCCGGCAGGCCGACGCCGACGGCGAACCCGTCGAGCTGCAACAGGAATTGACCGCGCTGTCCCTCCGCATGATCTGCGGGTTCGCGCTCGGCGGCGCGGACACGGAGGCCGGCACGGACGTGGACCGGGTCGTCACGGCGTTCGAGGACGTCCTCACCGAATACTTGGGGCGGCTCTACCAAGTGCCCCGGGCCGACCCGCACTCGGCGGAACGGGCCGAGGCGGCCCTCGCGTACCTGCGCGCGACGGTCGACCGCGTGGTGGCCGCCCACCGCTCAAGCGGCCGCACCGACCGCGGCGACCTGATCGGGGCGCTCGTCGAGGCCGGGGAGAGCCCGGCGCGGACCCGGGACACCGTGATGATGACGCTGCTCGCCGCCCACCACACCACCGGCGTCGCCGTCTCCTGGACGCTGCACCTGCTGGGCCGCCACCCCGCCGTGGCCGACCGCGTCGCCGCCGAACTGGACCGGGTGCTCGGCGAGCGCGCCGCGCCCGCCTACGGCGACCTGCGGCGGCTCACGTACCTCGACAAGGTGCTCAAGGAGTCGATGCGCCTGTTCCCGCCCGGCCCGTACGGCGCCCGCGAGACGACCGAGGACCTGGCCCTCGGCCCGTACGAGATCCCCGCCGGGACGACGGTGTTCTACCCGTTCTGGGCGGTGCACCTGAACCCCGACCACTGGCCCGAGCCCGAACGGTTCGACCCCGAACGGTTCACCCCGCAGCAGACCGCCGGGCGGCCACGGCTCGCGTACGTCCCCTTCGGCATCGGGCCCCGCAGCTGCGAGGGCGCCGCCCTGGCCACCGTCGAGGCCCAGCTCGTCCTGGCCGTCCTCCTCAAGCGCCTGCGCTTCTCGCCCGCGCCGGGGCACGAGGTGACGCCGGTGGAACGGTTCGTGCTGTGGGCGCGGGACGGGATCCGGATGCGGGTGCGGCCGCGGGACGCCGCCGGCCCCACAACCATGACAAATCGGTCTCCGTGAAGTGATGTCGTGCGGGCGTGCAACCCGCCGCGGGGGTCCGGGAGTACCTACGAGCGGATGTCCGAGCCGCGCCGCCGTTCCCGGTGGTCGCGGCAGGCCGGCGCGCGGGCCCAGCGCGCGGGCCGTCGAGGACCGCCCGGCGCGGTGCCGGGCGGCAGCTCTGAAGGGGAAACGCTCCATGACTCTCAGTCCTGGCAGGAAGGCGGCCAGAGCGGCCGTCGCCGTCGCCGCCCTCGGCGGGATGTCGTTCGGCGCCTCCGCGATCGCGGCGACGCCGGGCCCGGCCACCCGCCCGGCGTCGGCGCCGGCACTCGTCCCCGCCGTCGCCGTACGATCCGTGTCCGCTCACCAGCAGGTACCGCAGGCGCCGCGACTGCCGCCCGTCGTCACGCAGATGATCGGCGGCGGCACGGTGGACGGGCACCGCTGGTCGGTGGCGCTGGAGTTCCACCGGACGCTGCCCAAGGGCTACACCCTGCCCGCCCGCCCGGACGGGACGACGGCGCCGGGCACCTCGTCGCTGCTGTGCCAGCGCATGTACATCGGCGGTGTCCGCATCGACCACCAAGGCGGCCCGTGGGCCGACTGCCGGCCGGTCGACGGCACCCGGGACCCCCGCGTCGCGGGCGGCCTGGGCCTGTGGGGCCTGCACGACAAGGGCCTCAGCGGCAGCCGGCTCATGGTGTCCACCCCCGAAGCCGCCGTCGCCCACGGTGTGGTGTCCCTGTCGGACGGTACGCGGGTGAAGGCGGCCACGGTCGCCGTGCCCGGCACCGTCTACCGCGCCTGGGCCGCGCCCGTCCCGGACGGACGGACCATCACCGCGGTCGACCAGTACGACGCCCGGCACCGCCTGCTCAGCCACGACACCGACTGGCACTGACCACTCGGACGACTCGGACGACTCAGACGAAGGACAGGCACATCCTGCCGTGCAGCCAAGTGACCGCAGGGCCGCGGACAGCGGACCGGACTCGGACTTCACCCGGTTCGTCACCGCCCGCTGGCGAGCCCTGACCCACACCGCGTACCTCCTCACCGGCGACTTCCACGAGGCGGAAGACCTGGTGCAGACGACGCTGGCGAAGGTCTACCCGCACTGGCGGCGACTGGAGCCGGAACGCGCCGAACACTACGTGCGGCGCGCCCTGGTCAACACCAACCGCAGCCGGTACCGCCGCCGCAGGATCACCCACCTCCTTCTGCCGTCGCTGCCCGACACCGGCCCCGTCCACGACGACGGGGCCGGTGCCGGGGGCTCGGACGTGCACGACGACCTGGCCCGCGGGCTCGCCGAACTGCCCGAGCGGCAGCGGGCGGTCGTGGTGCTGCGCTACTGCGAGGACCTGTCCGTCGAGGAAGTGGCGGACATCCTCGGCTGCTCGACCGGCACCGTGAAGAGCCAGGCGTCCCGGGCCCTGGCCAAACTGCGCAGCCGCTCGACCCTCGCCCGCACCTGCCTGCCCGGCCGTCCCGCAGAGGCACGATGACTCCTGACCACGAGCAAGAGGACTGGCTGCGCGTCGCCGTCGCCCGGTCCCGCGACGCCCACCCTTCGTCCCAGGCTCCCGTCGACCGGATCCTGACCGTGGCGCGCGCCCGCAGGAAACGGCGCCGTGCCGCGGCCGTGGTGGCGAGCGCCGCCTGCGTCCTCGGCCTCGGTCTGGCGGTCCCGTTCCTGAAGCCACCGCCCGACGCCGTCGGCACCGCGGGCCGGCCCTCGCCCTTCCCGACCCACCGCGCCGCCCCCACATCCGCTCCCGCCCCCAGCACGGTCAGTGCCCGGGTGGCCGAGGGGACGACGGACGGGCACCGCTGGTCGGTGACGCTGGAGTTCCACCGGACGCTGCCCAAGGACTACACCCCGCCCAGGTCGCCCGGCGGAACCACGGCGCCGGAGGGGTCGCTGCTGTGCCGGCGCATGGTCATCGGCGGTGTCCGCATCGACCACCAGGGCGGCCCCTGGTCCGACTGCCAGTCGGTCACCGGCACCCAGGACCCCCAGGCATCGGGGGAGACGGGGCTGTGGGGCCTGCACGACAGGGGTCTCAGCGGCACCCGCCTGATGGTGTCCAACCCCGAAGCCGCCGTCGCCTACGGTGTCGTGTCCTTGTCCGACGGTACGCGGGTGAAGGCGACCACGGTCGCCGTCCCCGGCACCGACTACCGCGCCTGGGCCGCGCCCGTCCCGGACGGACGGACCATCACCGCGGTCGACCAGTACGACGCCCGGCACCGCCTGCTCAGCCACGAAACCGACTGGCGCTGACCCCTCCTGACCCTCCCGACCCTCTCGACCGGCCCGACCGGCCTTCCGGTCCCACCAGGCTTCCGGTCCCACCGGCCTTCCGGCCCTGCGGGGCCCGGTGGCCCCAGGGGCGTGGCCGGTTCACCACCGGTGTGCACGGCGCACCGGGAGCGGCAACCGGCGCCCCGTGATGACTCCGCACGCCCTACCGGTGCCCACTGGGCCGCGGGAATGATGAGCACACCGCGACGGAGCCAGACGGACCCGCACCCTCCTGTCCTCGGCCGGGCGGGCCCTGCGACGGAAGGAGTCCACGTTGTTGCTTCTCATCTCCCCGGACAGCGTCGAGGAGGCCCTCGACTGCGTGAAGGCAGCGGCTCACCTGGACATCGTCGATGTCAAGAAGCCCGACGAGGGCTCGCTCGGCGCCAACTTCCCCTGGGTCATCAGAGAGATCCGCGACGCCGTCCCGGCGGACACACCGGTCTCCGCCACCGTGGGAGACGTGCCGTACAAGCCCGGCACGGTGGCCCAGGCGGCGCTCGGCGCGGTCGTCTCCGGAGCCACGTACATCAAGGTCGGCCTCTACGGATGCACCACACCCGAACAAGCCATCGAGGTCATGCGCGGAGTCGTCCGGGCGGTGAAGGACCACCGGCCGGAGGCGCTCGTGGTCGCCTCGGGCTACGCGGACGCGCACCGGATCGGCTGCGTCAACCCGCTCGCCGTGCCCGACATCGCCGCCCGCTCCGGCGCCGACGCGGCCATGCTCGACACCGCCGTCAAGGACGGCACACGGCTGTTCGACCACGTTCCGCCGGACAGCTGCGCGGAGTTCGTCCGGCTGGCGCACGACGCCGGTCTGCTCGCCGCCCTCGCGGGCAGCGTCAAGGGCGCGGACCTCGGCCTGCTGACCCGTATCGGCACCGACATCGTGGGGGTGCGCGGAGCGGTCTGCGAGGGCGGCGACCGCACCGCCGGACGGATCCAGCCGCATTTGGTGGCCGCCTTCCGGGCGGAGATGGACCGGCACGCCCGGGAACACGCGGCCGCCGTCACCGCCGCGGGCTGACCCCCGGCATGCCGACACCCCAGCCGCGCCCCGTGCCCGAGTCCCGGGGCGCGCGTTTCGCCGTCCTCGACCCGGCCACCGGCGAGGCGTTCGACGAGGCCCCCGACCAGCAGCCGGACGAGTTGGACAGCGTGGTCGAGCGGGCCCGCCGGGCCTGGCACGGCTGGCGGGCCGACCCCGCCGCCCGCGCTACGGCGCTGCGCGCGGCAGCCGACGCCGTGGAAGCGGCCGCAACCGACCTCGCCCCCCTGCTCACCCGGGAGCAGGGCAAGCCGCTGACGGAGTCGTACGCGGAGGTGGCTCGCACGGCCGCCCGGCTGCGCTACTTCGCCGAACTGGTCGCGCAGCCCCAGCCCATCAGCGACGGTCGGCCGGTACGCAGCGAGGTCCGCTGGAGACCCCTCGGCCCCGTCGCCGCGATCGTCCCGTGGAACTTCCCGCTCCAGCTCGCGTCGGCGAAATTCGCCCCCGCGCTCGCCGCGGGCAACACCATGGTGCTCAAACCGTCCCCGTTCACACCCCTCGCCACCCGGCTGCTGGCCTCCGCCCTGGCCACCGCCCTCCCCGAGGACGTCCTGACCGTCGTCACCGGCCGCGAACCCCTGGGCGCCCGCCTCGCCTCCCATCCGGGAATCCGGCACGTCACCTTCACCGGCTCGATCGCCACCGGACGGGCCGTCGCCGAGGGCGCGGCGGCCTCGCTGGCCCGGGTCACCCTGGAGCTGGGCGGCAACGACGCGGCCGTCCTGCTGGAGGACGTGGACGTGGAACAGATCGCGGACCGCCTGTTCTGGGCGGCCTTCCGCAACTGCGGTCAGGTCTGCATGGCCGTCAAGCGCGTCTACGCCCCGGACCGCCTCTGCGCCGAGGTGGTCGAAGCGCTCGCACACCGCGCGAAGAGCGTCGTCGTCGGAGCCGGACTCGATCCGGCCTCCCAGCTCGGCCCCGTCAACAACGCCCACCAGCTGGCCCGCATCGAGCGTTGCGCCGATCAGGCCCTGGCGGACGGCGCCCGGGCGGCGGCCGGCGGCCACCGGCTGGACCGGCCGGGCTACTTCTTCGCCCCGACCGTCCTGGCCGACACCCCGCCCGACAGCCCGGTGGTGACGGAGGAGCAGTTCGGCCCGGTCCTGCCCGTGCTGCCGTACCGGACCCTCGACGACGCCGTCGAGGCCGCCAACGGCACCGGCTTCGGGCTGGGCGGCTCGGTCTGGGGGACCGACCTCGACCGGGCCGAGGCGGTGGCCGGCCGGCTGGAGTGCGGAACGGCCTGGATCAACCACCACGCGGAACTGTCCCTCGCCCAGCCCTTCGCGGGCACGAAGGACAGCGGCGTCGGCGTGGCGGGCGGCCCCTGGGGCTTCTACGGAAACCTTCAGCCCTTCGTCGTGCACCGCCCCCAGGAGGCATGACGATGAGGTTCGACGCGGCCGTACTGCGCTCGTACGAGGACCCGTTCGCGATCGAGGAGGTGACCCTGCGCGCGGGACCCGCCGACGGCGAGGTCCTGGTCGAGATCGCCGGCTGCGGGATGTGCCGGACCGATCTCGCGGTGCGGCGCTCGGCCGGCCGCAGCCCGCTGCCCGCGGTGCTCGGCCACGAGGGAGCCGGGGTCGTGGTGCGGACGGGCGGCCCGGACACCGGCCTGGACGTCGGTGACCATGTCGTCCTGAGCTTCGACTCCTGCGGACACTGCCGTAACTGCGCGGGCGCCGCCCCCGCCTACTGCGACTCCTTCGCCCGGCTCAACCTCTTCGGCGGGCGCGCGGAGAGCCCGCCGCCCCTCACCGACACGGCCGGGGAAGCGCTGGCCCCCCGGTGGTTCGGACAGTCGTCGTTCGCCGAGTACGCGCTGGTCCCGGCCCGCAACGCCGTCCGGGTCGATCCCGCGCTGCCCGTCGCACTGCTCGGCCCGCTCGGCTGCGGCTTCCTCACCGGCGCCGGCGCGGTCCTGAACGACTTCGGCATCCGCCCCGGTGACACCCTCGTGGTCATCGGCGCGGGAGCGGTGGGCCTGGCCTCGGTGATGGCGGCGGCCGCCGCCGGAGCGGTGACCGTGGCCGTCGACCGGCACCCCGCAAGACTGGCCCTCGCCGAGCGGTTCGGCGCGGTCCCGCTGGACGCCGCGCAGGCCGGCCTGCCCGACCGTGTCCACCGGCTGACCGACGGCGGCGCACAGTACGCGCTGGACACCACGGGCTCCCCCCAGCTCATCAACGACGCGCTGCGTGCGCTGCGCCCGACCGGCAGGCTCGGCCTGGTGGCACGGCTGCACACCGCTCTGCCGCTCGAACCGGGGACGCTGGACCGGGGCCGCGGCCTCTCCCACATCTGCGAGGGCTCCTCGGTGCCGGGGCTGCTGATTCCCCGGCTGACCGGACTGTGGCAGGCCGGGCTGTTCCCCTTCGACGAGCTGATCCGCACCTACGCGCTGGCCGACATCAACGAGGCCGAACGCGACTGCGACGAAGGCCGCGTGGTCAAACCGGTCCTGATCCCGGAGGCAAGAAACCGGTGAGCGCGGCCCGGCCGACCGCCCCTCTCGTCGGTGCCCCACCGCCCGCCCCCTCTCGCCAACGGAGGAAACATGGTCAGCACGGCCCCGCCAAGCACACCGGTGGACGGCGTGGACGGGGGAGTCGGCGTCACCGCCCTCCTGGTCGCCGCGGCACGGGCGATCGAGACCCACCGCGACGACAGCCTGGCACAGGACGTCTACGCGGAACACTTCGTACGCGCGGCACCGGCGTCCGCGGGCTGGCCGCTCCGGGTGGAGGACGCACCGGACGAGGACCGCAATCCGCTCTGGGGCCGGTTCGCGCGGTACTTCGGACTGCGGACGAGGGTCCTGGACGACTTCCTTCTACGAGCGGCACACACCGGTGTCCGCCAAGTGGTCCTGCTCGGAGCGGGGTTGGACGCGCGGGCGTTCCGGCTGCACTGGCCGGCCGGATGCGTGATCTTCGAGGTCGATAGGGCGGAGGTGCTGGCGTTCAAGCACCGGGTGCTCACCGGCCTGTCGGTCACCGCGAAGGCCGCGCGCGTACCCCTGTCCATCGACCTGCGCGCCGACTGGGGCCCCTCGCTGGCCGACGCCGGCTTCGATCCGGCCGTGCCGAGCGTCTGGCTGGCCGAGGGACTGCTGTTCTACCTGCCGAGCGCCGTCGAGACGCACCTCATCGACACGGTGGACCGGCTGAGCTGCGCGGGCAGCGCCCTGGCCTTCGAGGCCAAACTGGAGAAGGACCTGCTGGAGTACCGCGACAGCCCGCTCTACCTCTCGACGAAGCACCAGATCGGCATCGACCTGCTCCACCTGTTCAGCAAGGAACCACGGCCCGACTCCGCGGGCGACCTGGCCGGCAAGGGCTGGTCCACCTCGGTGCACACCCCCTTCGAATTCACCCGCCGGCACGGCCGCGGCCCACTGCCGGAGCCGAACGACGCACTGGAGGGCAACCGCTGGGTGTTCGCGAACAAGCCCTGACCCTGCGCACCCGGCGGGGCCGAAGCGGCCGGGAAACCCGCGCCGGAGCCCGGACGCGCCGCACTCCCTCCCTCACCGCATCCAGTGCCCGCCGATGCTCCACCCCAGGAAGCGCCGGGCCCGCCCGTCCTCCGCCGTTCCGTCGCCGCGGAAGGACCCGCCCTCGGCGACCAGGGCCAGGCCCGCCAGGGCGGGGGCCACCCGGTTCGCCGCACGAGCGGGGTGGCGGGCCGCCTCCTCGCCCAGGCCCGCGATGACCCGCCGCTGCTCCTGCGGCGGGCACAGGGACAGGTAGAACACCGACTGGCGCCACGCGTGCGCGGCGCCCAGGAGGGTGTGCAACGGCCGCGGGCTGCGCTGCATCCGGGCGGCCCGCCGGCACACCGTCACGAAACAGCGCCGCGCCAGGTCGGCCCAGCCGGGCCGCGGAGCGATACCCACCCGGTGGACCAGCGTGGCCAGGTTGTGCGTGGTGAGGATCTGCGCCTGTTCGATCACCATGCCGTTCGCCGCGACCGACCGGTTCCGCGACTCCGCCCCCGCCCGCTCGGCGCACAGCCGCGCGAAACCCGGAGAGGTACGGGCCCGGTGCGCACGGTTCAGGGACGCGCCGGTCTCGGAGACGGCCAGATCACGGACCGCCGCGTAGTCGATGCCGTAGTAACGCTCGTACAGCGAGCCGCCGAGCAGATCGCCCGCGATCCGCGCCGCCGTCAGGAACTCCGGGCTGAACGTGCCCGTGAAGATGCCCAGGGCCGGCTCCTCCACGAACGGGGCACCCAGGTCGCACTGGCGCTCCAGAACACCGAACTCGCGGACCAGCGTGTCGGGCAGGACCGTACCCGGGAAAGCCCGCACGGACAGCTCGCCCAGCTCCCGCAGCACGGCCAGGGCGTCGTCGTCGTCCGTCCGGCCCGGCACCGCGGACCGCTGCGCCGACACCGCGCGTACCCAGGGCAGTTCCTCGACGCGGACCTGCCCTTCCAGGTTGAGCAGAAGCAGCGAGCGGCGATGGCGGAACGCCCGGTAGTGCGCGGCCATCAGGGCGCGCAGCGCCTCGTCGCCGTACGCCCGCGCGGTGGCGGTGGCCACCGACGGCGGCACCAGCGCGGCCAGCGCCTCGGCGGACGGGAGGACGCCCCGCTCCACGAGGGTGGCGAGCGGCGCGCTCAGCGCGGACCCGACCACCTGGCGGATCACGGGCGGTACGGCGGTTCCGGCGCTCAGGCCGGTCTCCCGGCTCTCTTCCCCGGTCACCGCGCCCAGCAGCGGGGCGACGTCGGTGACGCCCGTGTCCTGCGGGAGCACGGCGAGCCGGCGCAGCATCAGCTGGGCCAGGGCGTGGTAGGAGGGGAGCGCCGCCTGCCCGGCCTGGTGCCGGCGCACCGCCGTGTGCGCGGCCGAGCCGGGCAGGCCGCGCCGGCGCACCATGGACCGCACCGCGTGCCGCAGCAGGCCGAGCCGGCGCGCGTCCAGCGGGCGTCCGGCGACGGTCTCCTCCAGCGCGCCGCGCAGAATTCCCAGGTTCTCCTTGGGGTTGCGGTGCTTGGCGCAGCGGGTGTGTTCCGCGGCGAGCAGCCGGTAGCGGCCGAGCAGGGCCTCGCCGTGCGCCGGCCAGTCGGCGTCCGGGGCGAGTTCGAGGACCTGTCCGTCCCGTGCCGTCCGCAGCCAGTGGACGAGCAGCTCGTCGCCGAACGGCAGCCACACGGCGTGCGCCTCGCGCTGGGCCTCGACGGCGGGGTCGGGCCGCCGCCGGGCCAGGGCGGCGGCGGCCTCGGAGACGGTGCGCCAGTGCACGGCCGCGGTCGCGTCCGGAGCCGGTCCGGCCGCCGGGCGGGGCAGGAACCGCAGCCGGTCCGCGAACGGTCCCAGTTCCGCCGCGAGGTCGAGCGCCGCGTCCGTCTCGCCGTGCCGGACCAGCCACGCCACGGTGAGCAGCGCGGCCTCCTCGGGCACGCGGATCTCGTAACGGCCGCTGTCCAACAGGGCCCACAGCCAGGCGAGTCCGGGCTCGGTGAGGCAGTGGGCGAAGAGCGCGCGCCGCTCGGCGGGCACCCCGAGACTGACCGCGGCCTCGGTCTCGTACGCCTGGAGCGGGCCGGCCGCGGTCGCGCCCCCGATGGCGAAGCCGCCCCGCACCACCTCGGGGGTCACCCAGGACGGAAGCCCGTCCACGGGCGTGCGCGAACCGATCGACAGCCGGCCCGAGGCCATTCCCGCGAGGACCGCCCGCCAGCGCTTCCCGCGCGCCTCGGCGCGGTGCCGGGAATCGGCGCCCTCACGGGCCGGCGCGGTGGCGAAGGCCTTGGTCGGACGGTACTCCGGGAAGGAGGGGGCCACGGTGAGGGGCTGCTGCTCAGCGTTGTCGTCCATAAGCCGGCATGGCAGGTTCCGCCCCTGCGCCCTCCGGGCCCCGAGAGCCCGGTGCTCTGCTGTCTGAGCTACATGCCGATGCCGCCGACGGTAGCCGTCACCAGGAGCGCCCTGCAATCGGATTTTTCTCGGGTGTGCGAGTCACAGCTGCGGGTGCGCGATTCACAGCAGGACCGGGTCCGCAGCCGCGCAGCTCGCGGCAGCCAGGCCGGACGGCCGTGCCGTCAGGAGGCCGCGGACCAGCCGGGGCACGACACGGTGCCAGAGGGCGCCGCGGCGCAGCATGGCGTGATCGCCGCCGCGGATCAGGAGCAGGCCGGCCCGGGCTTGCTCGGCGCGGGCCTTGAGAACGTAGTCCGCGGAGGCCCGGGGGCTGGTGACGGTGTCGCGATCGCCGTGCACCACGACGAACTGCTTGCCGCGCAGGTGACCGGTCGGTTCGCCCTCGGGCAGCCAGGGCGCGAGGGCGACGACACCGCGTACCAGTGGATCGCCCGCCGCGCGCAGGGCCGCCCTGCCTCCCATGGAGTGGCCGATGAGGAGGACGGGCACCGGACCGGCCAGCCGCTCCAGTTCACGGAGAGCGCGGCAGGTGTCGTGCAGGGGGTCACCCTCGTTCCAGCCCCGGTGGCGGTAGCGGACCACTCCCAGAAGGGTCTCGTCGAGGCAGATTCCGGAGGCCGCCGCGCGGAGCACGGGACGCATGCGCAGCGCCGCCGGGTGCCAGGACCGCGCGGCCCGGTAGCTGTCCGGCTGCCCTCCGTGCAGGGTGAGCAGCGCTGCTCTCGGCCGCGGCGGGTGACGCAGTACCCGCAGCGCGGGCGTAGCGGACCCTCCGCAAGAAGCTTCCCCCATCGGGACGACGCCCTTCCTTCCCCTGCCTGACGCTGCGGTGACTTCCACGCGGGGAATCCGTGGCCACCGGCCGTGCGGCTTGGTCTCCTTGGTCCCCCCCGGCCCGCCCGAGCCGCCGCGGGCGGGGTCCGGGAGTCAACGTAACCCACTGGTCTCACGCTATCGGGTGTTCTCGGCCGTCCTCGGCAGTCCGCGGACAGAGCCGCCTCGGATCACCCGTACCCACGCGGCACCGCGCGGACCGGCGGCCTCCGCCGCCACGGCAGCGAAGGAAAGGACACGAACATGACGCACGTGAGGACCCGGAGGGCCAGGGCAGCGGGTCTGGTGGCGGTCGCCGGAGCGGTGATCCGTAGCGGAGAGGGCGCCGGATTGGTGCGGCGCCCTTCTTTCACCTGATCGTGTGGGCCACCAATCCGGCACAGCGGCGGCACCGGATTCCCCCCGACCGCCCAAAGACCGCCCACCGACCGTCCGATGACTTCCCCGTACTCCCCCCGATCGCAGCGCCCCGCTGCTCAGTTACCACAGGAGAATGTGATGAACACCCGTATCCGTCGTAGCGCCGGTCTCGTCCTCGCCGCCGTCGTCCTGCCGCTGGCGCTGACCGCCTGCTCCAGCGACAGCGACTCGGGCAAGTCCGACTCGTCCGGCAGGGCCACGACGTCGCCCACGGCGAGCAGCGATGACATGGGCGGCTCCAGCGCCTCGTCGAACAGCATGAACCAGCCGTTCGGCACGGCCTGTTCGTCGGTGCCGAAGAACGGCGCCGGCTCCTTCGACGGCATGGCCAAGGACCCGGTGGCCACCGCCGCGTCCCACAACCCGGCGCTGTCCACGCTCGTCAGCGCGGTGCAGAAGGCCGGCCTGGTCGACACGCTGAACAACGCGCAGAACATCACCGTGTTCGCGCCGACCAACGACGCCTTCCAGAAGATCCCCAAGGCGACCCTGGACAAGGTCCTCAACGACAAGGCGATGCTGACGAAGGTCCTCACCTACCACGTCGTCGGCAAGCCGCTCACGCCGAAGGACCTCCAGCACGGCTCCTTCGAGACGCTGGAGAAGTCCCAGGTCACCACCTCGGGCATGGGCGAGTCCTACACGGTCGGCGGCACCGCGAAGGTGGTCTGCGGCAACGTCAGGACGTCCAACGCCACCGTCTACATCATCGACTCCGTCCTGATGCCCAAGATGTAGCCGCCCCACAGGGCCCGCCGGTCCGCACAGGCGGACCGGCGGGCGCTCGTCCACGCGTCCGGACCCGATCGGCGGGCCGGACAGGTCGTGAACGGCGACCACCGCACGCCGGGAGGGGAAAGCAGCCATGCCATCAGGACGACAGGCGATACGCCGCACCGCCGTCATCGGCAGCGGCGTCGCGGGACTCACCGCCGCCCACATCCTGAGCAGGACCCACCACATCACGCTGTACGAGGCCGACGACCGGCTCGGCGGCCACGCCCACACCCATGACCTGACGGGCGCGGACGGCCGGACCCACCGGGTCGACTCCGGTTTCATCGTCCACAACCGCCGCACCTACCCGCACCTGCTGCGCCTCTTCGGTGAACTCGGTGTCACCACCCAGGAGTCGGAGATGAGCATGTCGGTACGGTGCGAGGGCTGCGGCCTGGAATACGCCGGCGCCCGCGGCCCGCGCGGACTGCTGGCCCGGCCACGCAACGCGCTGCGCGGATCCTACCTGCGCATGCTGGCGGAGGTACCGCGGTTCCACCGCGCGGCCCACCGGCTCCTCGCACGCGGCGCCGACGACACACTGACCCTCGGCGCGTTCCTGGACCGCGGCGGCTTCTCGCCGTACTTCCGCGCGCACTTCATGACACCGGTGGTGTCCGCCGTGTGGTCCTGCGACGCGGCGACCGCCCAACGCTACCCGGCCGCCTACCTGTTCCGGTTCCTCGCCCACCACGGCATGCTCTCGGTGACCGGCTCCCCGGTGTGGCGCACCGTCACGGGCGGCTCCCGCAGCTACGTCGACAAGATCGCGCGGGGCCTGCCCGAGGTGCGCCTGTCCACACCGGTCAGGTCCGTGCTGCGGCACACCGACGGCGTCGAGATCACCGCCCACGACGGCAGCACCGCCGACTACGACCACCTCGTCGTCGCCGTCCACCCCGACCAGGCGCTGCGGCTGCTCGCCGACGCCACCCCCGAGGAGAAGGAGATCCTCGGCGCCTTCCGCTACTCCCGCAACACCACGCTGCTGCACACCGACACCACCCTCCTGCCGGCCGCGCCCGGCGCCCGGTCCTCCTGGAACTACCTGATGCCGTCCTGCCGGGCCGGCGCGGACCGGGTCCGTGTCAGCTACGACATGAGCCGGCTGCAACGCCTGGACGCGGCGGACACGTACGTCGTCACCCTCGGCGGCGAGGACCGCGTCGACCCCGGCCGGGTCCTGGCCCGCATGACCTACGAACACCCCGTCTACACACCGCGCTCGGTCGCCGCCCAGAAACGCCTGCCCGAACTCGGCACCCCCGTCACCGCCTTCGCCGGCGCCTACCACGGCTGGGGCTTCCACGAGGACGGCTGCCGCAGCGGAGTCGCGGCGGCGGCCCGGCTGGGAGGGGCCTGGTGAGCGCCCCGGCCGACGGCGCGCGACCTCGGACACCCGCGCTCTACTCGTGCGCCGTCCACCACGTCCGCCGCACCCCCACCCGGTACGCCCTGCGGCACCGCACCTACCTGTGGCTGGTGGACCTCGACCACCTGCCCGTACTGCCCCACGCCCTGCGACCCCTCGGCCGGTTCCGCGCCCGCGACCACTTCACCGGCCGGGCCCCCGACCTGCGGGCCGCGCTCGACGACTTCCTCGCCGAACACGGCATCGACCTCGACGGCGGCCAGGTCGTCATGCTCGCCCACGCACGAAGCCTGGGACACGTCTTCAACCCGCTCACGCTGTACTGGTGCCACGACCGGGACGGCAGACCGCGCTGCGTGGTCGCCGAGGTCCACAACACCTACGGCGGCCGGCACGCCTACCTGCTGCACGCCGACGCGAACGGCACCGCCACGGCCGACAAGGCCTTCTACGTCTCGCCGTTCAACCCGGTCGACGGCCGCTACCACATGCGCCTGCCCCTGCCGGGCGAGCGACTGCGCCTGAGCGTACGGCTGGACCGGCCCGGCAGCGCGCCGTTCACGGCCACCGTCCACGGCCGCCGCCGCGAGGCGAGCGTCCCCGCCCTGCTGCGTCTCGCGCTGCGCCACCCCTGGTCGACGCTCGCGGTGTCGGCCGCCATCCGCTTCCACGGCATACGTCTTTATCTGCGGGGCCTGCCGGTACAGCCGCGCCCGGGCCACCGCTCCTCGGAGAGTACGACATGACCACAGCCCAACCGCATCCCCTCTGCCACCCCACCACCGGCCGGCCCCGCACCGCCGCCCCGGCCGCCCCGGCCGATGCAGCCCGCCGGCCGGACGTGACGGCCGTCCCGAAGGCCCTCTGGCCGGTACGGGCCGTCACCGCCGCCCTCCTGCGGCACGCACTGCACCGACTGCCCCTGCGCGTCCGCCTCGACGGCGAGACCACCTTCGGCCTCGGCGGCCCGCTGCTGGACGTGCACGACGCCCGGGCCTTCCACGCCCGCCTGGGCACCCGCGGACTGATCGGCTTCGGCGAGTCGTACATGGCCGGCGAATGGGACGCCCCGGACCTGGTCGGCGCGCTGACCGTGCTGGCCGCCCACGCGGCGGAGCTGATCCCGGCCCCCCTGCAGCGGCTGCGGGGCCTGTGGGCCGTGCGGCAGCCGGCCGCGCAGCGCAACACGCCCGACGGCGCCCGCGACAACATCGGCCGCCACTACGACCTGTCCAACGACCTCTTCGCCCTCTTCCTCGACGACACCCTCACCTACTCCTCCGCCCTCTTCCGGACCTTCCCCGCGCGGTGGCCGCTGCTCGCCGCCGCCCAGCAGCGCAAGATCGACCGGCTGCTCGACCTGGCCGGCGTCCAGCCGGGCACCCGGCTGCTGGAGATCGGCACCGGCTGGGGCGAACTCGCCCTGCGGGCAGCCGCCCGCGGCGCCCACGTCACCTCCCTCACCCTCTCCCAGGAGCAGCGCGAACTCGCCCTGGACCGCGTGGCCAAGGCCGGACTCGCCGACCGGGTCCGTGTCGAACTGTGTGACTACCGGGAGGCCCGGGGCACCTACGACGCGGTGGTCAGCGTGGAGATGATCGAAGCCGTCGGCGCCGAGTTCTGGCCCGTGTACTTCCGCACCCTCGACGAACGGCTGGCCCCCGGCGGACGGGCCGCCCTACAGGCCATCACCATGCCCCACGAACGGATGCTGGCCGCCCGCGCCACCCACACCTGGATCCAGAAGTACGTCTTCCCCGGCGGCCTCATCCCCTCCACCGAGGCCGTCGAGCAGACGGTCCGCGACCACACCGGGCTCACCGTCACCGCCCGGGACGGCTTCGGCGCGCACTACGCCGAGACGCTGCGCCTGTGGCGCGAACGGTTCACCGAACGCGCCGGCGACGTCGGCGCCCTCGGCTTCGACGAGACGTTCCGCCGCCTGTGGACCTTCTACCTGGCTTACTCCGAGGCCGGATTCCGCTCCGGCTACCTCGACGTCCAGCAGTACCTGCTCACCAAGGAGGACCCCGCCCGATGACCACCGTCCGCACCCCCACCGCGGCCCGGCCCGGCGCCGCGCACCGGCTCGCCGCGCTCGCCGCCGACGCCCTCGGCGGGCCGCTGCCGGTGCGGCTGCGCGCCTGGGACGGCAGCGAGACCGGCCCGGCCGGCACCCCCGTGGTCGTCGTCCGGTCCCGGCGCGCCCTGCGCCGGCTGCTGTGGCGGCCCGGCGAACTCGGTCTCGCCCAGGCGTACGTCACCGGCGAGATCGACATCGAGGGCGACCTCGGCGAGGGCCTGCGCATCCTGTGGGCCGCCGTACGGGAACGCGGTCCGCACGCGCCCCGGCCGACGCCCGCCGACCGGGCCCGCGCCGTCGCCGAGGCGGTCCGGCTCGGCGCCGTCGGCCCCCGCCCGGCCGCGCCCGCCTCCCAGGCGCGGCTGCGCGGCGGCCTGCACAGCAAGGCCCGCGACCGCGCCGCGATCAGCCACCACTACGACCTGTCCAACGACTTCTACCGCCTCCTCCTCGACGACACCATGGCCTACTCCTGCGGCTACTGGACCGCGGGCGACCCCGAGCCCGGTCCGGTGGACGCCCAGCGCGCCAAACTGGAACTGATCTGCCGCAAACTCGGCCTCACCGGCGGCGGCCGGCTCCTCGACATCGGCTGCGGCTGGGGCTCGCTCACCCTGCACGCCGCCGAACGGCACAAGGCGCACGTCACCGCCGTCACCCTCGCCGCCGAACAGGCCGCCCACGTACGGCAGCAGGTGCGCGAACGAGGGCTGGAGGACAGGGTCGAGGTGCGGTGCCAGGACTACCGCGACATCACCGGCGGCGGCTACGACGCCGTCTCCACCGTCGAGATGGGCGAGCACGTCGGAGACGCCGGGTACCCGGCCTTCGCCGCGTCGCTGCACCGCATGGTCCGCCCCGAGGGACGCGTGCTGGTGCAGCAGATGTCCCGGGGTGCGAACGCCCCGGGCGGCGGCGCGTTCATCGAGGCGTACATCGCGCCCGACATGCACATGCGGCCCCTGGGCGACACCGTCGGCCTGCTGGAGGCAGCCGGGCTGGAGGTGCGGTCGGTGGAGTCGATGCGCGAGGACTACGTGCGTACCGTCGGCGCCTGGCACCGCACCCTGGAGGAGCGCTGGGACGACTTCGTCCGGCTGGTCGGCCGGGAGACGGCCCGGGTGTGGCGGCTGTACCTGGTGGGCGGAGCGCTCGCCTTCGAGGAGCGGCGCATGGGCGTCGACCAGATCCTGTGCGTCCGGCCGGCCGCTGACGGCACCAGCGGCCTGACGGCGGCCGAGACGGCCGGCTGGTACCGCGATCTGGTGGCCGGGTGAGCGCGTACGCCTGGAGTGCCTTCGCCGTCGGCCTCGGCTGGGCCGCGGCGACCGCGCTGGCCACCATGCTCGTCACCTTCGCGATCGCCGTGCGCCGGGGCGTGCACCGGGTGGTGGACGTCGCCTGGGGAGCCGCGTTCGCCGCGGTCGCCCTGGTCACGTTCGCCCACGCGTACGGCGCGGGCGATCCGTGGCGCCGGACCCTGGTCACCGTGCTCACCGTCGTGTGGGGGCTGCGGCTCGCCGCGCACATCGCCCGCCGGGGCCGCGGCCACGGGGAGGACCCGCGGTACGCGGCGATGCTGGACCGCGCCCGCGGGAGCCGGAACGCGTACGCGCTGCGGAAGATCTACCTGCTCCAGGGCGCCCTGGTCTGGCTGGTCTCCCTGCCGGTGCAGGCCGCCCAGTACGCTCCCGCCCCCTTGTCCGCCCTCGCCGTGGCCGGAGCCGTGCTCTGGGCGGTCGGGCTGTTCTTCGAAGCCGTCGGGGACGTCCAGCTCGCCCGGTTCAAAGCGGTGTCCGCGAACCGCGGCCGGATCATGGACCAGGGCCTGTGGCGGTGGACGCGGCACCCCAACTACTTCGGTGACTTCTGCGTGTGGTGGGGCCTGTTCCTGATCGCCTGCGACGCGGGCCTCGGCCCCGCCGCGGTGTCCGTCGTCTCCCCGCTGGTGATGAGCGTGCTGCTGATCAAGGGCAGCGGGAAGCGGCTGCTGGAGCGGCACATGGCCCAGCGACCGGGCTGGGCCGCCTACGCGGCACGTACCAGCGGATTCTTCCCCCGGCCGCCACGCGAACGGCCATGAGCGAGTGGGGGAGTCCGCCGTCCGGGAGGCCCCGGTGGCGGACTCGCACGGGTGGCGGACTCGCACGTCTCGCTACGGCGTCGTGCTCCACTCGCCCGTCGTGTGCGCGGCCGCGCCGATGTTCCAGTCCAGGCGCAGCACGGCGAGATCGTCGGTGTGCCGGTCCGCGTTGAGGGTGCGGGTGCGGGCGATGAGCTGGTCGAGGTGGCTGCTGGGAGGGGAGGCGGGCAGCGAGTCGATGATGTGCAGCAGGCCGTCGACCCCGAGCCGGGCCCCGGAGCTGTCGGCGAACCCCTCGGTGAGGCCGTCGGTGTAGGCGATGAGAGCGCCCCGGGTGGGCAGGGCGACGGTGGTGGCCGGCCACTTGCCCAGTCCGGGGGCGATACCGAGGGCCATCCCGTGGGTCGCGGTGATCTCCGTGGTGCCGTCCGGGGTGACCAGCAGGGGTTCGTGGTGGCCGGCCAGGTGCACGGTGGCGGTGGCCGCCTTCGGGTCCAGGGTGATCAGGGTGCAGGTGGTGAACAGGTCGCTGTTGGTGCGTTCGGCGATGTGGATCTGCTCCAGCAGATGCAGCAACTGCTGGTCGCGGTGGCCGCCCAGAGTGAGCGCGCGCCAGGCGATGCGCAGGCACACACCGAGGGCCGCGGCATCGGGGCCGTGGCCGCTGACGTCCCCGATGACGGCGTGGACCTGGCCGTCGTCGGTCTGGACGACGTCGAGGAAGTCACCGCCCAGCAGCGCCTGCGCCCGACCGGGGTAGTAGCGGCTCGCGGCCGCGACGACCGTGGAGGACAGCAGTGGTTCGGGGAGCAGCCCGCGCTCCAGGCGCGCGTTCTCCTCGGCGCGCAGGCGGCCCATCTGGAGGGCGGCGTTGGCGCGCTCGGCCTGCTTGCGCTCGACGGCGTAGCGGACGGCACGCTGGATCAGGTCGGGCTCGACCTTGCCCTTGATCAGGTAGTCCTGCGCGCCGGCGGCGAGGGCGTCGACTCCCGCGCGCGGCTCGTCCAGTCCGGTCAGGACGATGACGGCGGCCTGGTCGTCCGCCTCGATCGCCTGGACGGTCTCCACGCCGGAGGCATCGGGCAGGTGCAGATCGAGCAGCACGCAGTCCGCGGGTGCCGCAGCGAGTGCCGCACGCGCCTCGGCGGCGGTGCGGCACCGTGCCAGGGTGTACGGCAGGTCGGTGTCGTAGAGGAGTTCCTCCACCAGGAGGGCGTCCCCGTCGTCGTCCTCGACGAGGAGGATACGGAACCGCTCCGCGCGGCCCGCCGTCTGTTCGGTCACGGCTGTGTCTCCCCCTCCGCGACCTCGGTCCCGGCGGTGGCGACGGGCAGGGTGAACATGACGCGGGTGCCCCTCGCGTAGTCGGGATCGATGCTGATCCTGCCGCCGTGGAACTCCACGACCTTCTTGCACATCGCCAACCCGATGCCGGTGCCCGGGTAGGCGTCCTTGGTGTGCAGGCGCTGGAAGAGGACGAACACCTTCTCCTGGAACTCGGGGGCGATCCCGATACCGTTGTCGCTGACCGCGAACTCCCACATGCCGTCCTCCCGCGCGGCGCTGATGTGGATGTGCGGCGGCCGGTCGGGGCTGCGGAACTTGATCGCGTTCGACAGCAGGTTCTGCCAGAGCATGCCGAGCTGGGTGGCGTCACCGACGACCGTGGGCAGGGCGTCATGGGTGATCGCGGCGCCGGTCTCCTCGACGGCCACGCTCAGATTGTCCAGGGACCGGCTCATCACGCCTTCCAGATCGACGGTCTGGTGGTCGTTGAGGACCCGGCCCACCCGGGAGAACGCCAGGAGGTCGTTGATGAGGCTCTGCATCCGGTTGGCGCCGTCGACGGCGAAGGCGATGTACTGATCGGCCTTCGCGTCGAGCTGGCCGCCGTAGCGGCGCTGCAGGAGCTGGGTGAAGCTGGACACCTTGCGCAGCGGTTCCTGCAGGTCGTGCGAGGCGACGTAGGCGAACTGCTCCAGTTCCGTGTTGGACCGCTTGAGGTCCTCCGCCTGCTCGTCCAGCATGCGCCGGGACGCCTCGCTGAACTGCAGTTCCTCCACCAGGCGCCGGCGCATCGACTCCACATCGGAGGCCAGCATGCGCAGGTCGGCGGGACCGGAGACGGTGATGGAGCGGTCGAAGCGGCCCTGGGCCACGTCCCGGGCGGAGGAGCTGAGCCGGCTGAGCGGACCGGTGACGCCGCGGCGCAGCCCCTCGAAGATGACCGCCGCCACCAGGACGATCACGAGCGCGATGACGGCGAACATCCAGTTCCGCAGCGTCTCCGACTGCCGCAGCCGGTGGGTCGTCGCCGCCCGCTCGCTCTGCAGGTGGTCCTGCTGTCGGGACATCGCGCGGCGCAGCGCGTCGAACGTCGTCTTGCCCTCCGTCACCCGCGCCGTGGCGATCTTCACGGCGTCACCGGCGGGGGCCTGCGCGATGGGGCGGGCTATGCGCTCCTGCCAGTGGCCGGCCAGCTTCTCGACCTCGGCCAGGTCCGCGCGGGCCGGGGCGTCGTCCTTGACCAGCGGCCGCAGCCGGCCGAGGGCCGCCTTCTCCTCGGCCACCCCCTGCTGGTACGGCTGGAGGAAGTCCGTGCGGCCGGACAGGCCGTACCCGCGGATCCCGGTCTCCTGGTTGACCAGCGCCTCCTCGACCCGGATCGCCTCGATCAGGGTGGGGGAGCGCCGGTCCACCAGCTCGGCGGTGAGCTGCGTGTTGCGCCACATCGCCCAGCCGCCCAGCGATCCCAGCACCGCCAGGACGACCAGGGTGGTGGCGACCCCCACCCGCAGCCAGCGCCGGGTGGACCAGTCGGAGAACACACCCTCGGTGACGGACGGCTCGCTGTTCATCGCGGTTCTGAACTCTCCCTCGGTGATCGGGGCCACGACTCGGTTCGCGGCACGCCCACTGTACTGGCCCGACAACGCGTGTTGTCGCCGCGGAGATCAAAGCCTTAAAGTGATGCCATGGCTGCTCCACCCCTTCCTGCTCGTCCGCCCGGCGGGGAGACGGCCGCGCTGGTGGCCGAGGTGGTGGACGAACTCACCCGGCGCCTCGCCCAGCCCACCGTCCACTCGCCGGTCGACTCCCACGACACGGCCGGTGATCTCCGCCGGCACGCGCTCGTGCGCCTGAGCGTTCTCGCCCGGGTCAAGGAGACCGTCCGGTACCTGGAGGACCAGGCGGCCCACGCCGCCGCGGCGAGCGGGGCCGGCTACCCCGAGATCGGCCAGGCCATGAGCATGAGCCGCCAGGGAGCCCGGCGCCGCTGGCCCGGGCTGATCACCAACAGCACCCATCACCCCGCATCCCCTACCGACACCCGGAGTTTGTGACACATGGCTGCCGCCGCGACCCGCCCCTATGACGTGCTGCTGGTCGAAGACGATCTCGCTGACGCGATGCTCATCCAGGACGCCCTCGCCGAACGGGGCACCCGTCACCTCACCCAGGTCCCCGACGGCATCGCCGCCCTGGACTACCTGCGCAACCCCGACAACGCGCGCCCCGACCTCATCGTGCTCGACCTCAACATGCCGCGCATGAACGGGCGCGAGTTCCTCGCCGTGGTGAAGGAGGACGCCGACCTGCGCACCATTCCGGTCGTCGTCCTCACCACCTCCGCCGCGCCCGACGACGTCACCGGCGCCTACCACCAGCACGCCAACGCCTACGTGACCAAGCCGGTGAACCTGGAGGAGTTCGAGGCGGCGGTGCGCAGCATCGACTCGTTCTACCTGGACATCGCGGTCAAGCCGCCCAAGGCGTAGCCGGGGCACCCGGCCGGCCGCACGCCGGCGCACTCCTCTTCCCGTGTTCTTCGAGAGCACGCGAGAAGTCACGTGGGAAGGCCACGCGGGAGGGGAGGAGGCGCGGACGGCGGCGTGGCCGGGGAAGGGCGCGGTCGGCAGAGGGAGGGTCGCCGGAGCGGTCCGCCGGACCAGGCCGTAATCTGCGGCCATGATCGACGCGCCCCCTCTCACGCCTCAGCACGCCTTCGAGACCCTGCTGGCCGGCAACCAGCGGTTCGTGGCGGGCTCGCCCGAGCACCCGAACCAGGACGCCGCCCGCCGCGCCGAGGTCGCGCCCGTCCAGAAGCCGTTCGCGGTGCTGGTCGGGTGCTCCGACTCCCGGCTGGCCGCCGAGATCATTTTCGACCGGGGGCTGGGCGACCTGTTCGTGGTCCGCACCGCCGGTCACGTCATGGGCCCGGAGGTGCTCGGCAGCATCGAGTACGGGGTGAGCGTGCTGGACTGCCCGCTGGTCGTGGTGCTCGGCCACGACGCGTGCGGTGCCGTCGCGGCAGCGCGCGCCGCCGTCCAGGACGGCGCTCCCGCGGGCGGCTACGTACGGGACGTGGTCGAGAAGGTCACGCCGAGCGTGCTGGCCGCCCGCGCGGCCGGGCACACCGAGGACGCGGACTTCATCGCCGAGCACGTGCGGCACACCGTCGATCTCCTGCTGGACCGCTCCCGCACGCTCGCCGAAGCGGTCGAAGGCGGCCAGGTCGCCGTCGCCGGACTCTCCTACCGCCTCGCCGACGGCACCGCACGCCTGGTCACCGCCCGCGGCGTCGGCCTGCCCGCCGACACGGCCTCCTGAGCCCGGCGCTCGACGTTCCCCCTCGGACGCATCCCGGACGCGCGGCCTCACCCGGTGCCACCGCGTGGAGCCGACGAGGGGGTGACAGGCGTCCCCCCTTGTGGCGCGGTACGCGCGCGGGGGCGTGAACGGGGTGGTGAAGGTGGCTGTGAGGAAAACGGGGGCCATGGGCGAGTACGGCACCGGGCCGGGTGAGCAGGCGATACGGACCACGGTGGCGCTGGACGGCGACGGCACGGACATCGCCCGGGCCCGTCACCTGGCGGCCGAGTTCCTGATCGGCGCCCGGGACGAGCACGGTCTGCGGGTCTCCCGGCGAGGCGTGGACCTCACGCAGCTGGTGGTGAGCGAGCTGGTGACCAACGCCCGCAAGCACGCGCCGGGCCCGGTGCTGATGGCTCTGCGCATCGACGGCGACACGGTCGAGGTCACGGTCTGGGACTCCGACCCGGTGCTGCCGGAGGCCAGGGCCGCCGACCCCGGCCGAGTGGGCCGGCACGGCCTGGAGATCGTGAGGGCCGTCGCCCAGCACTTCGAGGCACGGGCGGAGCCGGTGGGCAAACGCGTCACCGCCCGCATCGCCCTCACCGAGGACCCCAGCAGCGGTGCCGTCCCCCGCGGCCGGACCCGGTGACAGGACCGGTGCACGGTGCCGCGGGAAGCCAAGAGCGTCAGCCTTCGCGGCCGGGGAGCATGGCCAGCGCCTTGGCGCGCTGCGCGACGAGGTCGGCGTAGGTGCCGTCGCGCTCGGCCCAGCGGTGCATGAGGACGCCCCGCACGAGGATCTCGTGCGGGGTGGGCTCCGCCGAGAGCAGGTGCATGACCTCGGTGGCGAAGTCGTCCAGCGGCAGCGCGTGCGGGTTGACCTTCTCCTGGCCCGCCGTGGCGACGGCCGGGGGGACGAGTTCGACGACGCCCACCCCGGTGCCGTCGAGCTGCGCGCGCAGCGCCTCGGAGTAGGCGTGCACCGCGGCCTTCGAGGCGGCGTAACTGGGCATGGGCGGGAACGGCAGGAAGGCGATGCCGGAGGTGACGGTGATGAAGGTGCCGGAGCCCCGCCGGACCAGATGAGGGGTGAAGGCGTCGATGACCCGGATGGTGCCGACCAGATTGGTGTCGATCGTCGTCTGCGCCGCCTCGAAGTGCGCGGGATCGCGCAGGTCCTCCAGGAGCATCACGCCCGACATCGTCACCACCGTGTCCAGCTTCGGACAGCGGGCGAGCACGGCGTCACGGGCGGCCGCGACCGACGAACTGTCCGTGACGTCGACGGCGAACGTGCCGAAACCCTCCCCGGCCAGTTCCGAGAGGGCTTGCGGACTGCGGCCGCCCACGGCCACGGTGCTGCCCGCCGCGGCGAACCGCCGGGCCAGTTCCCGCCCGATACCCGAGGTGCCGCCGACGACGAGAACGGTGCGGTTGGAGAGATCCACGAGATCTTCCCTTCAGTGCGGGGCGCCGCCGGGGTGCGTACCCGGGGCGCGGCGAGTGCGGTCCTCTGTCCTTCCTTCTCGGACAGCGCCACCCCAGTCTTGACACCCTCCACCGAATGCGGCAGGGCCCCCGCCCTCCCTGGTCCTGCCAGGACCCCCTAAGAGTTCCGCGCGCCGCATTACGGTGTCGGTATGAAGGACGAGCAATCCGGCAACCGGCTCGGCAGCTACCTCCGTGCCCGGCGCGAGCTGGTCTCACCGGCCCAGGTGGGGCTCGCGCCCGGCGGCAACCGCCGCGTGCCCGGCCTGCGGCGTGAGGAAGTCGCCCTGCTCGCCGGAATCAGCCCCGACTACTACCTGCGCCTGGAACGGGGCCGGGACAAGAACCCCTCACCCCAGGTCCTCGCCTCGCTCGCGCGCGTCCTCCAGCTCGACGACATCGAGCGGACGTACCTGCTCGGCCTCACGGCCGCACGCCCCAGGGCGCCACGCCGCAAGCGGCCCGAGCACGTACCGGCCCGGGTGCGCGAACTGCTCGCCCACCTGCAGATCCCCGCGTTCGTCGAAGGCCGCGCGTTCGACGTACTGGCCTCCAACCCCATGGCCCTCGCGCTCTCCCCCCGCCTGCGGCCCGGCGAGAACCGGCTTCGCTCCCTCCTCCTCGACCCCGAGGAACAAGCCTTCCACCAGGACTGGCCGCGAGCCACCGCCGATTTCGTCGCCGCCCTCCGGACCACCATCGGGGACGACACCGACAACCCCCGGTTCGTCGAACTCGTCGGCGAACTCGCCCTGTCCAGCCAGCGATTCCGTACCCTGTGGGCCCGCCACGACGTGCGCACCCTCGACGGAGGCACCACCACCGTCCACCACCCCGTCGTCGGCGAACTCCGCCTCCACCGGGACAAACTCCCCATCGACGATGTCATCCTCGTCGTCTACTACCCCGACAAGGACAGCGACAGCGACGAGAAGCTGAGGCTCCTCGCCTCACTCACACCCACCGAACCCACCGGCACGGCACACTCACCGCACCCCGGAGCAGCCTGAACAGGGCCGACGTGAGCAGGGGCCGCGTGCCCAAGGACGAACCGGGCCCCGCTTTCCTCCCCCCGCCCCCGTTCTATATCCAACCCGCGTTGTTCCTAGAATGGCCGGGTGGAGGACATCGACGCGATCGCGGTGCTGCAGGATCCGGTACGGCGCCGCCTGTACGAGTACGTAGTGGCGCAGGGCCGGGAAGTCGGCCGTAACGAGGCCGCCGAGGCGACAGGGGTGGCGCGCACGCTCGCCGCGCACCATCTCGACAAGCTGGCGGACGCCGGACTGCTGGAGAGCGGAAGCCGCCGCCTGTCGGGCCGTACGGGACCGGGGGCGGGCCGTCCCGCCAAGGTGTACACGAGGGCACGGGCCGAGCGGTCGGTGTCGCTGCCCGCCCGCGACTACCGCACCGCCGCGGAACTGCTGGCCGAGGCCGCCGAACAGGCCGGACTCGACGCCGGGCTCTGCGCGGCCGCCCGCCGCCGGGGCGAGGCCCTGCGGGGCTCGGCAGCGCCCTGCGGCGACCTCGAAGAGGCCATGGAGATGCTGGCCGCCCGCGGCTACGAACCGCACCTGGAGAGCGACGAAGTCCCCCCGGGCGGCGAGGGGGCACCTGGGACGGCGGCGCCCGTCGTACGTATGCGCAACTGCCCCTTCCACGCCGTCTCCGAGCGCTTCCCGCCGCTCGTCTGCGGCATGAACCTCGCACTGCTGGAGGGGTTGTTGGGTACGGACGGTTCCGTCCGGGCGCGCATGGACGCCCGGCCGGGGGAGTGCTGTGTGGTGGTCGAGTCTTCTAAAAACAATGGCCGTTGACATAGAAATGACGGCCGTGCTGAGATGAGGTCATGACCGCATCTGAGCCTGCCGCCCACCTCGCCCAGCTCAACGTCGCCACACTCCGCCACCCCCTCGACGACCCGCGCACAGCGCCCTTCGTCGAGCTGCTCGACCCGGTCAACGCCGCCGCCGACGCCGCGCCCGGCTTCGTGTGGCGGCTCGTGGAGGAAGGGTCGGCCGACGCCACCGGCCTGCGTCCGGCGGGCGAGCACGTCATCGTCAACCTGACGGTGTGGCAGTCCCCAAAGGCCCTGTGGGACTTCACCTACCGCAGCGGCCATCTGGAGGTGATGCGACGGCGCCGCGAATGGTTCGAACGGCACGTCGAGGCGCACCTGGTGCTCTGGTGGATTCCGGCCGGTCACCTGCCGACCGTCGGAGAGGCCCTGGAGCGCCTGGCGGACCTGCGGGCGCACGGACCGTCCCCGCGCGCGTTCACCTTCGCCTCCTCCTATACCGCGGCCGAGGCCGCCCAGCACGTCCGGTCCGCGCCATCGGCACTGGCACGGTAGTCGCCGGCCGGGCGTCCCGCAGAATGACCGTATGGCCTCTCCCCACGAAACCGGCGCGGGCGTTGACGCGGAAGCGCGCCGAATGCGCCTGTCGGCGGTCGCGGCCGCGCCGGTGATCGTCGGTGCGGGGCTGGGACTCCGAGCCGTGGCCGCGGGAGACGCGGCCAAGTACGGCGGGGACGCCCTGTACACCCTGCTGATCGCCGCCCTCGTCGTCCTGGCGGCGCCACGGATGACGGCGTGGAAAGCCGGCGCGCTCGCACTGACGATCAGTTGGGTGATCGAGTTCCTGCAGCTCAGCGAGTTGCCGGCCCGGCTCGCCCGGCACAGCACCGCTGCCCGGCTGATCCTCGGTTCCACCTTCAACGCGCCGGACCTGTTCTGGTACGGGGTCGGCGCGTCGGCCGGATGGCTGCTCGTGGCCCTCCAGAGGGCGGGTTCGCGACGGCCGTCTGCCGTCACCGCGAGGGATCGTTCGTGGTGATCGCGGGGGAGCCGGGGGGCTCCGGCCCGTGTTACTCACCGTCCGCGCCGGGGAGCGGGCCGCACACCAGGTTGCCTGGTTCCCGTGGATCGTCACTGGTCCAGAACTGGGTCCACAGCGCTGCGAATTGCGGACGGCTCAGATATCCGTCGCCGTCCTGGTCGAGACGGTCGAAGACGTCGCCGGTACGCACGCTCCGCCCGTGCCAGGTGTCGATGAGCCGCTGGTGCTCGGTGCGGGATATCCGGCCGTCACCGTTCTCGTCGATGGCGTCGAAGATGGTGTCGGCGGTGGCGGTGACCTGCTCGGTCATGGACGGCAGCAGGTCCACCACGGAGAGGATCCCGTCCATGTCGATCCGGCCGTCCTTGTCGGTCCCCGTCGCCGCTGTCAGCTGCTGCCACCACCCCAGCGTCACGTCCTCCACCCGCGCGGCCAGCTCCGACCCGGGCTCGACCCGGGGCAACCGCGCCCAGCGGTCGGCCAACGCCACGAAGTCGCCCTCCTCCAGACAGCCGTTGCCGTCCACGTCGAACGCGTCGAACATTCCTTGCAGCTTGTCCCGCTGGAACTCACTGGCCATGACCGGCCTCCTCACTCACCGTGCCGAGAGAAGGCTGCCCGCGCCGGCCGACCACCCAACGGCGCGCGGGAGCGCGGGAGGCGAGACCCGCGCCTCCGAGGGCCGTCGGCACGCCTCACGCGCCGGTTCGGTGGCTGGGAGACGACCTTCGCGGCACCGGCATCATCCGGCCCATCCCACGAAGAGTCTGTTGCCCGTCCGGCTCTCGATGGCCCAGGCTGTGGGACCCCGGTCCACGAGGAGGATGCGTGAGGCAGCACACCCACCCGTTCGTCCCCTACCGGCCCGACCGTTACGACGAGACCGAGATGATCCGGCGCGGGACGGAGTTCGTGTCGTTCCTCGACCGCCGGCGCAGCGTGCGGTTCTTCACCGACGAGCCGGTCCCGCGCAGGTGCGTCGACCTGGCCATCGCCGCGGCGAACACCGCCCCCTCCGGAGCCCACTTCCAGCCATGGAAGTTCGCCGTGATCGGCGACGCCGAGACCAAGCACCGTATCCGGGTCGCCGCCGAGGAGGAGGAACAGGTCAATTACGACGGCGGGCGCATCCCGCCCGAGTGGCGCGCCGCCCTCGCACGCCTCGAAACGGACGCGGACAAAAGCTTCCTCGACGTGGTGCCGTGGATCGTCGTCTGCTTCGCCGAGAAGAGCACCGCACTGCCGGACGGTTCACTGCGCAAGAACTACTACGTCAACGAGAGCGTCGGCATCGCCTGCGGCTTCTTCATCGCCGCCCTGCACGCGATGGGACTGAGCACCCTGACGCACACGCCCAACCCGATGCGCTTCCTCACCGACATCTGCGGACGACCCGGCAACGAGCGGCCCTACATCCTCTTCCCCGTCGGCTACGCCGCACCCGACTGCGAGGTCCCCGACCTGACCCGCAAGTCGCTGTCGGAGGCGACCGCCGAGAGCCCCGGCCGCAGGTGACCCCGCCGGACCGCCCGGCTGATCCCCGCACACCGCGAGAGCACCCACGCGACTCACCCCGCCAGGCTAGGTCAGGCACTCTGACCTAGCCTGGTCGGGGGACGGCCGGGGGAGAAGGGCATGGGCGACCGGCGAATGGCACACCGGAAGCTGACCGCAGTGCCCGCCCCGCCGCCTGGGCGTCACCCGGCAGACGGCCCACCAGGCGGTCCCCGGGGCTCATCGGCATGGGACTGCTCGAACAGGCACCGGACCCGGCCTCCGCGCGCCCGCACGTCCGGTGATGACGCACAAGGCGGCCGAGGCGTGCCCCGCCCGCAGGTGACCAAGGGTGGAGGACTGCCCGCGGGAGTCCACCCTCACCGCCGAGGGCACCTCGCTCCGTCCCTGTCGGCGGGAGTGGAGTTGATCTTCGGTACGATGCCCCTGGTCAGGCCGTGCGATCCCGGCCCCTTCACCTGGCGCCCCGTACGGCAGGCGGCTGCTCCTCCTCGCAGGAGCCACCTGCGCCGCCGTGGGTCTGACCACCGGGTGGACGGGCCTTCCGTGGTTGCTGCTGGTGTCCGCGATCTGCATCGCCCGGCAGATGACCGACCACTCAGATGAACAGTCGCAGATGAACAGGGGGATGAGAGTGTCCAACGCCTATCCGAAGGACGCCCCAGAGCTGGTCCGACAGCAGTCGGCCGACCAGAAGAACAGCCGTTTCAAGTGGGGGCTCGGCAGCGTATTCACGGTCATGGTGATCGCCGCCGCTGTCTCCGGCTGCGGGAGCGGTGGCAAGAGCGACAAGGCCGATTCGGCGGCGAACGCACCCGCTTCGGCGGGGGCGGGAGCATCTCGGGGCGCGGCGCCCACCGGCAAGGGCACGGCGGACGCCGCTCCCACGCCGAAGGCCAAGTCGACGGTGCTCACGCTCACGGGCTCGGGCACCAAGAACACGAGCGCGTTCAAGGGCGGCGACGATTGGACGCTGTCCTACACGTTCGACTGCACCAAGGCCATGGCTGCCGTCGACGGCAAGGGCAACTTCATGGTGTTCGACAAGAACGACAAGCTCGTCAACGAGATGGACAAGACCGGCAAGGGCACCACGTCACAGCACACGGCGGGCAGCCACCAGCTGCAGATCGTCAGTGAGTGCGCCTGGACCGTGCAGGTCACTGGCTGACACTCCAGCAGCTGATCACGATCTGCCGGTGGCAACGCAACCGGGCCCGGTGACGAGCCCGTACCACGACCACCCGGTGCGACGGTCGGGCTCTCGTCCTCACTTGGTGAGGACGAGCTGACATTGTGTCCGCCGAACCCGAACGAGTTGGCCAGCGCGGCGGACCACTGACCGGTGCGCCGCTCGCCGCGCACCACGTCCAGTTCCACGCGCGGGTCGAGTTCGTCGAGCATGCCTCCACCTCACCCGCGACGACCACCACCGCCCGTCCGCTGCGGATCAGATCCTGTCCCGGGGCAAGGACCTCCGCCCCCGACGCACAGGCACTCACCGGTGTCCTGGCGCCTGCCTTCGCGCCCAGGTCCATGCTCACCCGGGCAGCGGGCCCGTTCGGCATCAGCATGGGGACCGCGAACGGCGACAGCCGGCGGATCCCGGCCCGCTCGAAGACGTCGTCCTGCCCCAGCGTGGTGAGGACTTCTCCGCCAGGAGACGCACCCCCGACGTGCCGTCCAGCAGCGCCGCCCGCGACGACGGCGCATCGGGCCCCAACGCTGACCCGCGCCAGGAACGCGCCACATGAGCAGGCGCGGGGAGGCGGCTGGCTGAAGCGGCTAGTTCAGGCCGGTGAGGAACTCGCTGAACAGGCGGCTCGCCGTGGTCGACGCATACAGGCGCTCGAACTCCGCGCGAGCGATCCGCTGCTGGAACTCGCCTCGGTTGGAGGTGTCACCGCTGTCGTGTATCAGGTCGGTGAACCACGCCGCGAATGCCTGGTAGTTCCACACGTGCCGCAGGCAGGTCGCGGAGTACTCCCTGAGCAGGGTCGGATCGTCGTCCTTGACCTGGCGGAGCACGGCCTTGGCCAGAACGTCGGCGTCGTGCAGAGCGAGATTCATGCCCTTGGCGCTCATCGGCGGCACGATGTGGGCGGCATCGCCCAGCAGATAGAGGTGTCCGTAGCTCATCGGGTCGTAGACCACGCTGCGCAGCGGAACCAGTTGCTTGCTGGAGATCGGCCCCCGGGCCGTCACCGGTTCACCGAAGCGGGTCTCGACCTCGTCCCAGATCCGCTCGTCGGACCACTGCTGTGTGGTGTCGTCGAGCGGGCACTGCAGGTAGAAACGGCTGGCCCGCGGGCCGCGCGCGAACTGGCCGGCGAAGCCGCGGGAATGGATCGCCATCATCGACTGGTGACTGGCCGGGACCTCCGCCAGCACGGTCAGCCACGCGTAGCCGTACTCATGGCTGTAGCGCGTGAGGTGACCCTCGGGAATGGCCGCCCGGCTCACCCCGCGGTCCCCGTCACAACCGGCGACCACGTCGCAGGCGATCGTCCGGGTGGTGCCAGTGGTGCCAGTGGTGCCAGTGGTGCCGGTGGCGTCCTGGTAGCGCACGAGGGGCCGCGGGCCGCGCAGGTTCTCCAGCGAGACGTCCTCGGCCTCGAAGCGCAGGTCTCCGCCGTCGCTCACGAAGGTGTCGATGAGGTTGCGCACCAGGACCTGCTGCGGGCAGAAGCGTCCGTCCCCGTTGTCGTCGGCCAGGAACCGGTAGGGGCGCGTCCGGCCGTCGATCCGGAAGTTCATGGTGGGTTCGAAGGGCATGCCGCCCAGGATCCGCTCCTCCAAACCCCACTCACGGAACATACGGGCCGCGCGGGTGTCGATGACTCCCGCTCGCTGCCGCTGTTCCACATACTCGCGGCTGCGGCGCTCCAGGATGACGCAGCCGACCCCGCTGCGCAGCAGAAAGTTGCCCAGCGCGAGACCGGCGACGCCTGATCCCACGATCACGACCGTTGTGTTCTCGTTCCGTACGGACATTACTGAGACTCCTTGACTGTCCGGGCGCCGGAATAGGGCACTGCTGGTGGCGTGCGGCACACGCGCCGGCGTGCGACGGCAGGCAGGCGCCTGCCGGGGAAGTGGCGTCCGAGAGGGCATTCCCATACGCTTAACCGAAGTCACCACTACGGATCAGCAGCATACGTAGTCATCACTACGGATAGCAAGGGGAGAGTCATCATGCGCCGAGACGGTGCCGCCAACCGGGAGAGCGTGCTGCTCGCGGCCGAGCAGGTCTTCGGCGAGAAGGGGGCGGCGGCCTCCACGGAGGAAATCGCCCGCCGGGCGCAGGTCAGCATCGCCACCGTCTTCCGCAACTTCCCCACCAAGCAGGACCTGATCGAGGCCACGGCCGCCCGCTATCTCGACGGCCTCACCGGCCAGGCGCGTGAACTGGCCGACAGCATCAGTGACCCGGCGGAGGCGTTCACGACACTGCTGCGCACGTTGGCGTCCGTCGGCGCCGCGAAGATGGCGCTCATGGACCTGCTGCCGCCCCACGGCGACGACTGGCAGGGCCTGTCCCCGCAGGTCGTGTCCGCGGCGGGCACCTTCCTGAGCGAGATCGGCCACGCCCTGGAACGCGCCCAGGCGGCCGGAGCGGCCCGAACGGACGTCACCGTGGACGACGTGTCCCTGCTCCTGCGGGCCCTGGCCCACGTGACAACGCCCGGCGCGGACGAGGCCGTCGAACGCGCCCTGCGCATCGTCCTGGACGGGCTCGGAGTCCCGCGTTAGTCCGGCGCCTGGTTGCTCTACGGGGAGGCGCGCATCGACGAGGTTTCCGCGGTGGCCGACAGGAGGCAGTGCGCCCTACTTGATGCCGCTCGACTCCTTGTCGGCGGAGTGGGAGCGGCGATGTGCTGCCACTCGTTCGCGGGTGTGGTCGGCGCCCGCGCGATGAGGAACTCGTCCGCCGCCAGGCCACAGGTGCAAGTCAGCGATACACCGGCGAGCATGCCGGGCCGGGCTGCGGGCCTGTCCGCGGAGCTGTGCGCGCCCATCCAGGCGATCCCGTGAGACGTGCCCCTCATACTGATGGGATGCGCCCCGCGCTTGATCTCGGATTGGCCGACCTGGGAGTTCGGTGGGTGCTGGTTCTCCGATCGCCGGTCGGCGGCCGTCACTCGTACCGGTACTTCAGCGAATCCGCCTCCGCCCGCTCGATGTCGGCGATCGTCAACTCCGGCATGCGCAGCTGGGCCAGCGTCACCTCGGCCGAGGTCGGCTGGGCGTCCGTCGGCAGCCACTGCTCCGGCTTCCAGGCCCCGCTGCGCAGGAGCGACTTCGGGCAGTGTGGGTAGACCTCCTCGACGCCGACGACCAACGCACTGGCAGGCGGCTTGCCCACAGCGGTCAGCTGTGACAGCAGCTCCGGGCGAGTGGAGACGCAGGCCCGGCCGTTCACCCTGAGAGTCGTGGTGCGCCCCGGAATGACGAACAGCAGCCCGGCCCGTCCGGTGGCGATGACGTTCTGCAGCGTGTCCAGGCGCTTGTTGCCGGTCGCGTCCGGTATCACCACCGTCCGTTCGTCCAGAACGGCGACGAACCCGGCGGGGCCACCGCGCGGCGAGACGTCGCAGTTGCCCTCGGCGTCCGCACTGGCGACCAGGACCAGCGATGAGCATCCGATCAACCGCCGCGTCTGAGCGGTGAGTTCGGTCATCTGCTTGCGTACGGACGCGTCGCTGGGGAGTGCGTAGGCCCGGCGCAGCGCCTCCTGGTCGGACACGGCGTCGAGGCACAGCGAGTCGAAGGCACTGGCGGTGAGGGGTGGTGGCGTCATGTATCCGACCTTAACGGGCTGACCTGCGCGCGCTTTTGGTCGGTGAGCGCGGGGAGACGGGGACACCCGTCCGAGTTGTCTGGTGCGTGAAGAACGAACGGGTTTGCGTGCGGCGGTGTCCCCTTCTGCCGGAGCCCGGGTGCCTTGAGCGACCCGGCGGTGGGACACAGTGAACTGGTGCCGTGTCAGACACGGTTCGCTCGCTCCTCGTCATCTGACTCTGCCGGGCCGGCCGCGGCCAGTCTGTCGCTGATCTCCTCGGCGGTCAGTACGAGTGCGAAACCTTTGCGGAGCACTGCGAGTTCGGGCTCCTGGCGGGACTCGTCGTCGGTGGCCGTGACGTCGGACCCGAAGACGACCTTGTAGCCGCGTTCGTACCCCTGCCGGGCCGTGGTGCCGCAGCAGTAGTTCGTGAGCGTTCCCGTGACGATGACCGTGTCGCGGCCGAGGTTGCGCAGCATCGTGTCGAGAGGGGTGTCGTAGAACGCCCCGTAGGAGGGTTTGCGGATCACGGCCTCGTCGGGGTGGCGGCCCATGGGGGCCCACACCTCGGCGGGGCCCGGCCGGCGCCAGTCGGTGTCTTCGTGCGGGAGGAACCGCAGGGCGTGCGGCCGATCCAGTCCGAGATGGGTGTCGTCGAAGATGGTCCAGATCACCGGCACGGACGCGGCCCGGCAGCCTTCGACCAGTTGGCGGAGCCGGGGTGCCATCCGGGTGGCGGCGGGTACCCAGTAGGGGCTCCAGCCGGGCCGGACGAATTCGTCCTGCATGTCGATGACCAGCAGCGCCGCCCGTTCGGGTCGTACGTCGAACGACGCCCGGCCGTGCTCGTAGGCATTCCGCGCCCGCGTGGTCACCCATTCCTCGGTGTATGCCATCCCTGCCTCCTGCATCGATTCGAGGTACCTCGCTTCGATGTGCGAGAGTAGCAGCATGCTCGAACTCGCGATCCTGGGATTCCTCGCCGAGGAGCCACTGCACGGCTATCAACTACGCAACCGGCTGGCGCACTTGTCCGGCCACACCCGGCCGGTCAGCGACGGCAGCCTCTACCCGGCGATCAACCGGTTGGTCGGCGCGGGCTTGCTCGACCGGCGGACCGAACGGGGTGCCTCGGCCGCTCAGCGGCACACCCTGAGCCTGACCGACGCCGGCCGCCGCGAGCTGCTCCGCCGGCTGCGCGACGCCAACGGCCTGGACATCAGCGACAGCACCCGGTACTTCACGGTCCTGGCTTTCCTCTCCCACCTGCCTGATACCGCCGACCAGCACGCGGTGCTGCGTCGCCGGCTGGAATTCCTGGAACAGCCCGCGAGCTTCTTCTACGACGGTGACCGCCCGCTGGGTGCCGACGACACCGACGATCCCTACCGGCGCGGCATGCTCACCGTCGCCCGTGCGACCAGCCGCGCGGAAAAGTCCTGGCTTCGGGAGGAGTTGGCCTGACATCGCACCGGCGATAGCGCCTCTTGCCGGTGATCTTCTGTCGTTTCTGTGCGCGGGGCGGCGCCCGGCCTCTAACGTCGACTCGCCGGTGTCGGAGAAGCAGGATGAGGTGGGCTGTGGGGGAGCGGAAGGCCTGGGTCGAGGTGCTGCGGAAGCTGTGGGACCTGGAAGCTGAGGCCCGGTCGGGGTGGGTGGTTTTGGATGACTTGCTGCCGCAGTTCCAGCAGGCGGTGGACGCCGCCGTAGGGCAGGGACTGGTGGAATCGGCCGACCGGGAGACGCTCGCGGAGCTGTCCGCCCCGGAGGACCGGCCCGTCTCTCGGGCGGTGCGGCTGTCCGCTGCCGGGTTTGACGCGCTCATCTACGCGGACGCCGAACCGGCTCCCGCGCCGCGCCGCGACGGTCCCGCAGACGACGAGAAGCTGGTCGAGCTGCGTCCCGCCGAGATGGACGCGGTGCGCCGGTATGTGCGGCTCAGCGCGCGGCTGCGTGTTCCGCCGGCTGATGGTCTGGCGGAACGGGTGCGTACCTCGTCGTTCGACCGGGCCGGCAACCGCTGGTCGCTGTTCCTGAACGCGGAGCAGATCGAGTCGGTGGCCTACGCCTTCTACCTGCGCTCGGTGGGAGGCCCGGTGACGGAGGCCAACCGCTTCGCCCGGCTGTACGGCGTCATATTCCGCGCCAACCGGGAAACGGGCGCCCTTCGCTCGAAGCGTCTGCCCCGATCGGCAGCCCAGCACCCTCCTACTGGTAACGCGGCTGATGTGGGCGGTTGATCGATCGAGTACTGGCTGACGGTGCTGGTGAGCAGCGACAGTCGGGAGGGAGTGGAGGTGCCGCCCCGGTTGTGGTGCGGCCGGCCTCCGGCCACGCTCCCGCCTCGGCACCGTCGCCGTGCAGCCGCCCCGCAGCGGCGTCCGTCTCCGCGTCGCGGTCGACGGCGTCCACGTCGAGGCCGCGCTCGGACAAGGCCGGACGCGGCCGCTCTGATCGTGTTCGACGCTCGGGGCCGCCGTCTCTGACCTGTGGTGGGACACTCATGGCGCAGCGACAGGAGGCTCCGCATGATGTCACTCGATCTCCACCCGATCTTCCGCAACAACCGCGATATCGAACTGGCACTACGCCAGTTCCTCTTCCGGGCGGTCCAGTCCGGCGAGGCGGTCGTCGAGATCATTCCCGGCAAGGGATCGGGACGGCTCAGCGGCCGGGTGCTCGCGTTCCTGGACCAGAAGCACATCAGGAAGCTGTACGTCCGCCGCGAGGTCGACTCGCGGAACACCGGACGGATCCTGGTCCACTTCCGCTGACTCCGTGGGCCGCCGGAAGGGAGATGAAACGGACAACGCGCGGCAGCTCCCGCACTCGTCCACGTCTTGAGTCAGTGCAAACAGGGGGCGCCACCGAGAGCGTTGCCGCACACGCACACCAGGCTTCTCCCGACACTCGACAGCCCACCAGCACCTGACAATTGTCATCTGAAGCTACGGACGATCGTTTCTGTTCCCCGCTCCTGCCCGCAGGCGAAGCTGGTGCCCCTGACGACCGGCGCCTCCTGGCGCCGCGGGGTCGTCGGCACACGCCGTCGACACACGTCGTCGACATACGACCGGGGGTTACCGACCATGAACAGAGTGACGAAAGGCGCGGCACTCCTCGCCGCGACCATGACTGCCGTGGGCGTGGCATGGAGTACGGCGCCGATGGCGGGCGCGACCGCTGCCGGCACGCCACCGACCACCACCACCATCACTGTGCAGACCGACCACACGTTGGCGACCGTCCGGCCCGACGCGCTCGGTGCCGACGACTGGCAGACCGACCGCGAATCGAGCACCCCGGCGACCGCCCGTCTGCTGCGCGCGGACGGAATCCGGTTGCGGGAACTGAACACCGGACCGTGGGACGACACCTACCGGTGGCGGACCAACACCTTCGACCATGATCCGATCACCGACACGATGGACCCCTCACCGAAGGCGGTGCCGTGGCAGTCATGGGCGTCCGGCGCGAAGAAGGCCGGTGCTCAGATGATGGTGCACGTCAATTACGGCAGCACCGCCGACGACGGGCCCGGCGGCACGGACATCGGCCCGCAGGAGGCCGCGGCCTGGGTGCGGCAGGCCAACATCGTCGACCACGACCACATCACCTACTGGGCCATCGGTGAGGAGGTCTGGGGCAACGGCTTCATGCTCCCGACCGCGAACGAACCGGACCATCACGCGCTGAAGACGCCGGCCGAGTACGGCCGCAACGTGGTGCGGTTCGCCAAGGCCATGAAAGCGGTCGACCCGACCATCAAGATCGGAGTCGAGCTCGCCCCGTTCTCGTCCGTGAACGGCAAGGACTGGAACGACCCGGTGCTCGCCGCCGCGGGCGACGCCGTCGATTTCGCCGACATCCACTGGTACAACTACGGCCAGGGCGCCGCCGCGAACACCGACGCCGCCCTGTTCGCCTCGACCGGCCGGATCGCCCCGACCATGGCCGCGATCCGCGGCCAGCTCACCGCGAACCTCGGTGCCCACGCCCGTCAGGTCCGCACGGTCATCGGCGAGACCAACACCAACGCGCAGGACCCCGGCGTGCAGAGCACCACCCTCCCGTCCGCTCTGTACGCCGCGGACGACATCAGCACCTGGCTGGAGCAGGGAGCGTCCAACGTGGCGTGGTTCGACTCCCATCACGGGGCCTACCCGGACAAGGCGGGCTCGCCGGACGATCCCGACGGACTCGGCTACGGCACCTGGGGAATGCTCTCGGACGGTCCGCAGGCATGTGAGAAGAACACCCAGGGTCAGGAAGTCTGCGAGCCGCCGCTGAACACGCCGTATCCCAGCTACTACGGCGTCGGCATGGCGGGCCGTCTCGCTGCTCCGGGCGCCCGGCTCGTGGCGACCGCCGGGGGTGGTTCGCCGATCGTGTCGCACGCCGCCGTGCAGCGCGACGGCAAGCTCGTGGTGCTCGTGGAGAACCAGGACCCGAATGCGAGCCACGACGTCCGGCTCGACTACCCGGGCTACCACGCCGGACCGGTCGCCGTCGCCTACTCCTACGGCGCCGGCAGCACATCACCGGCCAGGTCGCTCGTCCCGGCGCACTCCGTACAGCTCCCTCCCTACAGCATGACCGAGCTGGTGCTTTCCCGGTCCTGAAGTACGAAGTACGAAGTACGGGACTGGAATAGAGCAGGAACGGAAGTGGGCACGAAGGCCCGGCACGAGCCATGTGCCGGGCCCTCGGAGGGCTCAGCCTGATGGGGGAGACAGCCCCACTGAAAACTCTTTGGCGGACCACAGCACCCCCTGCTACGTTTCCGGTGGCCGTGCGAGAGAACGAGGAGGTGGTACCCGTGAACGCAGTATCGACATGGGTGCTCCCCTCCGGGGTCACGGTCGGGCGATAGGTCGTCCGGGAGCGCCGTTCAAGAGCACTCCCGAAAGGCACGACTGTGCGATTCACTTCCGAACTGCGCCTCGACGACGGCGTCCTCGCGCGCGAATTCACCCTCGGTGAGATTCCCGGCACCTTGTGGACGCCTGAATCCGCCGCACCGGCCCCGCTGATCCTGATGGCCCACAACAACGGCCTGCCCAAGAGCGAACCCCGGCTGGTGGCCCGGGCCCGGCACTCCGCGGCGTACGGCTATGCGGTGGCCTCCATCGACGCCGCCGGGTGCGGTGACCGTCCCCGTTCCGCCGCCGAGGAGCAGGCCCGCGCCGACCTCCGCCGGGCGATGCAGGCAGGCGAGCCGGTCGACGAGATCTTCGAGTCCTTCATCGGCCCGCTGGTCGAAAAGGCGGTCCCGGAATGGCGGACCACCCTGGACGCCCTCCTCGCGCTGCCCGAGATCGGCGGCCCGGTCGGCTACTCGGGATGGACCGCCCTCGGCATCCGGCTGGCGGTGACCGAGCCACGCATCACGGCCGCCGGCTTCTTCGCCGGAGGTTACGTGCCCCGCGCGCAGCGCGAGGAGGCCCGGCAGGTCACCATTCCGCTGCTGTTCCTGCTGCAGTGGGACGACGAGGGGAACCCCCGGCAGCGGGCCTTGGACCTGTTCGACACCTTCGGCACCAAGGAGAAGACGCTGCACGCCAATCTGGGCGGACACGTCGGTACCCCGTGGTTCGAGGTGGAGGACGGGAACCGGTTCTTCGGCCGGCATCTGAAGTGAGGTGGGCCGTCTGGGCGGCGGCAGGCAGTAGGCGGTAGAGGACGTCGGCGCCAGAAGCACAACCGCAAACGCCACGAACGGGCGGTATCAGTACCGGTATCGATGGTACCGCCCGGTCGGACTTGCCGAGATCCTCATGAGCATACCGGCGATCGGACTCCTTCTCGATGGAGATCAACGAGCGTGGGATAATGAACAAATGGATTGCATAGACATGAGCGAGCGCGAGTACTGGTCGAACGTGGCGAAGCGGCCCGGAATGTACATCGGTCGGACGACGCTCACCGGTCTGGAGGCGTACTTGGACGGTTACCACCATCATTCCGTGCGTCATGGTGGCCCCGGTCTGGACGGTTGGCGCGAGTGGTTGGTGGCCAGGCGAGGCCGCGACTGCAATCACACATGGCAGGGCCAGGTCCGCCATCTCGCCCTCCCTGAGGGATGGGAGTCCTGGGACCTTCCCGCGGACCAGGAGCAGCATGTCATCAAGGTGCTCTTCGCACTGCTTGACGAGTTCCTTTCGGAACGAGAAGCGGACACCCGACTCCACGCACCTCAACCCATGAACGACCAGTGAGCGACGACCACATGGGACTCGATGCCGAAGGTCGTTGAGGACGGCGGGATGCTGCAGCGGCCAGGCGCTGCGATCGGTTCGCCGTACGCGGTTGCTTCGATCAGCGGGGCATGAGCCGTCCCAGCTCCCGTGCCTTCTCGCGCAGGCCCGCGGACCAGACCCTGCCTTCCCCCACCGATGTGGACACTCCTGTGTCGGTGGAGATCTGCAGGTCGTCGAACGGGGCTTGCGGGGCGGCTCCGCGCTGAGCCCAGTCCACTTCGATCCCGGCGCGCTCGGCAAGAACCAGCACTGTGGCAATGAAGCCTTCGGAGAGCGCGAGCCAGATGGCGTGGCTCGTTCTTCGGTGCTTCGCCAGGAGGGCGTCGACAAATGTTTTGAGGGTGTTGGGGCTGATTTGGCATTCGTCATTCTCCATCGGCCCGATGCCCGATGGAAGTTCAAGCTCCGCCTCGAAGACCGCTACCTGGCGCTGGAACATGAGAGAAGCACCATTGGATGGGTTCCACAGCGTCTCGTCGCCTACGTCGAAGTACTGGCTCATCGCGGCGCCTTTCAGCCGGTCGTGACCAGCCAGCGTATCCAGCCGGACAGAGTCGATACCGCATGTACGCAGACATCCGTGCACAGTTCCTGACGTCGGCGCCCGGGAGGGTCGGCCTGTGTCAGAGACCGCGGTGTGCTCAGGGAGTGCCCACTCTCTCTGCGTCGCCCATGACCCCGTCGAGCCACGCGCAGTGCGGCTGCCGCCCAACGCCGGCGGGCGTAACCCTGATCAGCCGCCACCAGTACGTGCGGCACGGGCACAGCGGGCGGCGAGGTCTGTGAATGCTTCGGTCAGTTGAGGTGGGCCGAGGACCTCGATGTCGGTGTCTAAGCGGCTGATGGCGAAGGCGGAGAGATCGCCGCCGGGGATGTCGCGCGGGACGAAGCCAGGTGATGAGGCTCTACGCGGCGGACGTCTTCGGCGAGGGTGCTGCCGGTGGTCGCGGTCTGCAGCGCGACGGCCAGGGCGACGGCTTGGCCGTCGTCGAACAGCATGGGTGGCAGGTGCGTGCCGGCCTCCAGTCGGTAGCCGCCGGCCGGTCCCTTGACGGTCGTGATGCGGTAGCCGAGTACGCGCAGGCGGTCGATGTCCCGGCGCACGGTGCGCGAGGTGATGCCGAGACGCTCGGCGAGGTCCGCACCGGACCAGTCTCGGCGGGTCTGGAGCAGCGAGAGCAGCGAGAGCAGCGAGAGCAGCGAGAGCAGCGTGAGCAGCGTGAGCAACCGGGAGGATGTTTTCTGCACGAGATCCATCAAGTCCTGCGAGATCGCCGGCCTGGTCCGCCACGCCGGGTGCTGGGCGAGTTGCTCGTCGAGAAGGGCTCCAAATGGGTCTCGGCGTGCCAGACGCCCACCGCGACGGACTGTGCGTCTGCGGGGAAGCGGGGCTGGCCCGTACGCCGGGGCTGCTGGCATGATGACGCTCATGACCGCATACCGAAAGGCCGATGCCGCGTAGACGGCCTGGCCGGCTCCGTGCCGACCGACGACATGACCCACGCGCCTGCGGAGTTCCGCCACCGGACCGGATCCACTGGCTCTCGACTCGCACCAGTCTGGCGATACATCGAGTCGAGAGGCTCTCGACCGACTACTACGTGTATCCCGGCGCCACGGAGTGGGCATTGAGACGGTACCGGGCCTTCTCCCTCTCCCCAGGCCGCCGTCATCTGTATCCGCAGGATGCGGAGTGCTCATGCCGGGGTTGTTCCTTCGACGACGTGCGGCACGCGCGGGACGTCCTGGATGAGGTTCTGCGGCAGCTGCCCACCCGTGCTCGCGAAGAGCTGAGGCGTCGAGTGGCTTCTCTGGACGTGGCGTACCTCCAGCGCACTCTGCCAGATCCATTCGCTGATCAACGGCAATGGGGTTCCGACCTCTGGTGGCGTCGTCGTCTGTCCGGTGGCAGAGAGGGCGGGTGAGCCTGGGCAACCTCCGTGGACCGGTGCCGCGTGGTCGCCTCGTACCGGTGAACCGATCTCACCCTGTGCCCCGGCCCGCTCCTCCCTTCCACCGCGGAGCGCGCCGCTACGTCCGATCGACCGTCGCCCAAGGACCAAGAGTCAACCCCCCACTTGTCCGCCGGACTTCCACCGCTCCCGCACCGGCGAAGTGCGCAGGGACGAGCAGTTCCCGTTCCTCGGCCGCCCGGTGGAGGATGCGGTGGCGGGTGGCGGCGGCCTGCCGGGGAGCCAGGCAGAAGTCGCTGTTGCAGGAGGGGGCGAGGATCTGCACCGGAGTGTGCACCAGGTCCCCGACGAAGACCGCCCGGTCGTTCCCGGACGCCAGTCGCAGTACGGACGAGCCGGGAGTGTGACCGGGCGCGGACTCCAGGGTGAGGTGTTCGTCGATGCGGTGGTGGCCGTCCCACAGTACGGTTCGGCCGGCCCGGTGGACGGGCGCGACGCTGTCTTCGTAGACCAGGCGGTCGTTCTCGAACAGCCCGTCGCCGTAGCCGTTGTCCGGGCCGAAGTGGAAGTCGTCGGCGGCCGGGACGAGGTACTGGGCGTTGGGGAACGCGGGCACCCACTCGCCGTCCACTCCGCGGGTGTTCCCGCCGACGTGATCGGCGTGGAGGTGGGTGTTGACGACCACATCGACATCCTGGGGGCGGACCCCGGCCCTCGTCAGAAGGCCGAGGAGATCGCCCCGCCAGTGGTGGAACAGCGGCGCGTCCGGCCGCTCGCGTCCGTCGCCCACACCTGTGTCGACCAGCACGGTCCGCCCGCCGCTGCGCAGCACCCAAGTCTGGATCGCGATCACCACCCGGCCGCTGCCCGGCTCCCAGTGGTCCGGTGCCAGCCAGTCCTCGTTGTCGTTCCACAACTCGACGGCCGCATCCGGAACCACGGCGGAGGCGGGCGCGAAGGGGCCCCGCCACTCGACGACCCGGATGACCTCGACATCCCCCAGCACGATGGTCTGCGCGCTCGCCCGCACGCCTTTCCCTCCGGTCCTGTCCACTCCCTCGTCCGCGCCTTCGTTCACGCTCTCGGTCACCTTCTCATTCACGCCTTTGTCCCTCATGGCTTGGAGCCTAGAAACGCACCGTGAGCCGTTCAATGCGCTGTCGGCTCAGGAAAATACGCGTCCGTCTCAGGTGTCGGACGAGCGATACGCTGCATGGATGGACGTGGTGAGCGACGCGATCTCCGCCGTGCGTCTCGGGCAGCCCTCCTCCAACAGAATTCGGGTGAGCGGGGCATGGTGCGTGCGGCTGGACCCGTATGCCGGTGCGGGTTTCCTTGTCGTCATGCGAGGCGGCTGCTGGCTGCTGCCCGACGGGGGCGCCCCGGTGTCTCTCGCCGTGGGCGACGCGGTGCTGCTGCCCCATGGCACAGGCCATGTGATCGCGGACTCCCCGGTTGACGCGGAGGCGGTGCGCAACGCGGTGCCGTTCGCGCGGTGGCCGGGCGGGAACGGAGAGCGAGCCCGGCCCGATCGCGGCGGGACGGAGATACTCTGCGGCAAGTACCGGCTCGACTGCAGCCGCCTGCATCCGCTGATGGCGGAACTGCCCGAGGTCGTCCACCTGCCCAGCCGGATAGGCAGCCGTGTCGAACTCCGCGCCGCGATCGACCTGCTCGCCGGTGAGCTGGACGAGCGGCGGCCCGGCGCCTGCACCGCGCTGCTGAGCCTGCTCGACCTTCTCCTCGTCTACATGATCCGCTCCTGGATGAGCGAGGCGACCAGTGGGGTCTGGCCCGGCGTCCTGGGCGACCCGGTCACGTCCGCCGCCCTGCGCGCGCTGCACTCGGACCCCGCCGCCCCGTGGACCAACGACCGCTTGGCCGCGGAGGCCGGCGTCTCCCGTCCCACCCTGGCTCGCCGCTTCGCCACCCTGGTCGGCCGCCCTCCGATGGCGTACCTGACCTGGTGGCGCATGGTCCTAGCCGCCACCCTGCTCCGAGACACCCCGGACACCCTCGCGGCCATCGCCGACCGCGTCGGCTACGGCAGCCCGTACGCGCTCTCGCACGCCTTCGAGAGGGAGTTCGGGACCACACCAGGACGGTACCGGGCGAAGGTCGCGGATCGAGCGCCGTCCGCCGGATGACTCCGGCACCCTCAAGCATTCGGCCAGCCCGTCGTGGGAGGGTGCGGCGACAGCCGCGGCGCGTTCGACGCGTGCCGGCGTTCCACCGTCGGCCCGCACCGCGACCCGGCCGACGCCGATCCCGATGTGCTGTGCCGCGTACGGGAGATGGCGCTCGGTACGCTCGGCAAGCATGCGGGCCGTGAGCCGGACCATCGGGTGCCACGCACTACCGGAACGTGGAGAACCCGGCCCTGGCCCGCTACGACACCGAACTCACCTCGTTCCTGGAGACGCTATGACCAACGCCCTGCTCGTGATGGACGTACAACAGGCCGTCGTGGACATCGTCGACGACGGCTCCGGATATGTGCCCCGCGTGCGCAGGGCCATCGACGGTGCCCGCGCCGCGGGCATCCCCGTGATCTACGTGGTCATAGCCCTGCGTCCGGGCTATCCGGAGGTCGGCGCGCGCAACAGGCCGCTCAGCGGCATCGCGCGCGCCGGGCTCTTCGTGGAAGGCGCCGCCGGTACCGAGATCCATCCCGGTGTCGCGCCCCGGCCGGGCGAAGTGGTGGTCACCAAGAGGCGGGCGAGTGCCTTCGCGGGCAGCGACCTCGACATGGTGCTCAGGTCACGCGGCATCGACAGCCTGGTGCTCACCGGCATCGCCACCAGCGCCGTGGTGCTGTCCACCCTGTGCCAGGCCAACGACCTGGACTTCGGTCTCACCGTCCTCGCCGACGCCTGCCTGGACACCGATCCCGAGCTGCACCGAGTCCTGACCGAACGACTGTTCCCGCAGTGGGCGGACGTCGTCACCGTCGACGACTGGCTCGACGGCCTCGCTCCCCGATAGCCGCGGCCAGCCGGACGGCAGCCGCGCGGGCAGCAGCCTTCGCCAGGCACGGCGAGACCGCGGAGCCAAACAGCGCACATGCCCTTCATTCTTTGGAAGTAACCCGTGTTTTGTGTGCTTGTACGGACGAGGTGAGGGCATTCGGTGGCCAGGAGGTTGATGACAATGGTTCCCCTGCTTCTGGTTCTTCTGCTGGCTCTGATCCTCTTCGGTGCGGGCTTCGCACTGAAGGCACTGTGGTGGATCGCGGTGATCGTACTCATCGTGTGGGTGCTGGGCTTCGTCGTCCGTTCCGCGGACGCCGGCGGCCGCAAGGGCCGCTGGTACCGCTGGTAGACGCAGACAGACAGACAACAGACAGACACACGGGTGTGGGGCCCGGCCGGACAGCGGCCGGGCCCCACACCCGTGTGTCGACGTCTTTCACGGAATTGGCTGGAACAGACCCGGCGTATCGGACGCATCACCGGGTAGGTGAATGATGCACCGGCCCCGCGGAAAACAGCAGTGGAACCCTGCTCCTCCTATTTCCGCGGGGCCGCTGCGCGTACGCTCCCGGCGCACCGGCCCTTCCAACGGGTCGTCGGCCCCTTCAGCGGGTCGTTACGCGGGAATGTTCCACTTCTGGGTGCCGAGGCCGTTGCAGTCGTATATCTGGAGGTGGGTGCCGTTGGCGGTGCCGCCCGAGGAGATGTCGAGGCAGCGGCCGGACTGCGGGTTGAACAGGGAGCCGTCGGCCCGGTGGCGCCACTGCTGGCCGCCGACGCCGGGGGCGCAGTCCCACAGCTGCACCTTGGTGAAGGCGGCCGTGCCGTTGCCGTCGATGTCCAGGCACCTGCCGAAGGCGCGAAGGGTGCCGTCAGGCGCGACGGACCAGCGCTGACCGGTGGCGGTGCCGCAGTCCCACAGCTGTACGGCCTTGCCGTTGCCGCTGATGTTCGTGTCGACGTCCAGGCACTTGCCCGCCACCCACGGGGTGGTGACCTGGCCCACCGGACCGCCGAGCGTACCGGTGTTGAAGCGGACCTGGCACTGGTTGCCGGTGCCGAGCCAGGTGGCGCTCAGGTACAGGAACGAGGTGCCGTCCGCCCGCGGGGCGATCGGCGAGCTGTAGCCCGGGCAGGACGGCTCACCCGACTTGTAGCCGCCGGTCGGGTCCGTCTTGACCGGCGCCTCGATCTCGGTCCAGTCGCCGGAGCCGAGGTTGGTGTTGGCCAGGATCACGGTGCCGGACTCGGCCATGACGGCCTTGTTGCCGGTCGGGCCGGTGACCACACGCTGCCCGGACATGAGCAGCGTGCCGTTCGGGCCGCCGCCCGGCAGCCAGGCCAGGTAGGGGGTGTGCAGCAGGTGCCGGCCGTCGCTGGTCTGCACCAGGGTGCCCGGGGAGTCGGTGGGCGCCCAGTTCAGGCCGTTCGCGCTGGTCTTGGTGTACACCGCGCAGGCGTGGTCGGCGTTGGTGGCGTCCCGGCACAGCTCGTAGGCCATCATGAACGTGCCGTTGGGCAGCGGGACGACGATCGACATGCCGGGGCGGGCCAGGTTGTCGGCCGGGAAGGCGACGTCCTTGGTGAGGGCGGAGCTCCAGGTGCGGCCGCCGTCGGTCGAGGTGTAGTGCCCGATGATCTGGTTGTTGGTCGGGGAGCCGGCGGGCCGCTCGTCGGAGATGAAGCAGGCGAGCGTGTTGTCGGGCGCGAGCAGGAACCACGGCTCCCAGATGCCCTGCCCGATGGTGTTGGGCATGCCGCTGGTCTGGGTGCAGTTGGACAGGTACTGCCAGCTCTGGCCGTGGTCGGTGCTCTTGAACACCTCGATCTTCTGCGCGGTGAAGTCACCCGCCTTCCAGGCGGTGCCGGCCGCGAGCAGGTCACCGGCGTTCAGCCCGTTCGCGGTGCGCGGCACCTCGTACAGGACGGGGGCCTCCAGGTCCCAGCCGGCGGTGTGCGAAGTGATCGTGGACAGGGGCGAGTTGCCCCAGGTGCGGCCGCCGTCGGTGCTGCGGTAGACCGGCAGCGCGTTGGTGCCGCCCTGGTTGCGCCGGGCGAACGTGGCCAGCATGGTCTGCCCCGACGAACCGTCGTGGTCCAGGCGGACGGCGCGGGGATAGCTGTCGTCGCCCTGCGGATGGGCCGCGAGGTCGGGCGAGGCGAGGACCTGTCCGGCGGGGGCGGCGGAGGCAGGGAAGGACCATAGAGACAGCAGGGCGGTCAGCAGCGTGAGAATGCCGAGCAGGGCCGGGGCTCTGCGTCCGGGTGAGTGCGTGCGCACGGGTCGACTCCTTGTCGGATGGGTGTCGGATGGTGCACGGGCGGTGCGTGCCCTGGGCACGCGGGTCCGGCCGGGCCGCGGCGCCGCTCCGCACGGACGGCGGAGGTGCTCGGCGCCGGGGCTCCGCGGCCGGCGCGGGGTCCGGTCAGCCGGCCTGGCGGGCCAGCGGGTCGTCCCCGACGTGCGGTTCGGTACGGCTGTCCACGTCGAGCGCGGTGCGGGCCACGATCTCGCCCTCCACCACCAGCGCCAGGTGCAGCCGCCCGCTGGTCCAGCCCTCGGGGAGCGCGGCGGGCACGGCGACGGGGGCGCCCAGCGCGTACGGCTTGGCGCCTGCCCGGCACTCGGGCACGGCGCTGCCGGGCTGCTCGGGCGCGGCGGCGTACACCGGGCTCCACATGGTGTGCAGCGCGCCGTCCACCGGGTCGGTGCCGTGGTGGGAGACGCGCACGTCGACGGTGAAATCCCGGCCGGCGGTGAGCAGGTCGCGGCCCGGGGCGACCGGGATGACGTCCAGGACGAGCGTGGTGGTCGCGTTCACGTGCGCCGGGTCGACGCCCGCGAGGTCCTTGGCACCGCGATGGAAGTCGAGCAGTCCGGCGCTCTCGTGCTCGATGTCGTACAGCTCGGTGTAGACGTAGCCGGCGAGCCGGTCGTGGCGGCGCAGTTCCTGGGTCTGCCAGCGCAGGTGCCAGGCGCGTTCCAGGCCGGTGAAGCCGCCGCCGTACTCACTGTTGAGGTTGGGCAGGCCGCGCAGCGGCTGGCCGGGTACGGCGAGCTTCTTGTGGACGACGTAGTCCGGGCCGAGTTTGACGGGGAAGTCGTCGCGCGCCCCGGAGAGCAGGTCGGCGACGGTGGTGGCCCAGGAGGCGGCGCTCTCGTCGTAGTAGTGCCAGTCGAGCAGATCCGTCTTGACGTGCGTCCAGCCGGAATTGTCGACCACGGGCCGGGTGGGGTCGAGGGCCTTGAGCCGGTCGTACGCGTCGGCGGTCGCCCGCTGCTTGGCCGGGTCGCCCGGGATGTCCCAGTCCAGGCCCCATTCCTCGTTGTACAGGCCCCAGATGACGATGGCCGGGGAGTTCCCGTCGCGCTCGACCATCGGCTCGATCTGCTCGGCGAACCGGGCGGCGGACTCGGCGGAGAAACGTCCGGGGGAGGCGGGTTCGGCCCACAGCAGCATGCCGAGGGTGTCGGCGTGGTGGACGAAGCGGGGGTCCTCCAGCTTCAGGTGCTTGCGTACGAGGTTGTAGCCGGCCTCGGCGGCCAGCTCCAGGTCGCGGCGCAGGGCGGCGTCGTCGGGGGCGGTGATCCCGCTGTCCGGCCAGTAACCCTGGTCCAGCACGCCGCGCACGAACAGGCGCCGGCCGTTGAGGTACAGCGCCTCGCCGTCGACGGTGATACTGCGCAGCCCGGTGTACGAGGTGACGCGGTCGCTGCCGTCGTCGCTGGTCAGCTCGGCGTCGACGAAGTAGAGGTGCGGGTCCTCGGGCGACCACGGGCGCGGCGCCGGGACGGGCAGTTCGGTGACGGCTCGGCCGTCCGGGCCGATCTCCAGGGTGACGGCGGTGTCCTCGCCGCGCACCCGCAGCTCCAGCCGCGCCGATCCCGCGTGCGGGCCCCGCACGGTGGCGTCGACGGCGATGCCCGCCAGATCGGCGGTGGGGCGCAGCCGCAGGCCGGCCAGGCGGGTGGCGGGATGCGCCTCCAGCCACACGCTCTGCCAGATCCCGGAGGACGGGGTGAAACAGACACCGTCGTAGTCGTCGCGGGGCATGCTGCGCTGCTTGCCGTGGACGATGTGCTGCTTGTCCGCGGGGGAGTGCACGCGCACGGTGAGCAGCTGCTCACCGTCGCCGAGCGCGTCGGTCACATCGGCGGAGAACGGGGTGTAGCCGCCCTCGTGGCGGGCCACCTCGGTGCCGTTGACCCAGACGACGGCCTCGTGGTGGACGGCGCCGAAGTGCAGGCGGACACGCTGCCCGGCCCACTCGGCGGGCACCGTGAAGGTGCGCCGGTACCAGGCCGTCTGCAGCCAGTGCGCGGCGATGCCGGAAGCGGGTGTCTCCCAGGCGAAGGGCACCGTGATCCGCTGGTCGTAGCCGTCGGCGGCGTCCTCGGTGTGCCGCCCGGCGGGGTCGGCACGGAAGTCCCAGTCGCCGTTCAGGCTCGTCCACGCGTGCGAACGGTCGAAGTGCGGGCGCGGGTACTCGGGGCGGGGAGGCAGGTGAGGCATGGGTGTGCGTGCTCCGATCGGAGTGAGGGGCGGTACGGGGAACGGGACGGCCGGCGGTGCGCGCGGGCCTGGCGGCCGGCGGTCCGGGCGGTCAGCCCTTGACGCTGCCGGCGAGGATCCCGTTGATGAAGTGGCGTTGCAGCAGGATGAACAGCAGCAGGACGGGCAGCATGGCGATGCTGCCGGCGGCGAGCAGTTCACCCCAGACGGTCCCGAAGTCGGCGCCGATGCGGTTGCCGGTGACGTTCTGCGCCAGCGTGGACAGGACCACCTGGAGCGTCTGGTGGCCTTCGTCGTTGACGGCGACGACCGGCCAGACGAAGTCGTTGTAGATGTTCATCGTGGTCAGGACGCCGAGCGCGGCGATACCCGGGCGGACGACGGGGACCACGATCCGGGCGAAGATCTTGAACTCGCTCGCCCCGTCCACGCGTCCGGCGTCCAGCAGCTCGTCGGGGACCGCGCTGATGGTCTGCCGCATCCAGAAGATGCTGAAGGCGTCGATGCTGCCGGGCAGGATCAGCGCCTGGTAGGTGTTGACCCAGCCCAGCTGGCTCATTTCGAGCAGCAACGGAATGATCAGCACCAGGGTCGGCAGCATCAGGGTGAGCATCAGCACGCCGAAGAGCAGGTTCTGGCCGCGGAAACGGTACTTGGCGAAGGCGTACCCGGCCAGGGGACAGAAGAACATGGTCATCGCGCCCTTGACCGCGACGACCAGCAGGGTGTTGAGGAACCCGGTGCCGATCGGCACGTCGTGGAACATCGACCGGTAGTTGTCGAACGTCGCGGAGCCGGGCGAGAACGTCAGCGGCGCGCGCACGATCTCGTTCGCCGGTTTCAGCGACGAACTGATCGCCCACCAGATCGGATAGACGAACAGCACGGCCAGGCCGGCGAGCACGACGTACTGGAAGGGCCCCGGCTTGGGCTGGGAGAGGCTCTTGCGCTTCATGTTCACTCGTCTCGGGAGCGCAGCAGGCGTACGGACACCAGGGACAGGGCGAACACCAGCAGGACGAGCAGGAAGGAGTTGGCCGCGCCGGTCCCCAGGTCGGATGAGGTGATGTGGTTGTAGAGGTAGAGGCCGCCGGTGGTGGTCGAGCCGTACGGTCCGCCCTTGGTGACCACGAACGGCTCGGCGAACATCTGGAACACCGCGAGGGTCTGCACCACGACCAGGAACGCGATGCTGCGGCGTACCAGCGGCAGCGTCAGCGACCAGAACTGCCGCCGGCGCGAGGCCCCGTCGAGCGAGGCCGCCTCGTACACGTCGGACGGTACGGCCTGCAGGCCCGCGAGCAGGATGATGATGGCGAACCCGGTGGTCTTCCACAGGAACAGCAGCGCGAGTGTCGGCTTGGCCCACACGGTCGAGGTCAGCCAGTCGATCTGGGGCAGGCCCACCAGCTGGAACAGGTGGTTGACCAGGCCGTAGTCGCTGTCGAAGACCACGATCCACACCTGGGCCATGGCCACCAGCGGGGTGACGAAGGGCGCGATGAAGGCCACCCGGAACGCACCGCGCAGCCGCAGCCGCGCGTTGGCGAGCAGCACCGCGGCGGCGAGCCCGCCGACGATCTGCACGGGCACGACCAGCAGCCACATCACCGCGCTGTTGCCCAGCGAGGACCAGAACTCGGGGCTGGTGAGCAGGTAGGTGTAGTTGCCCAGCCCGATGAACCGGGCCTCTCCCGCGCCCTTCCAGTTGGTGAAGCTCAACTGGAGCGCGAAGACCAGCGGGTAGAGGCCGAACGCGGCGAAGACGACGTAGAAGGGGGCGACGAACAGGTAGGGCGTGAGGAAGAGCCGGCGGCGGGTGCGCGGCGGCGCCGGGTCGGTGCGCTCCGCGCGGCGCGCGGGAGCGAGGGTCGTCGGTGTCATGCGCGGTCCACGAGATTGCGCTGGATCTTGCGGGTGGAGTCGTCGATGACGTCGTCGGGCGACATCGAGCCCGACAGCAGCCGCTGGAGGTTGTTGCCGAGGTAGTCCACCGACTTGCTCCACCAGGCCGGGATCGGCGCGGCGGCCGGGATGGTGGCCGCCGCGTCCACGGTGACCTTCCACAGGTCCTGGCCGCCGAAGGCCGCCTGCGGCTTGAAGAGCGGCCTGTCGGCCCGGCGGGCCGGGGTGTAGCTGGGCACGGAGGTGTTCAGGCCGTCCGGGTAGACGCTGCTCGGGCCGTAGACCGTGCTGTAGCCGGGCTGTTTGAAGCACAGGAACTCATAGAGCAGCCAGGCCAGTTCGGGGTTCTTCGCCTTCGCCGGGATGATGAAGCTGCTGCCGCCCATCGCGCCGCTGCGGGCTCCGCCGGGGGTCCAGGCGGGCAGCTGGGTGGCCCGCCACTTCCCCTTGGTCTTCTTCAGCAGTTGCTGGGGCGCGAAGGACCACCACACCGCCCAGGGCACCAGCGCCTGCCGGCCGTCCTCCAGGGCGGCGATGTCGGCCTGCTTGAGGTACTCGGTGTGGGTCACCAGCCCGTCGTGCACCGCCGACCGGATCCAGGAGAGGATCGCACGGTACTCCTTGGAGTCCAGGCGCACCTTGCCGTTCGCGTCCGCGAGGCTGGTGCCCTGCTGGTTGGCGAGCATCTCCAGCCACAGCTGGCCGAGGTAGGGGTCCTTGTCCATGTGGATCGGGGCCGCCTCGGGATTCTTCTCCTTCAGCGCCCGGGCCGCTTCCAGCAGGTTGTCGTACGTCGTCAGCCCCGCCGGGTCGACGCCCGCGTCCTCCAGCAGGTCCTCGCGGTACCAGAGCAGCCCCGGGTCCAGGTCCCACGGCACCCCGTAGATCCGGCCGTCGACGGTGTTGACGGAGAGCTTGTACGGCGAGGTCTGCTTGCGGTACGGGGCGATCAGGTCGGTGAGGTCGTACAGGTGCTCGGCCTGGCTGCCGATCTTGGCGTCGTCCCAGAAGCTGCCGTCGGGCAGGTCGGCGCCGGTGATCAGGGTGTTGGCGAGCTTGGCGTCGATGTCGACCGCCTGGTGGTTCACCTTCACGCCCGGGTACGCCCTGCGGAAGCTGTCGATCGCCGCGTCGAAGACCTTGAACAGGTCGCCCGAGCGGTTCCAGATGGTGATCTCGCCCTTGGCCGACGCGCCGGGCGTCCCGGTGAGCTTCTGCGGCCGGCTCCCCGTGGGGCCGGGGGCGCACGCGGCGAGAGGGCCGGCGGTGGCGGCGAGGGCGCCGGCACCGAGGGCGCCGCGCAGGACACCGCGGCGCGGGACGGATGGTCTGGACATGAACACGGCTCCTCTGAAGCGGTCACCAGGACGTGCGGCAGCCCATGGCTCAGGACGCACGGCGCGCAGGCACGCCGACGTCGCAGCAGCATGGGCGCCACCCCGGATTGCAACGATGCAGAGATGATGCGCCGCCTTTTGCAACGATGCAATACCCGAGTAACATTCGGTGCGTACGCAGCCGAAGGCCTCACCGGCCAGGAAGCGGAGCCGCCACCGGGAGGTCCCGGCGGGCGGACCGACAGCAGAGAGGGGCCCTGGATGGCCGGCGCAACCCTTCGTGACGTCGCCAGACGCGCGGGAGTCTCGATCCGTACGGTCTCCAACGTGGTCAACGGATCGGTCCCCGTCTCCGAGGAACTGCGCACCCGCGTCGAGTCCGCCCTGGAGGAACTCGACTACCGGCCCAACCTCGTCGCCCGCAACCTGCGCCGCGGCCGTACCGGCATGCTCGCCCTCGTCGTACCGGAACTCGACGTCCCCTACTTCGCGGAGCTGGCCCGCGAGGTCATCACCGCGGCCCGGGCGCACGGTTACGTCGTCATGCTCGACCAGACCGACGGCGACGGCGAGCGGGAGCGGGAACTGCTCGGGCGCGAGTCGCGGGCCACCATGTTCGACGGCCTGCTGCTGAGCCCGCTGGCCCTCTCGGTGGACGAACTGCGCGACCGCACCAACCGCGTTCCTGTCGTCCTGCTCGGTGAGCACATCTTCAACGGCAACTTCCACCATGTGGCCATCGACAACATCGCCGCGGCCCGCGAGGCGACCGAACACCTCGTCGCCCTGGGCCGTCGGCGCATCGCCGCCATCGGCGACCAGCCCTACAGCACCGGCGAGACCGCGCAACTGCGCACCATCGGCTACCGCCAGGCCCTGGAGCGGGCCGGACTGGAGGTCGACGCCGACCTCGTCGTCCCCACCCCCCGCTTCCACCGCCGCTTCGGCGCCCAGGCCATGGAACGGCTCCTGTCCCTGCCCGAACCGCCCGACGCGGTCTTCTGCTACAACGACCTCCTCGCCATCGGCGTGATGCACACCCTCACGCTGGCGGGCGTCCGCGTCCCCGAGGACATCGCCGTGATCGGCGTCGACGGCATCCAGGAGGGCGAGTACAGCACGCCCACGCTCACCACCATCGCCCCCGACAAGGCCCAGATCGCCCACCTGGCGGTCAGCACCCTCGTCCGGCTCATCGAGGGCACGGCACCGCCACCGGCCGACTCGAAGGCGCCGTACCGGTTAGTGGTCAGGGACAGCACGGCGAGCGGTGGGCGGACGGGCTGACACACCTCGCGTGACACGAGCAGCCTCGCGCCCGCCGGCCCGGCGGCTTCCCGCGGGCCCTCAGCCGAAGAGCCGTCGCGCGAGCGGGTCGGCACCGAGGAAGCGGGCCAGTTCCCGGCGGTCCGGCGCGGTGGCCGGGCCGGACCGGGTCACCGCGAAGGCGGCGGCGGCATTGGCCCCCCTGGCCGCGGTCAGCGGGTCGTGCCCCTGCCCGAGCAGGGCGAGGAACGAGCCGACGTGCGCGTCCCCGGCGCCGTTGCTGTCCACCGCTGCGACCGGGAACCCCGGCACCCGCACCGGTGCCTCGCCGGGGGCCGCCAGCCAGCAGCCGTCCTTGTCGGCCCGCACGAGCACCCCCGCGCCCGGCGCCAGCCGCTCCCGCAGCGCCAGGGCGGCGGCCCGCGGGTCCTCGTGGCCGGACAGCAGCCGGGCCTCGCGGGCGTTGGCGCTGAGCCAGTCGGCGCGGGCCAGTACCGGGGACAGGACCGCCTCGGGGATGTCGGCCACCAGCGGCGCCGGGTCAAGGCAGACGGTGACGTCCGCCGGCAGCGCGGCCGTGAACGCGGACAGCAGCGGGCCGTTGCCCGGCAGGACCAGCCCGTAGCCGGAGAGCTGGAGCAGGTCGCCGGGGCGCAGCCGGGCGGCGACGGCGTCGACGTCCGACCGGGTCAGGGTGGCCTCGACGCCGAAGCTGGTGACGAAGGTACGCTCGCCGCCGCCGTCGATCAGGGCCACCGTGAAGCCGGTGTCGCCCTCCGTACGGGCGGGCAGCAGCGGCTCGATGTGCTCGGTCGCGAGTGCCTCCCGGACCAGGTCGCCGTGCGGGCCGGTGCCGTGCAGCCCCGCGAAGACGGCCTCCGTGCCGAGGCGCCGGGCGGCGACCAGGGTGTTGAAGCCGCCGCCGGCGGTCGTCCTGGCGCGGGTGCCGATGACGTCGCCGCCGCGCTCGGGCAGCGCGGGCACCTCGATGACCAGATCGGCGATGACATTGCCGGCGAGAACGAGTCGGCGTGTCATCGCCGGACCTCCTGGAGAGCGGGGGAGAGGGCCGCGTCGTCGCCGCCCGAGCCGCCGGGACGGCGGCCGAGCAGCGCGTACACCGCGGCGCCGACGGCCATCGACACGGCCCAGCCGAGGCCGTTCACCCCGGGCCAGGTGCCCGAGAGCGGGCCCGCGAACCACACGTCGGTGTCGCTCGTCGATGCCTTGGTGAAGAGCAGTCCGGCGACGATGGCGGCGGCCCAGCCGGCGACGGCGGGCAGCCGGAAACCGCCCGAGTACCAGTACCGGCTGGTGCGGTTGGTGTCCATCAGCGCCTCGGGGTCGTAGGCGCGGCCCCGCAGCGAGTCCACCGCGATGACGCCGATCCAGGCCGAGACGGGCACGGCCAGCAGGGTCAGGAAGGTGGAGAACGGCCCGTAGAAATCGTCGGCGATCAGCATGAAGTAGATGCCGCCGGCGAACATCAGCACCACGTCGAGGGTGACGGCGGCGGCCCGTGGCACCCGCAGCCCGAGGGTGATCATCGTGAGGCCGGCCGAGTAGGTGGAGAGGTGGTTCGACATCAGCAGCCCGCCGAAGGCCGCGACGAGGTAGGGGATCGCCATCCAGGAGGGCAGCATCGCGTTGATCGCCGCGACCGGGTCGGAGGCGGTGGCCAGGGACGTGTCGCCCGCCGAGAGCAGCGAACCGAGCGAGATCAGCAGGACCAGCGGGATGCCCGCGCCGAACGCCGAGGCGGTGATCAGCCGGCGGCCCGGGACCGTACGGGGCAGATAGCGGGCGTAGTCCGCACCGGCGTTGGCCCAGCCGATGCCGGTGCCCGAGGCGATGAACCCGATGCCCGCGATCACCGCGCTGACCGGTCCGGCCGGGGTGTCGAGGACCTTGGCCCAGTCGACGGTGGCGACCAGGAAGCCCATCACGACCAGATTCAGCAGGCCGAAGACGACCGTGGCCCACTTGTTGATCCACATGATGGTGGCGTGGCCGAGGCCGCTGATCAGCAGCGTGCAGCCGATGAAGACCAGCAGGCAGACGATGGTGAGCACGGTGTTGCGGCCGACACCGAACGCGGTGTCCAGCAGCGCCAGCAGCGCGTACGCCGCCGTGGTCGTGGAGATCGTCTCCCAGCCGACCCGGCTCAGCCAGCTGATCAGGGTCGGCCCCGCGTTGCCGCGCTGCCCGAAGACCGAGCGGGAGAGGGTCAGGGCGGGCGCGCCGCCCTTCTTGCCCGCCAGGCTGAGCGCGCCCACCAGCGCGAAGGAACCGAAGGCCCCGACGACGGCGACGAGCACCGACTGCCAGACGTTCAGCCCGCGGAAGGCGACGAGCGTGGCACCGAGAGGCAGCCCCAGGATGCTGATGTTGGCGGCGAACCAGGTCCAGAACATCTGGCCGGCCCTGCCGTGCCGTTCGCTTTCGGGAACCGGTTCGATTCCTCGGGTCTCGACGGCGCCGACGCGATCGTTCGCCTTCGAACCGGTCATGACGGAACCTCCTTGCGCTGTGCGGGGGAATGGACGGGGGAAGAGGGACGGGCGGATCGGACGGGGCGGTGCGGCCCGGTCAGCGCAGGGCGAGCAGCTCGGCCGTCAGGGCTTCCAGGTCGAGGGAGTTGACCGTGCGCAGGGTCCGAACTGCCTTTGCGGGCAGCGCCGCCAGGCCGGTGACCGAACCGGCGACGGCACCGGCGATCGCGCCGATGGTGTCGCTGTCGCCGCCGAGGTTGGCGGCGAGCAGTGCGGCCCGCCAAGGGTCGCCGTCGGCCACGGAGAGGACCGCGAACGCGGCGGGCACGGACTCCTGGCTGGCGACACTGGTGCCGACCAGCGCGACGATCCGGTCGAGTGCCTCGTCCTGCGGGAGGTCCCGGACCAGGTCCCAGGCCCACGCGACGCGGGTGGCGATGTCGGCCCCCGCGACCCAGTGGCCGCGCCGGGCACCGGCTCGCGCCGCGCGTACCGCGGCGGCCACGGCCTCGTCCAGTGTGCCACCGGCGACGCCCGTGCTGACGGCGGCGGCGACCGCGGCGGCACCCGCGATCCCGATGTCCGTGTCGTGCGTGACCTGGCAGGACCGCTCGACATGGTCGAGGAAGGCGTCCAGCGGCTCGGTGGCGTGGGCGATGCCGACCGGGGTGACGCGCATGGCGGCGCCGTTCGTGGTGCCGGTACGCCCCGTCTCGTACGTCGGGACACCGCGGGCCACCGCGTCCAGGGCGGCCTTGGTGGACGGGCCGAGCAGGTCGAAGGAGCCCTTGGCCTTCATCTCCTTCTCCCAGTCGAGCAGTTCGTGGGCGAGCCGCAGCGGGTCGATCCGGCCCCGGCCCTCAGCGATCAGCCGGCCCACGATCACGGCCTGGTCGGTGTCGTCGGTGACGGTTGCGGCCGGCATGCCCCCGCTGATGGGGTTGTCGGGGTGGGCGGCGACGAAACCGGTGAGGGTGCCGTAGCAGCGGACGACATCCTGCCGGGACATTGACTGGGTGGGCATGCCGAGGGCGTCGCCGAGAGCGAGTCCGTAGTAGGCGCCGAGGGCGCGGTCGAGCAGGTTGGTCACAGTCGGCCTCCTCGGCCCGAGCGGATGTGCAGTTCGAACCTGGCCGGGTCCAGCAGGCTGGTGACGTGCTCGACCACCGAGCCGTCGGCGGCCCGGTAGACCTGGCTCAGGCGCAGGAAGGACTCACCGTGCGCGCGGTGCAGCAGGGCGGCCTCGGCCGGGCCCAGGCCGCACACGCCGACCCGGCCCTCGCCGGAGTCGGTCACCCGGCCCGCGGCCACCAGGGTCCGGCTGAGCGAGCCCCCGTCGAGGCCGCGCTCGGGCAGTCCGGCCAGTTCCCCGGTGGCCGGCACCCTGCTGCGCTCCAGGGAGACGCCCTGCCCGTCGGGCAGCCGCCTGACCCGGTCCAGGGCGACGAACGCGCCCGACGCCAGCCCCAGTTCGGCGGCGAGCGCGTCGTCCGTCATCTGCTCGAACCGCAGGGTCTCGGTGGTCAGCTCGGTGCCCTGCTCCGCGAGCGCCCGGGTCCAGCCGAGGCGGTGGTCCAGCGGCGCCCCGCCGTCGAAGGTGACGAACGAGCCGATCCCCGCGTGGGTGGCGATGAGCCCCTCCTCGCCGAGCACCTGGAGCGCCTGCCGCAAGGTGGTGCGGCTGACGCCGAAGCGCTGGGTGAGGGCGTGCTCGCCCGGGAGTCTGCTGCCGTCGGTATGTATCCCGGCGCGGATCTCGTCGGCGAGGACGCGGGCGATGCGACGATGCTTGTGTACCTGTCCAGGCATGTCTAGACAGTAGATGGACAGGTGCCGCGCGGTCCATACCCCCCGGGCTCTTTTTCGGTCCGGCTTCCGGCCTCGCTGAACACTTCGCGCACAGGCCGGATCGGGCCGGAGTCGTGGCGCCCGGGCCCGCTCGGTCAGTCGTCGAGGGCGGCGGCCATGGTGTCGAGGTCGGCGAGCAGTGCCGCCAGGCGGTCTCCGGGGACAGCCTTGATCATGCGTTTCTCGACGGCGTAGACGGCACCGCGGGCGGCGTCCAGGCGCTGCTGTCCGGCCGCGGTGAGGTGGACGGGCAGGGCGCGGCCGTGGTCGGTGGTGCTCGCCCGGGTGATGAGACCGGCCTCTTTCAGGCCGCGCAGGACGACGTTGGCCGACTGCCGTGTGACGAAGGTGCCGCGGGCCAGGTCGGCGTTGGACAGGCCGGGCTGCCGGTCGAGGAGTTCGAGGCAGGAGTACTGCGGGACGGTGAGGTCGTGCTCACGCAGGGCCTTGTCCATGGCGCCGCGCAGGGCGGCGGCTGCGCGTTTGAGGCGATATCCCACGTGCTCTGTCACGTCCTGGGCCGGGTGGGGCGGGGACACGGGCGAACGGTTCTCCATGTCAGCATTTTGACATGCCGGGAAGTCGGCGCCTACAGTTTCTTATGTCAAAGTTCTGACATGCGAGTTCTGGAGGAACCATGCCCGCCACCGTCGAAGGCCCCGACTTCATCGCCCTGCAGGTGAAGGACGTGCCCGCCGCAGCCGCCTTCTTCGAGGAGCGTCTCGGACTGCGCCGGGCGCCCGCCTCACCGCCCGGCGCCGTGGTGTTCACCACCAGCCCGATCGCGTTCGCCGTACGCGAGCCGCTGCCGGGCGTAGACCTGGACGGCGCCGAGCGCCCCGGCCTGGGCGTGGCACTGTGGCTGCGCACCTCGGACGCGACCGCCCTGCGCGAGCAACTGGTACAGGCGGGCACGCAGGACGTCAGCCCGGTGCAGGCGAGCCCGTTCGGCCCGACGTTCTCCTTCACCGGCCCCGAGGGGTACCGGCTCACTGTGCACGGGGAGTGACTCTGGGCGTGGGGGAGCGCTAGCTCCCCCGGGTGCCTGGACGAGAAGCGCCGGATCCCCCAAGGGGTCCGGCGCCAGAGGATACGGAAATGCCGCCACGGGCATGCGCACGTCCAGGCACCCTCCTCCGACATGCGACATGCGACATGCGCGTACCGCGGCTTCTTGTGGCCGCTGGGCGAGTCGGTCGGCTGAGGGGTGCCCCGGGAGGCATAGCCGTCCGCTGTAGAGTCGCCGTCCGTGACCGACACCATCGTCCCGGACCATGCCGACAGCGCCGAACTCCTGGACCACGTACGGGTATCGGCCACTCGCCTCACCGCCACTCTCAAGACGCTGACCGACGCGCAGGCCCGCCAGCCCTCCGTGCTCCCCGGCTGGAGCCGGGCCCACGTCCTGACCCATCTCGCCCGCAGCGCGGACGCCTACGTATGGCTGCTGACCCTGGCCCGCACGGGCAGGGAACCCGGCCCCCGGGCCGACGCCGCCGCCCTGGACCGGGCCCTGCGCGAGGGCGCCGAGCGGGACGCGGTCGCACTGGTGGCCGATCTGCGCGGCAGTCTGGACCGGCTGCTCGACGAGGCGGCGGCCATGCCCGCGGACCGTTGGCCTACGCTGGTCTCCGCGCCGGCGGGGTGGCGGCATCCCGCCTGGTTCACGCTGCACCGCGCCCGGCGCGAACTGGAGACCCACCACGCCGACCTGGACCTGGGGTATTCCTCCGCCGACTGGCCCGCCGACTATGTCACCTGGGCCCTGGAGGAGACCGCCGCGACCCTGGCCGCCCGCGACTTCCCCCTCGCCCGCCTCGAAGCCACCGACCTCGGCCGCGCCTGGCTCCTCGGTCCGACCGGCCCCACCGCTACCGGCCCCGGCCACGCGCTCCTGGCCTGGCTGTCCGGCCGCGCGTGCGGCACACGCCTGGAGCCGGACGGCAGCCTGCCGAGCCCACCGCCCTGGCCGCTGCCGCCGGCCCCCGGCTGGAACTGAGGCTGCCTGCCGGGGGCGGCACCTTCGGGCCGCCACCCGGCCCGAGCGCGTGAGGCAGCCGGTCGCCCCGGCCTGACCGACAACACCATGGCGTACGCCACGTCCCTCACGCGATACTGCGCTCGTCCCGCAAGCACGCGCCCCACAGCGACAAAAGGACCCCCACCCCTTGCTCTCCATACGTGTTCCCGCGGCCGCCCTCGGACTTGCCCTGATGACCGCCGCCCTGGCCGCCCCCACCACCGCGTCGGCCGTTCCGGCTGCCCCGGCCCTCGCCCCGACCGTCGAGGAGCAGCGCCTCGACCAGGAGGCACCGCAGGAGATCCTGCGCCGCTCCGGATTCGACACCGTGGCACCGCGGTTCAGCAGGACGCTGAACCACACGCACTCCTACGCGCAGGCACGCCGCATCGTCGTACGGGAAGGCACCGCGCTCTGGCGGCGGGCCGTGGACCGGGCACAGGGCCGGGGGCCGGCGGGCGGCGACCTCAGCCGGGACGACGACCGGCCGCTGTACTGGGCACGACTGGCGATGACCCGGGAAGTGCGCGGCTGGGAACCGGACTTCACACTCGGCGCGCGGCAGCGGAACCTCCTGCTCGACGCTCTGGAGCGCACCTCCCGCGGGCAGACCGATGTCCGGTATCCGCAGGCCGCCAAGGGGCTCAAGCGGGTCCTCGTCACCGGGTTCGACCCGTTCACGCTCGACCGGGACATCCGTATCTCCAACCCGTCCGGCGCCTCCGCGCTGGCCCTGGACGGCACGGTGATCGAGACGGCCGCTGGTCCGGCGCGGGTGGAGACACTGGTGTTCCCGGTGCGCTGGCGTGACTTCACGCAGGGGACGGTGGAGCGGGCGCTGCGGCCGTATCTGCCCCGCGTGGACATGTTCACGACGGTGAGCCAGGGTCGTGTCGGGCGCTTCGACGTCGAGCGCACCAACGGCGCCTGGCGGGGCGGCTCCCCGGACAACGACAACACCGGTACGGCCGGCCCGGTCCCGGTGACCGATCCGGCGACGCGGCCGCAGTGGACGACGACGACCCTGCCGTACGCCAGGATCACGGCGGCGGACACGGGCCGGTTCCCGGTGTACGACAACACGTCCGTGACCGAGATCCCGGCGGGCGGCAGCGAGCCGGTGGTACGGCCGGAGGGGCCGACGCCCGGGTCGACGGCGCGGGCCGGGGGCGGCGGGGACTACCTGTCCAACGAGATCGGCTACCGGGCCACGCTGCTGCGCGACCGGCTCGGCCTGCACGGCACGCTGCCCGGCGGACACCTGCACACCCCGGTGCTGCAGTTCGGCGCGGGCAACACCGACCCGGCGACGGGCACTGTCACGGACCCGGAGTTCGTCCGCAACCGGCTGGACATCATCGCCCAGGTGCGAGCGATCCTGTCGGTGGCCGCGGGAACGCTGTAGCGGCCTGCTCATCGTCCCCGTCGTACTCGCCCTCGCCCTCGGCGACGACTCCAGGTCGTCGATCCGCGGGCAGGGCGGGAGACGCTGCCGAGGGGCAGGCAGGGCGGGCGGCCCGTCGGGTCGCCCGCCATGAGGTGCGAGTGCGCCTACCAGTAGTGGCGTCGGCCACCGACGGCGTGGCCGACGGAGCCGAGGAGGAACAGGATGAGTCCGATGGCGAGCAGGATGATCCCGATCGTCCACAGGATGCCGATGTGCAGGATGAACCCGACGATGAGCAGGATGACGCCAAGGGCTATCACGGTGGCTTCCTCTCGTCACGGCCGCACGTGTCGGCCGCCGATGGCGACGCCTGGAGCGGCGGCGCCGAGTGCCTCCCCACTTAAAAAATTACCCGGAAAGGCCCGATTCACACTCGGGTCGGGGGAGTGGCTGCGTATCTGTTCGGCGTCGTATCCGCTCGGCTCCGGGCAGTGCCCACAGCCTGCCGTTCGGCGTTCCGCCCACCGTTCTCGGGGTATGCGCGAACCCGTACCGTTGTAGCCGAGCACCAGGGAGTCACCGTGCCGTCCACGGACGTCGTCGAGCTCATCCTCCAGGACCACCGCCGGATGGAGGATCTCTTCCGGACCATGCGCAACGTGGAGGCCGACCGGGCCTCCGCTCTCCAGGAATTCGCGCATCTGCTCATCGCCCACGCCCAGGCCGAGGAAGACGAGGTCTATCCGGCCCTGCGGCGCTACAAGAAGGTGGACGACGACGACGTCGATCACGGTGTGCACGAGCACCACGAGGGCAACGAGGCCCTGCTCGCCCTGCTGGAGGTCGGCGGCACCGGCTCCGAGGAGTGGGACGAGAAGCTGGAGGATCTCGTCGCCGCCATCAACCACCACACGGACGAGGAGGAGCGGACCCTGCTGAACGACGCGCGGGAGAACGTCGCGGCCGACCGCCGCTCCCAGCTCGGCGAGGCGTTCCGCGCGGCCCGCGCGAAGTACCTGGCCGACGACTGCGGCGACGTCGACAAGGTACGCGAGCTGGTCGCCGCCGCCGGCGAGTGATCCGGCCGCCGCGGTACGAGCCGCCGCCCCGCTCCGTCCCTGCCTCCGCGGTGACGGAGGCGGCTGCCGTCCGCGGTGGTGGCGGTCTCCGGCGGCCCGCCCGGTGGCGGCGTCTGATCGCCGGGTTGCTTCCTATACCGTATGTGCTTCAACCATGTGGGTGATACTGACCCCGCAGGACTCTGCCCGCGGTGCTGCCCTGCACGACGTGGGCGGTGCCTCTCGTGCTGCGGGCAGCCATCGGAGGGGCGCCGAGGGTGTACCGCGCAAGGACGGGTACGCGCGAGGAGTGGTGAACGGGGTAGTGAAGGCGGCGGTGATGGAACACGTTCCCGTGGACGAGGACGGCGCCACGCCGGGAGTACACGTCATACAGACCTCGGTCGCCCTGGACGGGGACGGCGCCGACATCGCCGGAGCCCGTCACCTGGCCGCCGATTTCCTCGTCCGGGCGCAGGCCGAGCACGGCCTGCCCGTCTCCCGGCGCGCCATGGACCTGACCCAGCTGGTGGTCAGCGAGCTGGTCACCAATGTCCGCAAGTACGCCCCCGGCCCGGCGCTGATGGACCTGCGCGTCACCGGCGACACCGTGGAGATCTCGGTGTGGGACTCGGACCCGGTGCTGCCGGTCGCCCGGGCCGCGGACGCCGGCCGCGTCGGACAGCACGGCCTGGAGATCGTCATGGCCGTCGCCCAGGGCTTCGAGGTCCGGCGGGAGCAGGCCGGCAAGCGCGTCACCGCCCGCCTCGCCCTGACCGACGACCCAGGCGACACCCTCACCGGACACCCACCCCGATAGCGCACGCCTGGCCACGCCCGGCCCCCGGAGAGCACCTCGCGGGCGTGGTGCGGTCCTCAGCCTTGGGCACGCTACGTGTCGCCGGTGCCGCCCTTGCTTGCCGCAGTTGGCGCCTACGCCGCCGTCTCCGTGACCGCGGAGCCCCCGCCCGGAGGACGTGTACCGGTGCTGCCGAACCGGATGCCCTTCGCCTCCTTGCCGACCGCGCTCAGCAGGATCACCAGGACCAAGGCGGGCGCCACGGTCCAGGCCAGCGCCGCCGGATAGCCGTGATGCTTGGCGATGGCCTCCTGGAGCGGCAGATTCAGGGCGGCGATCAAGTTCCCGAGCTGGTAGGTCACGCCCGGGTAGAAGCCCCGGATGGCGTCCGGGCTCATCTCGGTCAGATGCGCGGGGATGACACCCCAGGCGCCCTGGACGCATACCTGCATCAGGAAGGAGGAGAGCATCAGCCAGCCCACGGTGGTGGACAGCACGAAGAAGGGCACGATCACCAGGCCACCGGCCGACGCGAGCATGATCGTACGACGGCGTCCCAGCCGCTCGGAGGCGGCGCCGAGCAGCGCGCCTCCGATCATGGCGCCGATGTTGTAGACCACCGCGATGGCGATGGACGTGTCGGCCGACAGTCCGAGGCCCTTCTTGACGAAGGTCGGGTAGACGTCCTGGGTGCCGTGCGACATCCAGTTGAAGGCCGTCATCAGCGCTACGAGGTAGACGAAGCGCTTGAGCACCGCAGGGTTCCTGAAGATCTGATACGCGGGCGTGCGGTTGACCGCGACGCTCTGCTCCCACACCTCGCTCTCCTCCACCCGGCTCCGCACCCACAGCGAGACCAGGGCGGGCACCAGGCTGAAACCGAACAGGCCGCGCCAGCCGAGGACCGGCTCGATGACGAAGAACGCCACGGCGGCGAGCAGGTAGCCCAGCGAGTAGCCGCTCTGCAGCAGGCCCGACCAGAAGCCGCGCCGTTCGGCGGGAATCTTCTCCATGGCGAGCGCGGCGCCGAGGCCCCACTCGCCGCCCATGCCGATGCCGTACAGCAGGCGCAGCACCAGCAGCACGGTGTAGTTCGGCGCGAAGGCGCAGGCGAATCCGACGACCGAGTAGAAGGCGACGTCGACCATGAGCGGGACACGGCGGCCCCGCCGGTCGGCCCACATGCCGAAGAGGAACGCACCGACCGGTCTCATCACCAGCGTGGCGGTGGTGAGGAAAGCCATGTCAGTGAGGGAGACGCCGAAGTCGTCGGCGATCTCGCTGTAGACGAGGACCACCAGGAAGTAGTCGAAAGCGTCCATCGCCCAGCCCAAGTAGGCGGCGACGAAAACGTTTCGCTGATCCTTGGTGAGCCCCGTCGCCTGCTCCCGGACGGTCTTCAGCATGTCAGCCTTTCCACGGTCCCGCGGATGAGGCTAGGTTCACCCGGCCCCACGGGCAACCATGTCGAACAGCTGGTCCTGCCCAGGCCGGTGCCGGCTGGGCGCCGCGCCGGTGCGGCGGTCTCACCAGGAAGGGGTGCGGCTGCGGGGCACGTACGACAGCCGGGGCGGCGTGGCGGCGGAGCGCTGCCCGGGCAGGGCGTGGGGGAGGCGCGCCAGCGGGTGCTGCTCCCGTCCCTCGTCCGTGGCGCGCGGGACGGGAGCCCGGTGGTCGCGGGCAGCGGGCGTGGCAGTGCGGCGGGCGCGTCGCCACCAGCTGACCGCTGCTTCGGTGACCCGTTGGGCGGCGGCGAACGGATTACGGTCGAGGCGATTCATATCATTCGGTCCCTTCTGTGGGTCTAGGAGCTTTTACCCCCATTCCTCCTGTCTCATCCCACGCTGAGAGACATCGCTATGACTGTGCGTCACCCGAGGCGTGCCGCCGCCTCCTGTCCGGGGGCGGTGCGGGGAGTTCAGGCGTCCTGTGCGCCGCGGAGGACGACGAGCGCCCGCGCCTCGATGTCCATCTCGGTGCCCGCCTTGGTCAGGGGCCGGTACTCGGTGTAAGGGATGGCGGTGTCCACCTCCACGGCCCACCACTGGTCGAACTCCTCGGGGATGGTGAACGTGACGCTCTCCGAGTGCGCGTTGAACAGCAGCAGGAACGAGTCGTCCGTCACCGGCAGGCCGCGCAGGTCCGGTTCGGTGATGGCCTTGCCGTTGAGATGGACCATCAGCGACTTGGCGAACCCGGTCTCCCAGTCGGTGTCGGTCATCTCGCGCCCGGCGGGAGTGAGCCAGACGATGTCCTTCGTGCCGCTGCGACTGTCCCGCGGCGCGCGCCCGCTGAAGAACCGCCGCCGGCGGAACACCGGATGGTCGCGGCGCAGCGCGATCAGCTTGCCGGTGAACTCCAGCAGCTCGCTGCCCTCGGCGGCGTTCGGCCAGTCGAGCCACGTCAGTTCGCTGTCCTGGCAGTAGGCGTTGTTGTTGCCGTGCTGGGTGCGGCCGAGTTCGTCGCCGTGCGACAGCATGGGCACGCCCTGGGAGAGCAGCAGGGTGGCGATGAGGTTGCGCTGCTGGCGGGCGCGCAGGGCGAGGACGTCCCGGTCGCGGGTGGGACCCTCGGCGCCGCAGTTCCAGGAGCGGTTGTGGCTTTCACCGTCGCGGTTGCCCTCGCCGTTGGCCTCGTTGTGCTTGTCGTTGTAGGAGACCAGATCCCGCAGGGTGAAGCCGTCGTGGGCCGTGACGAAGTTGACGGAGGCGTAGGGGCGGCGTCCGTCGCTCTGGTACAGGTCCGAGGAGCCGGTCAGCCGGGAGGCGAACTCGCCCAGGGTGCCGCCCTCACCGCGCCAGAAGTCACGTACCGTGTCCCGGTACTTGCCGTTCCACTCCGTCCACAGCGGCGGGAAGTTGCCGACCTGATAGCCGCCGTCGCCGACGTCCCAGGGCTCCGCGATGAGCTTCACCTGGGAGATGACCGGGTCCTGCTGCACCAGGTCGAAGAAGGAGGACAGGCGGTCGACCTCGTGGAACTGGCGGGCGAGGGTGGCCGCCAGGTCGAAGCGGAAGCCGTCGACATGCATCTCGGTCACCCAGTACCGCAGTGAATCCATGATCAGCTGCAGGGTGTGCGGGTGGTTCATCCGCAGGCTGTTGCCCGTCCCGGTGGTGTCCCAGTAGAAGCGGGGGTCCTCTTCGGACAGGCGGTAGTAGGCCGCGTTGTCCAGGCCGCGGAAGGACAGCACCGGACCGAGGTGGTTGCCCTCGGCCGTGTGGTTGTAGACGACGTCGAGGATGACCTCGATGCCCGCTTCGTGCAGCGTCTTCACCATCGACCGGAACTCCTGCACCTGCTCGCCCCGCCGGCCCGACGAGGAGTAGGCGTGGTGCGGGGCGAAGAAGCCGATGGTGTTGTACCCCCAGTAGTTCGACAGCCCCCGCTGCACCAGCGCGTGGTCCTGGACGAACTGGTGCACCGGCATCAGCTCCACCGCCGTGACGCCCAGCTTGACGAAGTAGTCGACCATGGCCGGGTGCGCCATCGCCGCATACGTGCCGCGTATGGCCTCCGGGATGGCGGGATGGGTCTGGGTCATCCCCTTGACATGGGCCTCGTAGACGACCGTCTCGTGGTACGGCGTCTGCAGAGGGTGGTCATTGCCCCAGTCGAAGTACGGATTGATCACCACCGACTTCGGTACGTACGGCGCCGAGTCCAGGTCGTTGCGCTGGTCCGGCGCGCCGAAATGGTACGGGAAGAGCGCCTCGTCCCACACGATGTCGCCCTCGATGGCCTTGGCGTAGGGGTCGAGCAGCAGGTTGCTCGGATTGCAGCGTTCACCGCGGCCGGGCCGGTAGGGGCCGTGCACCCGGAATCCGTACCGCCGTCCCGGCCCGACGTCCGGCAGATAGATGTGATGGACGAAGCCGTCCGCCTCCCGCAGTTCGATACGCTCCTCGGTGCCCTCGTCGTCGAACAGGCACAACTCCACCCGCTCCGCCACCTCGGAGAACACGGCGAAATTCGTCCCCGCGCCGTCGAAGGTGGCACCCAGCGGCGAGATCCGTCCCGGGCGCGGTCCGATGTCCATGCTCTCCTGCCACAGCCGCATCACCAAGGACCTCCCCAGTACGGACAGCGGGGAACGGACTCCACCCGCCTGCTCAGCCCTGTGCCCGCGCCGGGGCCGAGCATGCCTGTATCCCTGCAACGGACCCCATGAGGAAGACACCGGATGGCCGCCGTCCCACATCGGCCCCCTCACCGGTCACGAGGGGACCGCCGTCGTCAGCCGTGCGTGACGCGACCTGTAAAAGGCCACCTGCTCGGCACTCATCGACGAGGCGACGGAGTGCACGTCACCGACCCGTGTACGGCCACGCCGGTGTGCCCCCCTCTCGGGGGAGCGGCGCACCATGACGGACACCTGCGAGGCAGGGTGCCAGTGCAGGCTGTAGTCCGGTGCGTTGGGATTCGGGACCTCCTCCATGAGCACTCCGCGCCTGGCCGGCAGCCGTTCGACTGCGTCGAAGCGGAGATGACGGCCGAAACGGCCGTACCGCTCACGGAGCACTCGGTTGACCGCGCTGCCGCCCCTGGAGAGCCGACGCACCTGCACGGTGAAGTGGTGGCCGGTCCAGGCATGGCCACGTGATTCCCGGCCCCAGAAGAACTCGACCGTCCCGTAATCACGCCACATGCTCCGGTTGCCTTGGGAGTTCTCGGCGAACTCCGAGCCCAGGATCGCGGTGACCTGGTCGGGAGTGTCCGTCGGGCGGGCACCGAGGATCGTTCCGGTGGTGATCACGTCCATGTAGAACGCGGGGGAACGCGGGGTCAAAAGGTCTTGCCCTGGATTGAGTGGCCGACAGTGGCCGCCTCAGCATAGGTGATCGGTGCCTGCTCACCGTCGGCCTCGTGGTCCCTTTCCCGGAGCCTGCTCAGAACAAAAGAGGCGTGAGTGGACGTAAAGGGTGTGCTGGATGAGGACGGACGATCGCGGGAAGAAGGAGCGGCAACGCACGGGAGGCTGTCATGGGTGGCGAGGATCTGGAACTGGGGCGGCTGCTGGCCGCTGCCGAGGCGGCACCCCCTGGTGAATCCGTGGAGGTGCTCGCCGACGACCTGCGCAAACGCTTCGGGGCTGAGCGAGTGTCGTTCCTGTTCGCCGACCTCGTGGGCCAGCGACTGCTGCGCCTGACCACGCGGGACGCGGACGACAGGGAGGGCGCCGCCGAGCGGATCGACCTGAGGGGCAGCGTCTACGACGCGGTCCTGCGCAGCCAGCGCCAGCACGTGGAGCCGGACGGCCAGGGTGGCCGGCGCGTGATCTCGCCGGTGACCAACCGCGGCGACTGCATCGGTGTGCTGGAGGCGACGCTGCAGAACGCCGACGACACCGTGCTCGCCCAGATCGAGGACGCGGCCCACGCCCTGGCCTACATCATCGTGACCGACCGCCGTTTCACCGACCTCTACCACGCGGGCAGGCGCACCACCCGGACCAGTCTGGCCGCCGAGATCCAGCACCAGTTGCTTCCGTCGTCGTCCTGCTGCGAGGCACCGCAGTTCACCCTCGCCGCAGGGCTGGTACCGGCCGACGACATCGGGGGCGACACCTACGACTACACCCTCGATCGCGAGACACTGCACGTGTCCATCACCGACGCCATGGGCCACGACACCAACTCCGCCCTGCTGGCCACGCTCCTGGTCGGTGCGCTGCGGGGCGCCCGGCGCAGCGGCTGTGACGCGCTCCTTCAGGCCCGCCACGCCCATGAGGCCCTGCTGACCCACAGCCGTGGCCTGGCCACCGGACAACTGCTGTGCATCAGCCTCGCGACGGGCACCTGCGAACTGGTCAACGCGGGCCACCCGAGACCCCTGCGCCTGCGCCGGGGTGCCACCGGCGTCGAAGAGGTCCAGCTCGACGTCAACCTGCCGTTCGGTGTGGCGGCCCCCACTCCCTACCGTCTTCAGGAACTCCAGCTCCGTCCCGGCGACCGCCTGATCCTGCTCACCGACGGCATGCAGGAACGCGGCGCGGCAGCCGTCGACCTGGCCGCCCTCGCGTGGGACACCCGCGCCTCGCACCCGAGGGAGGCCGTGCGCAGCCTGACCAGCGCGGTGCTGGACGCCTGCCGGGGGAACCTCAAGGACGACGCCACCGTCCTCATACTCGACTGGCACGGTCCCCGACGCGATGACCTGAGCGACGTTCGCGAGTGGTGAGCCCGCAGGCTCCCACGACCGGTTTGGGCGGTTCGGTTTCACACTGTCACCGGCAGTGTCCCGGCCGGGCAACGCCGACACCTTCCTCGACGCCAGCGGCGAGGCCCTCGGATGGTCCCCGGATTGGGGCACCGCCTCCGGGCCAGCGATGAGTTCCGGGGCCCGGTCCGGTCTACCCCTGTGCCAGTGACAGCCGCGCCCGGACTCTGTGAGGGAATCATGACCACCCAGCCACTGCCGCCCGTCGTCGACGCCGCCACCTGGGAGGATCGGCTCCAGACGCTGCGGGCCAGGGAGAAAGCCGCGACACGGGAGCTGGACGCCATCGCCGCCGAGCGCCGCCGCCTGCCGATGGTGGAGATGCCCGACTACACCCTCGAAGGCGAGGACGGGCCGGTCCGGCTGGTGGACGCCTTCGACGGCAAACGTCAGCTGATCGTCTACCACCACATGTGGTTCCCCGGCGAGGAGTGGCAGTGCCCGGGCTGCACGGGCCTCACCGCGCAGTTCACCCGCCTGGAGTTCCTGGACAGCTATGACGCGCGTTTCGTCATCGTCACCCAGGGACCGATCGACGAGGCGCTCGCCTACAAGCGGCGGGTCGGCAACCGGATGACCTGGTACTCGACCGCCCACAGCCCCTTCGGGGCCGATGTCGGCGCACCGCCCGGGGGAGCGTTCGCGGTGAACGTCTTCCTGCGCGACGGCGACACGGTGTACCGCACCTGGCACACCACCGGTCGGGGCACCGAGCAGCTCACGCACACCTTCGCGCTCGTCGACCTCCTGCCGTACGGGCGGCAGGAGGACTGGCAGGACTCGCCCGAGGGGTGGCCGCAGTCCCCCACGTACAGCCGGTGGCCCAGTTCCGAGGACATCGCCGCGCTCTACGGTGCGAGCGCCGACGGAGTGGAACGGCCACGTCAGGGCCGGTGACCGGGGCGGGTCCGTCGTCGCGAGCCGCAGTCGGCCAGTCGGACGGACGGGGTCAGTCGGCCAGGGCCTGTTCGACGGTGGGATGGCAGGGGATGACGGCATCCACACCGACCAGTTGCAGGACGCGCAGGACGGACTCCTGAGCACAGGCGATGCGCACCCATCCGCCGGTGCTGCTCACCTGCTGGTGGGCGGAGACGAAGACGCTGATGCCGCTGGAGTCCATGAACGTGACCTCACCGAGGTCCGCGACGATCCGCGGCGGGCGGGCGTCGTCCCCTGCTCGCAGGGCCTGGACGAGGACGGCTCTGACGTCGTGGTCGATCTCGCCCCGCAGGGCCACGACATGGACGCCGTCGACGATGCGGTGCTCGGCACGCAGGCGGTCCGGCCGGTCCGCGTTCTCGATGTGGGTCACCGTCTCCTCGATCGCGTTCAAGTGTGCCCCGGGGAGGGGGTACGGGAAGATTCTGCCCCATCGGCCCGGCCTGGCATACCCGGTCTGCTGTGCTGAACCACACTCTTCGGGGCGTGCGTGGAGAGCAAGCGGTTACCGGCACGGCGGGCGGGCGCCCCGGCCTTCGAGCCGGCCGATGTGGAGTCGGCGACGCGCGTGAGTGAGACGCACATGAGCGAGCCGCCGGATTCATGTCCGCGACCGGTAGGCATGTGCCCCGAGGTCCAGGGCAGTTGGGACGGTGGCCGACGGCAATCTCACGGACGGTCGGCCACTGGTAAGGGGAAAGGGGAAGTTCATGCGGGCCAGGGGGACGAAAGCGGTGGTCGTCGGGACGGCCGTGGTCATGGGTTGCGTGGCCTTGGCGGGTTGTGGCGGCGACGACGGGACCGGCACCACAAAGCCCACTGCCGCCGCCTCGTCGAGCACGAGCGACGGCAAGGGCGCCCAGGACCGGGGCACCGTGGCCGTGCGCAGCGCCTACGCCAGGACGGCCGAGGCCAAGACGGCGAAAATGACGATCGCGGTGAAGGCCGACGCCGACGGCAAGACGGTCACCACCGACGGCAAGGGAGCGATCGATCTGGCTCGGGGCAACAGCACGACGACCCTCGCCGTCGCGGGCAAGACGATCGAACAGCGGGTGGTCGACCAGGTGCTCTACGAGAAGCTGCCCGGCCAGAAGACACCCGGCGGCAAGCCCTGGATCAAGATCGACCTGAAGCAGACGGCCCAGCAGCAGGGCGTGGACCTCCAGCAGATCGGCGACCCGGCCCAGTCCGCCGCCTACGCCAAGGCGGTCACCGACAAGGACGTCACCAAAGCCGGCACCGAGAAGATCGACGGCGTGGACACCACGCGGTACAACGTCTCGATCGACGTCTCGAAGCTTCCCGGCGGTGCCCAGCTGCGCGAGCAACTCGGCCCCACGCTGCCCATGCGGATGTGGCTCGACGATCAGGGCCGTATCCGCCGTCAGGAGTTCACCATGGCGGTCAAGGCCCCGGCCACCGCCACACCCGGCAGCACCGCGTCGCCCCAGCAGGTCAGGGTCAGCACCGTGATGGGATTCTCCGACTTCGGGACGCCGGTGGATGTCAAGGCCCCGCCGTCCACGCAGGTCTCCGACCTGACGGGCCAGGTTCCGCAGGGCACCCGGACGCAGTGACGCGCCGGCCCGGTCCTCCGAGAGCCGGCCGTGGAGCCTGCTGCCGGAGGACCGGGCCCTGCTCGTCGCCGTTCAGCGGCGGCGGTGGGCCGCCAGGGGACACGACGCCGGAGGGCGCCATCGGAAAGGAACTCCGATGGCGCCCTCCGCCGTACGCTCAGGCGGTGCCGTCGTCCCCGTGGCTGCGGACGATCTCCTTGACCTTGGCCACCGCGAAACCCCAGCCCTGGTCCACGGTCGGCTTGGCCGGTACCGCGATCTCGTCCGGGTTGGTGAGCACGTCGAGCAGTACCGGGCCCGGGGTGTCGAAGGCACGGCGTACGGCCTTCTCCAGCTCGGCCGGTTCGGTGACGCGGATGCCGGGGATGCCCATGGCCTCCGCGACGGCGGCGAAGTCCGGGTTGTCCAGGACGGTGCCGAACTCCGGGAGCCCGGCCTGCTCCTGCTCCAGTTTGACCATGCCCAGGCGCCGGTTGTCGAAGACGACGAGCTTGACGGGGAGCTTGTGCGTCTTCAGCGTCATGAGGTCACCGAGCAGCATGCTCAGTCCGCCGTCCCCGCAGAAGGCCACGACCTGCCGCGCCCGGTCCAGGCACTGGGCGCCCAGCGCCTGCGGCATCGCGTTGGCCATGGAACCCAGGTTGTAGGAGCCGATCAGCCGCCGCTCACCGCGCATCTCGACGAACCGCGACAGCCACACCGTCGCCATGCCCGTGTCGGAGGTGAAGACGGCGTCGTCGGCGGCGATCCGGTCCACCAGGGCCGCCAGCGCCTCCGGGCGGATGTCGTGGGAGCGGTTGTCGAACGAGGAGCGGAGGCGGCCGATCAGGCCCTTGTCGTGGGTCGGGTCCGCGAGCCGGGCCTGGCCCTGGCGCCACTGCTCGAACCGCGTACGCGCCTTGTCCAGGTGCGAGCGGTCCCGCGCGCCCTCCGCCCCCGGCTCGGGGGCGGCGAGGTGGGTGAGGAGATCGCGGACGGTCGCTCCCGTGTCACCGACGAGACCGGCCTCGACCGGGACGCGCCGTCCGATATGGGCCGCCTCCGTGTCGACCTGCACGACGGTCTTCCCCTCCGGATACCAGTCCCGGTAGGGGAAGTCGGTCCCCAGGAGCAGCAAGGTGTCCGCGTCGTGCAGAGCCTGCGCGGCGGCGGGATTGCCGATCAGGCCGGTCTGACCGACCTGGAACGGATTGGTGCCGTCCTCGAAGCCCTCCTTGGCCTTCAGCGTGAGCACCATCGGCGCGGCCAGCCGGTCGGCCAGGGCGAGGACGTCCTTACGGGCCTCGCGGGCGCCCCGACCGACGAGCAGCGTGACCCGCTCGGCGCGGTCGAGGAGTTCGGCCGCCTGCCGCACCGCGGACTCCTCCGGCCGGCTCACCGGGGGATTCACCGCGAAACGGGCCGGGCGGTCCGTGGTCAGCTCGCGTTCACCGAGGTCGCCCGGGACCGTCAGGACGGCCACGCCCTTGCGGCCGATCGCGTTGCGCACCGCCATCTCCAGCAGCTGCGGCAGCTGGTCGGGGGAGGTGAGGGTCGCGCGGAAGACGGCCACGTCGCTGAAGAGCGCGTCGTTGTCCACTTCCTGGAAGTAGTCGCTGCCGAGTTCGCTGAGCGGCACCTGACCGGCGATGGCCAGGACCGGCGCGTGGCTCTTGGCCGCGTCGTACAGCCCGTTGAGGAGGTGGACGGAGCCCGGTCCCACCGTGCCCATGCAGACGCCGAGGACGCCGCTGAGCTGCGACTGGGCGCTGGCGGCGAAGGCCGCCGCCTCCTCGTGCCGGCATCCCACCCATTCCAGTCCTTCAGTGGTGCGAAGGGCGTCGGTCAGCGGATTGAGGGCGTCTCCCACGACGCCGAACACCTGGCGCACGCCGAGTTCGCTCAGTGCGTCCACGATGACGCGGGCGACGGTACGGCTCACTTGTTCCTCCAGTTCGGACGGTGAGAATTCAGGCGGTGGCTTGTGCGGGCGGCGACGGTTCAGACGGTGAATCGACCGGCATCGGCGGCCTTCCAGTCGGCCGCCCAGGAAGCGGGCGGCCCGGCGAGCAACTGTCCCGGCTCCAGCCACTCGTACAACTCCTCGTAGGAGCGTTCCGTGAGGGCGTCGACACGGCGGTGGAGCATGTGGGGGCGGAGCTCGGCGGGGTCGGTGACCCCCATGGACGCCATGATCTCCAGGGCGCTGGACACGGTCGCCTCCTGGAAGCGCCGGACGCGCGGCGTCTTGTCCGCGACGTCGAGGGCGCGGGCGCGCCGGGGGTCCTGGGTCGCCACACCGCTGGGGCAGGTGTTGGTGTGGCACCGCTGGGCCTGGATGCAGCCCGCGGCGAACATCATGGCCCGCGCGGCGTTGCCGTAGTCGGCGCCCTGCACCAGGCGCTTGACCAGATCGCTGCCGGTGGCGATCTTGCCGCTGGCGCCGATCCGGACCCGGTCGCGCAGCCCCACGCCGACCAGGGCGTTGTGCACGGTGAGCAGTCCCTCGGTCAGCGGGGCTCCGACATGGTCGGCGAACTCCATCGGCGCGGCCCCGGTGCCGCCCTCGCCGCCGTCCACGATGATGAAGTCGGGGGCCGTGCCTTCCTCCAGCATGGCCTTGCACACGGCGAGGAACTGGCGGCGCGAGCCCACGCACAGCTTGAACCCGGTCGGCTTCCCACCGGACAGTTCCCGCATCCGGGCGACGAAGCGGACCAGTTCGCGCGGCGTGGAGAACATCCTGTGGTACGGCGGTGAGATCACCGTCCGCCCTTGCGGCACGTCACGCACCTTCGCGATCTCCGCGTTGACCTTGGCTCCCGGCAGGACTCCGCCGATGCCCGGCTTGGCGCCCTGGGAGAGCTTGAGGGAGACGCACTTGACGTGCTCGTGCGCGGCCTTGTCGGCGAACTCGGCGGGGTCGAAGTCCCCGTCCCGGGTGCGGCAGCCGAAGTAGCCGGTGCCGATCTCCCAGACCAGGTCGCCGCCCGGCCGCAGATGGTACTCCGACAGGCCGCCCTCGCCGGTGTCGTGGGCGAAGCCCCCGGCCGCGGCGCCGCCGTTGAGGGCGAGGATCGCGTTGGCGGACAGCGAGCCGAAGCTCATGGCCGACACGTTCAGCAGCGCCATGTCGTAGGGACGGCTGCAGTCGGGGCCGCCGATCCGCACCCGGGGCGGCGTCTTCGGCACCTCACGCGGGGCCATCGACGGCACCAGGAACTCGTACCCGGGCAGGTAGACGTCGCGTTCGGTGCCGTACGGCTGCTCGGCGTCCGTGCCCTTGGCCCGCTCGTAGACGATGGTGCGGACGTCCCGGTCGAAGGGGCGGCCGTCGAAGTTCCGCTCGATGAAGTACTGCTGCAACTCGGGGCGGATCCGCTCCAGCAGGAAGCGGGCGTGGCCCAGCACGGGATAGTTGCGCAGCACCGAGTGCCGGCGTTGCAGCAGGTCCCAGGTGCCCAGCAGGCCCAGGGCGACGAGCGGTACGGCGCCGAAGCACCACCACGGCGATGCCACGGCGGCGGCGACGGCCGCGAGCAGGCCGAGTGTCAGGGTCAGGGCGACGATTGCGATGCGTGTCACCCCTCGCGTCTTGCCTGGGGACGGCCTTCCAGTCCTGCGGTCGTGTCAAGATCCGGCAACGTGCGGCGGACCGTGAGCCGTACCTCGCGGGGACCGAGGCGTACGTGAGTGGCCCGGCCCCCGCGAGGCGCGTTCACACGCGGTCGGCCGCGATCAGCACGTACTGGAAGGAGCCGTCCCGGTAGGACTCGATGAACGCCTCCTCGATCCCGGTGACCAGCGAGGACGTGGCCCGCAGCTCCCAGTAGGGCAGCGTGTCCGGGGTGAGGTCGACGATGGTCTGCGGCACGAGCCGGTTGTCGGCCATGGCGCGCAGGTACTCGCGGCGGGAGTGGATGTTGCACTCGAAGTGGGCGTTGATCTGGGAGACCCACTTCGAGGGCTGGCCGTAGCGGGGGTTCCAGCAGCCGGTGATCGTCACATACCGGCCGCCCACCTTCAGGAAGCGCGAGTGCTCGGCGAACAGGTCGTGCAGGTCGACGTACATGGTCGACTCGTTGTTCCAGGAGGCCGTGACGCTGCCCTTGTCGAAGGGCGTGTCGAGCATGTTGCACACGCGGGAGCGGACGTGGTCCTCGATGCCCAGTTCCCGTGCGCGCCGGTTGCCGAAGTCCGCCTGGGTCGCGGACAGCGTGACGCCCTCGACCTTGCAGCCGAAGCGGTGGTGGGCCATGACCATGGACCCGCCGCGCCCGCAGCCGGCGTCGACGAGGAGGTCGTCGGGGCCGACAGCGCCGAGGTGGTCCATGAGGAACTCCGCCTGTGCCGACTCCAGCCGGTGCAGCTCCGCGACGAGCTTCTTCTCGTACTGGCTGTGCGCCGGCTCGCCGAGCGCCGCGTCGTCCACGGCGCCGATGCCGTAGTGGTGGTGGTAGAGCCCGTCCACATCACCGAGGCGGAGATTGACCGGCCGGGCCTCGTTGTTCCAGTAGCGGGCGATGTCCCCCTGGTACGGCGTCGCCGGGGCCGGGATCTTCGCGGTGGCGGTGGGGGTCGTTTCAGTGGTCACAGAAAATATCCGTTTCTTACCAGAAGTCGGGCAGGCGGTAGCGGTAGGTGTTGGTGCGGTGCCAGTCGTGGTTGCCGTCGACCCAGGCGGCCACGCCCTTGAGGAAGCGCAGCACGGCCGGCAGCGGGCAGGCCTCTGCGAGGTCGGCCGCGGCGGCCTCGAAGGCGTGCTGGAGTTCGTTGTGGATCTCGACGGCCTTCAGATAGGCGTCGCGCTCGGAGAGCCGCTCGCGGTCCGCGATCACCACCGGCAGGTTCAGGTGGAGACCCGGACTGTCGAGTTCCTTGGTGTACGAGTAGAGGTCGTTGACGATGGTCGTCGCGTTGCCGGCGAGGGCGATGACCCGTTGCATCTCCGGCCGGGCGTGCAGATCGGCGGGCAGTTCGTAGCCGCCCACGGTGTCGGTGATCGTGGGGCAGGGACGGAAGTTGTTGAACTGGCGCATCGCCAGGTACTCCCACACCTGCGGGACGTGACCGGTCTGCGCCCAGGCGGCCTCGGCGAGATAGCCCATGTGCAGCCGGGCCATGTCGTGCCGGTAGCGATCGGCCTGGGACGGCGTGGCCGCGCGGACGAAGTAGTCCATCGCGCTGCGGTACGCCCGGCGCGGGGCGTCCGAGCCGAGGGACTCCTGCCACGCGGGTGTGTACTCCGCGGTGGTGTGGAAGTGGTCGAGCGCGGTGTGCGCGAGCAGGAGGCGCCCGCCGAGACCGACGGGTGAGCCGCCGTGGTCCTCGCAGTAGCAGTCGTCCACCGCGTTCTCCGCGACCATCAGCCGGGTGGCGAGCATCAGGTGGTCGACGGTCGGGGCGTCGGGGTGGCAGGCGACCATGTAACGGCCCACCGAGAAGCCGTCGAACTGCCCCTCCCACTCCTCGGGATAGAGCTGGACCTCGTCCTCGGCCCAGCGCTTGATCCGGCGGCTCACCTCCGCGACGCGCACGGGGTCGGGCTCCGGCACGGGGTGGTGGTAGAGACCGGGGACGGCACGCCCCTCGGCCGGCGGAGCGGGCGCGGGGGACACCGGGTCCGGGAGCGGGGACCGGCACCGGTCGGCCAGGGCGAGCGAGGTCGTGCCCAGTCCGGTCGGTCCGCGCAGGACAGCCTGGAGGACGGCGGAGCCGGCCGGGGCCGGCTCCGGCGTGCCCGGTACGGCGCAGGCGGGCGCCGAGGGCGGTGGGGGCGGCGGTGGCAGGCCGGGCATCGTGACCGGCGGATGCAGTGCCGCCAGAAAGGCAGAGGCGCTCGGTACGGCCGGAAGGCCCGGGAGCACCGGAGCCGGGGCGTCCGGAACGGGGGCGGGCGGCGTCGGGGCGCCCGGCGCGGCTGCGGGCGGCGTCGGCGGCTGCTCAAGGGGGGATGATCCGAGGGGCCCGGACTCGGGCATCGGCGGCTCCTTGCTGCGGTGGATGGGCGCTGCGTCGTTGCGTGGACCGGGTCAGGTGTGGACGGACCTGGCAGCGGATCGGGATGTCAGCGCGGTCCGGGGGCGATCCGCACGTTCTCCAGTACGCCGAGGGCGTCGGGCAGGAGCACCGCGGCGGAGTAGTAGGCGCTCACGAGGTAGGAGGTCGTCGCCTGCTCGTTGATGCCCATGAACCGCACGGAGAGCCCCGGTTCGTACTCGTCCGCCAGGCCGGTCTGGCGCAGGCCGATGACGCCCTGGTTCTCCTCCCCGGTGCGCATCGCGATGATGGAGCTGGTCTGCTCCTTGCTGACCGGGATCTTGTCGCAGGGCAGGATGGGCACCCCGCGCCAGGCGGGGACGGACTGCCCGCCGAGGTCGACGTGGTCGGGGTACACACCGCAGGCGTTGAAGCCACGCCCGATGGCGGCGATGGTCCTGGGGTGGGCGAGGAAGAGTTTGGTGCCGCGCCGGCGGCAGAGCAGCTCGTCCATGTCGTCCGGGGTCGGCGGGCCGGAGCGGGGCTGGATGCGCTGCTTGTAGTCGGCGTTGTGCAGCAGCCCGAACTCCCGGTTGTTGATCAGCTCGTGCTCCTGGCGCTCGCGCAAGGCCTCGACGACGAGCCTGAGTTGCTCCTCGGTCTGGTCCATCGGGCCGTTGTAGAGATCGGAGACCCGGGTGTGGACCCGCAGAACGGTCTGCGCGACGGACAGCTCGTACTCGCGTGGCTTCAGTTCGTAGTCCACGAAGGTGCCCGGCAGCCCGGCCTCGCCGACATGACCGGCCGACAGGGCGATCTCGGCCTCCCCGTGCTTGTTCTGCCGCTGCCGGGCGCGGGAGCCGAACTCGTCGACGTGCGCCTGGAGGTGGGGTGCGGAGGCCCGGACGGCGGCGAAGTCGGCACGGGAGAGGGTGAGGAGGGTGCCGGGGGTCACGGCGGTGACCGTGCAGTCGTGGCGGGCGTCGGAGTCCGCCAACGCGCTTTCACCGAAGTGGTCGCCGTCCGCGAGGACCGCGAGGGCGACCTCGTCGCCGTACGGGCCCTCGGAGGTCTGGCTGACCCGGCCGTGCGCGATCAGGTGGACCCGGTCGGCGGGGCTGCCGCGCTCGACGAGCACCTCGCCCGCCTCGAAGTCGCGCCGGGTGCACCGGTCCGCGAGCGCGGTGAGGACCTCCGTGTCCTCGAACCCGCGCAGCAGGGCCAGTTCACCCAGTTCCCGGGGGATCACCCGGACCGTGGCGCCCTCTTGGACGAACTCGATACGCCCGTCGCCGACGGTGTGACGCAACCGCCGGTTGACCCGGTAGGCGCCACCCTTCGCCTCGATCCAGGGCAGCGTCCGCAGCAACCAGCGGGAGGTGATCTCCTGCATCTGCGGGGCGGACTTGGTGGTGGTGGCGAGATTGCGGGCGGCGGCAGTACTCAGGGACTGCTGGGGCGCGTCGGGCGTGGTCCGGGCTTCCGGAGTGCTGTCGACGGACATCGGGGGCTTTCTCCTTGGACGACGGGGCGTCCGGCACACACGGGTGCGCCGACCGGGAGACAGGAAGGGGCGGGCAACGAGCGGGAGGGACCACGGAAATCCCTCCACCAGCGGAAAGTTAGCCGCTGAAGTCGCCGTATCCACCAGTGAGACCGATGCTTACCTCGAAGCAGTGATAATCGGTTGTATGCGGTTTATCGCCCCGTGGTGCGTCGTCGTCCCGTACTCGCGGTGGGCGCCGGGTCCAGAGGTGACGCCGGTCAGTTCCCAGAGGACGTGTGCGACACCGCCGGCAGCGGTCAGGCGACGAGGCCGAGCCGCGGGCCGCCCCGGTCGTGCAGTCGCCTGAAGAAGGCCAGCACGCCCGCTGAGCCGCCGGCCCAGGTGGCACTCGACCCGGCGAGGCCGGTGTCCGGGAACACGGGCCGGGACCAAGTACCGCCACTGCGGCTCAGAATGAGCAGGGCCACGGTCTCGGCGGCGTCCAGGAACTCCTCGGACCCGGACGCCGCCGCGACGTCCACCATCAGGTCGCCCACTCCGGCCAGCCCGCAGCACTGTGTGACCAGCGGCATCCGCGGTGCCAGGGCGGCGCAGGCGCGCGCGGTCCGCTGGGCGAGGCCGAGGTACCCGGGCTCGTCGAGGAGTCCGGCGGCCCGGACGAGTACGGTCCCGATGCCGGCCAGACCTCGGCACCACGAACCGTAGCGGCGGGTCGCCCCGGGCAGGGCGGCCGCGGCGACGATGTCCGGCGTCACGGCGGCCAGGCGCGCGGCGGCCTTCTCGGAGCGGCTGATCGCGTCCCGGTCACCGGTCGCGGCGCCGTATTCGAGCTGGAAGCAGACGAGACCCGCCTCGCCGTGCGCGAGTCCCTCGCGGAGCGCGGCGCTGCCGGTCGTGTCCGTACCCGTCGGGGTCAGCCGGGCGGAGCCGGACGTCAGCATCCGGTCGCAGCCGGCGGCGACGGCGAGGTGCCGGTCGGCGGCGTGCCGGTCACCGGACCGGAGGGCGTGCCGGGACAGCAGCAGCCGGCCGAGGCCGATCCCGGCGGCGCCCGCGATCAGGTCCGCCTCCGGCGGCCCGCCGTCCGGTGCGCGGTCCGGCAGGGCGGGGTCATCGCACCGCACGTCCGCGCCCGCCCCGGACCCCGCCTCCGACTCCGCCTGCTTCAGGAAGAGTTCGACACCGGTGCGTCCCGTGTACAGGCCGGGCGAGAGGTTCCTGGACTGGTCCGCCGTCCACCGCGCCAACGCGGTGACGGCCGAACGAACCTGGGGCCGGTGCACATGATGGAGGAGTTCCAGCCCGAGCCCCGAGCTGCCGCCGTACACGTCGATCGAGGTGGGGACGTTCAGCCGCGCGGCCCGCTCCGGGTCCACGATCGCCTGCGCCTGCCCGACGCAGAACGCGGTCGTGTGCTCGACGATCTCCTCCAGCAGGTCGCTGTCGATGCGTGGGCGCGCGGACCGGCGTACGCTCCCGGCCGTGCCGCTGCGCAGGCGGTCGGCGGCGGCGGTCCGTACGGCCGGGTCGAAACTCAGCAGTCCGGTGACCGACGACCGGATCTCCCGGTGGGCACGCCCGGGCAGCGCCCACCCCAGGCAGGCCAGGGTGCGGTCCCGGTTCACCACGCGGTCGGCGTCGACGATCACCGGGTCCAGGCCGGTGGCGGCGAAGAAGAGGGTCGCCCCGAGGGCGTAGAGGTCGTCGGCGGGGACGGCCGGTCCGGTCGCGCGCAGAACCGGCTCGCTGTATCCGGGAGTCGCCCCTCCGGGGCCGGTGCCGTCCCACTCGCTGATCCCGAAGTCGATCACATGGCAGTGGCCGGGGCCCGAGGCGTCGAGCACGACGTTGTCGGGCTTGAGGTCGCGGACGACCACGTTCCGGGCGTGGATCGCGTCCAGGACGCGCAGGAGCCGGGAGGCGAGGACGGACAGGGCGCGCGCCGGCCGGCTGTCGTCGTCCCGGTAGGGGCCGTCGCGCAAGACCTCCCGGCGCAGGTCCCGGTCGCCGCAACTGCTCATCACCAGATACTCGTCCGACCGGTGAGCGAAGTAGTCCAGTACGCGGGGCACACCTGTGACGCCGTCGAGCGCGGTGAGGACCGTGCGTTCGTTGCGCAGCCGGTGGCGGGCGTCCGTACCTGATGCGTCCTCGCCCACGAAGGCCCGCGCCTGTTTGACCACCACCGGCCGCCCGAGAGTGCGGTCGACCGCGCGGTAGACGTTGCCTCGGGGCGTACGCGCGATGCCGGCGGTGACCGCGTAACGGCCGCCGTCGAAGCCGGGTGCGGACGGCTCGCCGCGGTGGGCGGAGGTGGTCGTGAAGGGGTCCTCGGCCCAGGGCGGACACCGGTAGCGGCCGACGGCCAGGCCGTCGAAGATCCGGCCGTCCGGCCCGGTCATGACGGATTCGAGCCGCCCGCTCCGGCCGGTCCGGTAGTCACCCGTGAAGGGGCCGTAGCGGTAGTAGACCGGGGCCCGCGGGTCGACCCGCCGGTCGCTGACGATCCGCGGGCCCTCGCGGTCACGCAGCGCGGCGGCCAGTCCCCGGGCGACCTCGACGACGGTGCCGGCCACGGGATAGACGGTGATCGCCTTGCCGACGGCCCCGGCGCTCACCGTCCCGGAGTTGAGGCGGCGCAGCGTCTCCGCGTCACGGGCGAACTTCGCGTGGCACACGTGCCGGGACAGCACCGGCAGGACGAGCCGGATCACGGCGTCGAGGTCGCCGGGACGCGCCGAGACATGCAGTTTCCAGCCGTGTTCCATCGCCGGCATCCGCGGATCGTTCAGGTACGACCACGTGTCGTCGGCCCAACCGCTGCGGCCGGCGATGGAAACGGCCACCACTACGAGTTCAGGTCACAGGCGAAACGGGTCGTGGCGGTCACCCAGGGGTCGGCGAGACACGCCGTGGGCTCCCGGTCGCCGCGGTCGTCGTCCTCGAACACGATCGCCTCGTCGTCGATCTCCAGCGGACCCGCGTCGCGGAATCCGTCGGCTTCCAGAAGTTCCGGCACGGCTACGGGCATGTGACGCCTCCAGGGTTTGTCGTGCGCTGAGGAGCAGGTGATTGCCGACGCGGGCCGGTGGGGCCGCCGCCGGGCCAGGGACTCGCTGCACAAAGGTAAAGAGGGGCTGCGCTTGCTGACAAGGGGTCAGGTGACACCGCGGTGCCGGACGGCCTGCCGCCGTCATGACGGGCCGTTGCCTGCGGACAGGGACAAGGGGCGAACCCGCCCCGGAGGAGCGCGCGCATCCGGGCCGGCTTGCCCTCAGCTGCGGGGAATCGCGGAGCGCCCACCGGCGCCCGATCGATGACGCCGCCGACCGCTGGGTCTCCCGCCCCTCCATGGAACTCTGGCGCGGCGCGCGCGGGGATCTCGCGGACTTCGGCCGAGGGGTGGCGGACGAACGACGGTATGAGCGGCCGCCGGAACCTGACGACCGACTGGGCGATATCGTCGCCAACGCGCCCTTTATGAGGGCTACTTGGCCGGACCTTTGCTGTGAAAACCCGGGGGTCGGGTGGCAACGAGGCATGTTGTCTGCACACTGACAACCACGGACGCACGTCCCCCCCCCACTGGTGGCCGCCAGTTACGTCTGCACCGCGAGTCCCGCGAGAAGGAGCAGCATGTCTGCCACGATCCGGCTCACCGCAGCCACAGCAGTAGCCGCCGCCGTCTTGTCCGCGCTGGCGACCTCCCCCGCGGCCACCGCCGCCGCGCCGGCGCTGCGTATGACCCCGGTCAGCGGTCACATCAGCAGCCACCATCTGGTCGGTGGCATCAGGAACAGCACCAGCTCCAACTGGGCCGGCTACGCCGCGACCGGTACGACGTTCACCAGTGTCTCCGCGAGCTGGGTGCAGCCGGCGGTCAGCTGCACCAGAACGACCACGTACTCGTCGTTCTGGATCGGCATCGACGGCGACGGCAGCAACTCCGTGGAGCAGACGGGCACCGAGGCGGACTGCTCCAGCGGCCGGGCCGTCTACTCGTCCTGGTACGAGATGTACCCGGCGTACCCCGTCAACTACAGCAACCCGGTCAGCGCAGGCGACCACTTCACCTCCACGATCAGCCGCAGCGGCACCAAGTACACGCTCACCCTCACGGACACCACCAAGGGGTGGACCAAGACCACGACCAAGTCGCAGAGCGGCCTGTCCAACGCGTCCGCCGAGGTCATAGCCGAGGCGCCGTCCAGCTCTTCCGGCGTGCTCCCGCTGTCGAACTTCGGCACCGCGAGCTTCACCAACGCCACCGCCAACGGCCAGCCGATCGGCAACTACTCGCCCGACCAGATCACCATGGCGTCGGGCAGCACCACCAAGGCCACCACCTCCTCGCTGAGCGGCGGGGAGAACTTCTCGGTGACCTACAACCACAGCTGAGCGGCGACTCGCTGCGGCGGGGCGGTCCAGGGCGCTACGGCGTCCCGGGACCGCCCCGTTCCCGATCACGGACCCGACCCCGGGCCGCCCGATCCCGGCCCACACCGGTCTTGCCCGCGAGTCGCTCCGGTGATCGCTCCGGTGAGCCGCCGGTGGTCTACGACGCGGTGTGCCCGCCCTTTTGTACGACCGTTCCCCGATGACCCGGTGGAGGTGACTGTGCACGACTCGCCATCGACGCGGATCGCGGTGCGTGTACCGATCGACGTCCCTTCGGAGCGGCTGGAGTGATCACGGCGTCTGAGCTGTCTCGGACAGCACAGCACATCGACGTGTCGCCCCCGCCGGACAGCTGATCCCTTGCCCCGTCACGGAGGCAGAGCTGTGCACGGACGGGCCGGTGCGGACGGGAGCCCGGCTGCGATGTCCTTCCTCGTTCGAGCAGGAACTCGCGAGCCAGACCCCGGCCTGCTGGACCTCAGATGCAGCCAGGGGCCGGTGCGGTGGCAGATCGCCGGGGTGCGATGATGAACCGCTCCGATCGGGTGCCACCCCTCGAAGCCTTGGCCGCGGATGTGCATTCGCGGCGAACGGGCGCCCCGGTCCGGGCACTCTTTGTGGAACGTTCCCTGGGGAGGGACCCGTGTCTTTCAAACGTGCCGCCACCGCTGCTGCCGTCGCGTCCGCTGCCGCCACCGTGCTGCTGGCCTCGGGCAGTGCCCACGCGGGCAGCATCAGCGACTTCACCGCTAAGGCGACATGCGACACCAGCACGGGTGAGGCCCGCGCCGCCATCACCGTCACGGACAAGGATCCCTCCGGCACGCCCGCGGACATCATCGTGCGCAGGCGGATGGCGGTCGGCAGCGACGGCGAGACCCTCGGCACCGGGCGCATCGAGCACCCCACCGCGGCGGGTGGGAGCACGACGGTCCTGGTGCCGTGGGTGCAGGGCTACCAGTGGAACATCTACGTGACGGCGGGCGACCTCCACGAAGAGCTGCTGACGAACCTGCCGATCTCCCCGGACACCCCCTGCGTGGTCACCTCCACCCACCCCTCCAGCGCCCCGAGCGGCCCGGCCTCCTCGACTCCGCCGACCACCACCGCGCCGACCGCCACGGCTACGCCCACTTCCTCGGCCGCCGCGCCCGTGACCTCGGCCTCGTCGGTCCCTTCGGCATCCCCGTCCTCGTCATCCGCGAGTGGCGGACTCGCTGAAACCGGCGGTGGCAGCAACAGCGCTCTCATCGGCGGGGCGGCTGTAGTCGTGATCGCGGTCGGCGCGGGTGTGCTGGTCGCCGCGCGACGCCGTACCGCGGTCGGACGGCACTGACCTCGCCCTTGTCAGCATCCCAGGTGAGACCCGCGAGGGTTCGGGCCCGGACCGGTGTTCCTAGGCGGGAAGTACCGGTCGGGCACGGGCCGAGGGAGCGACGGCGGTGACGATGCCGAGGCCGCCGGCCTCCGAGGCTGCGGGCGGCGCGGCGGGCCTCACTCGTAGATCTCACCGCGTTCGGCACGTTCGACCAGGGAGGCGGGCGGCAGGAACCGTTCGCCGTAAGCCCCGGCCGACTCCCAGATCCGGTCCGGGGCGAGGGGGGTGGGGTTGCCTTCCTGGACCGCGTGGATCAGGCCCACGACCAGATCGACCGGCTTGGTGCCGTGCAGGGCGGCGCCGCGGTACTTGCCGCGTGGCGTCCGTACGGCGTCGCAGACGAGGCGTCGGACATGACGCTTCCTTTCCCGGGACGGGTCGCTGCCCGCGAGGAGTCGGGTACGCGGGGCAGCGGGAAGCGCGTCGGGGACGGGAACACCGCCCCGGACCACCCGACCGGAGAACCGCGGAGAACCGTGGAAAGCCGCGGAGACCTACAGGCCCAGATCGCGGCCGACGATCTCCTTCATGATCTCGGTGGTGCCGCCGTAGATGGTGGTGATCTTCGAGTCGAGGTAGTCATGGGCGATGCGGTAGTCGAGCATGTAGCCGTAGGCGCCGTGGAGTTGCAGGCAGCGCCCGACGATGTCGACGTAGTGCTCGGTGGCCCAGAACTTCGCGGACGCCGCCTCTACCGCGGTGAGTTCGCCGCGCGTGTGCCGGGCGAGCAGGTCGTCCAGGTACGCGCGGCCGACCCGCGCCGTGGTGACCATCTCGGCCAGCTCGAAGCGGGTGTTCTGGAAGGAGCCGATCGGCCGGCCGAACGCCTTGCGTTCCCTGACGTAGTCCAGGGTCCGCTCCAGCACCCCTTCGATGGAGGCCACCGCGTTGGCGGCGATCGAGATCCGCTCCTGTGGGAGATTGCGCACCAGGGACGTGAAGCCGGTGCCCTCCGCACCCAGAAGGTGGGCGGCGGGTACGCGCACGTCCTGGAAGTACAGCTCGCTGGTGTCCTGCGCGTGCAGCCCGATCTTCTCCAGGTTGCGGCCGCGGGAGAATCCGGGCCGGTCGGCCTCGATCACCAGCAGGCTGATGCCGCCGTGGCGGTCCGGGCCGGTCCTCACCGCGGTGACGACGAGGTCGGCGTTCTGCCCGTTGGAGATGAAGACCTTGCTGCCGTTGACCACGTAGTCGTCGCCGTCCCGGACGGCGGTGGTGGCGATCCCCGCCAGGTCGCTGCCGGCCCCGGGCTCGGTCATCGCCACCGCGACGACGAGTTCCCCCGCGGCGATACCCGGAAGCCAGCGAGCCTTCTGCCGCTCGTCGGTCAGGCCGGTGAAGTAGGGCACCACGATGTCGTTGGACAGCGTCACCGCCGCGAGGCCGTCCGCCGCGGGGTGGCGGGAGAACTCCTCACCGATCACCGCGTTGAAGCGGTAGTCGGTGACTCCGGCGCCGCCGTACTCCTCGGGGATGTTGAAGCCGAGGATGCCGGCCCGGGCGGCCTCCTCGAAGAGTGCGCGGTCGACCTTGCCCTGGCTCCGCCAGCGCTCGGCGTGCGGGGCGGCGTGCTTGTCGGCGAAGGCGCGGGCCGTCTGCCGGAGCAGTTCGTGCTCCTCCTCGTAGAGCGACCGCTCGGCGGAGATCACGTTGGTCATCAGGACTCCTGTTCCAGGTCTGGGTGAAGAAGGGGGGGATGAGCAGCAGATCAGGAGCGCACGTCGGTCGGGGGAGACCACGGCTCGGCTCCCGACCACGACCCGGTCAACCCGCCGCTCATCGCACACGCAGCCGGCGCAGCAGGGCCAACTGGCCGTTGGTGCGGCGGACGAAGCCCTCCGCCGACTGCCCGGGCGGAGGCCCGAGCGGTACGAGGCGCTGCACGGCGACCGTCTGGGGCTCGGTGTACTTGCGGATGCCGTCCGCTCCGTGCCGGCGGCCGAGTCCGCTGTCTCCCATACCGCCCATCTCGGCCTCGATACTTCCCGCCGCGGCGGCCGCACCGTCGTTGATGTTGACCGATCCGGAGCGGATCAGACCGGCCATCCGGACGGCTTCGCGGGTGTTCCTGGACCAGATCGACGCCGACAGGCCGTAGGTCCCCTGGTTGGCCAGGCTCAGTGCCTCGTCGTCCGTGGCGTACCGGTACAGCGAGACCACCGGCCCGAAGGTCTCCTGGGCGTAGACGTCCATCTCCGGGGTGACGCCATCGAGGACCGTCGGCTCGTAGAACAGCGGCCCGATGTCGGGGCGCGCCCGGCCGCCCGTGAGCACCTCGGCCCCCTTGGCGACGGCGTCGCCGACATGGGCCTCGACCGCCGTGAGCCGAGCCGGCGAGACCAGCGACCCGAGGTCGCAGGTGTAGTCGTACGACCTGCTCAGCCGCAGCGACTCGGTCACCCGGACCAGTTCGTCGCGGAAGGCGTCGTACACCTTCTCGTGCGCGTAGACGCGTTCGATGTGGATGCACATCTGCCCGGTGTTCGCGAACGTGGCCACGGCCGTGCCGACCGCCGCCGCGGCCACGTCGGCGTCCTCGCGCACGATGAGCGGGTTCTTCCCGCCGAGTTCGAGGGAGACCCCGATCAGCCGCCGGGCGGCGCGTTCGGCGACGGTCCTGCCGGTGGCGGTCGATCCGGTGAAGCAGGCGAAGTCGACCGCGTCGACCAGGGCGGCACCCACCACGGCTGCGTCACCGGCGACGATCCGCCACAGGCCGGCCGGCAGGCCCGCCTCGTGCAGCAGGGCCCGCGTCCAGAGCAGGGTCAGCGCGGCCTGGGGGTCGGCCTTGGACACCACGCCGTTGCCGGCCAGCAGCGCCGGGAGTACGTCACCCACCCCGAGGTAGAGGGGGTAGTTCCACGGAGAGACGACCCCGACCACGCCCCTCGGGACCCGCCGCTGTACGACCTTGGTCAGCCCGGGGACCATGCCCCGCACCCGGCGGGCGGCCAGGTACCGGCCGGCGCGGCGCGCGTAGTGCCGGGCGATGGCCGCGACCTGTGCCACTTCCTGCCAGGCGTGGTACCGGGCCTTTCCGGTCTCCCACTGGATCAGATCGAGCACCTGGTGCTGCCGGTCGAGAAGCAGGTCGTGGAAGGCGAGCACGATCTCACCGCGCCGCGCGACCGGCGTCCGCGCCCATTGCCGCTGGGCGGCGGCGGCCATGGCGGCCGCGGACTCGACGTCCTCCGGACCACAGGAGGGGACGGGCGCGACCGGCGACAGGTCGAACGGCGCGAGCGCGGCGATGGGCTCTGCCGTACGCGGCTCCCGGCGGGTCGTGTCCCGGTGCACCCAGGCACACCACTGGCTGATCAGCTCGTCGGTCACCCAGGGAGGGCGCGAGCCGGTGGCCGTCCCGGAGGGAGGCGCTTCCGCCGGGTCCTGGTCCGTGTCCATGGGGGCTCCTAGGGGGAGTGCCTGGTGGGTGCGTGGGTCGGGTCCGTGCGGTGTCCTCGTGGTCTGCGGTCTGCGGTCTGCGGTCTGCGGTCTGCGGTTCGCGGTCGGTGGTTCGCGGTCGGTGGTCGGTGGTCTGCGCCCTGCCGAGCCGGTGATGCCGGGGCGGCGGAGGCGGTGTTTTGGCGCGTGCACAGGTATTGCCGCCCACCGAACGCCTCGTTATGTTAATCAGAAATCACATCGCAGGACAACCGCGTGACCAGCTCAGAGTCGGCGCCTCGTGCGCCCCTTGAAGGAGCAGTCCGTTCGCGTGGAAGGCAGGCAAGTAAATGGAAGATCTCACCAGAAGGCGTGCCTTGTCGATCGGCGCCCTACTCGGTCTCGCGAGTGTGGCGAGCGCCCCGAGCGCCTGGTCGTGGTCCTCCGCGGGCTCGATCGCCGGAACCGACACGGTCACCGATCCGTTCCAGGTCTGGGACCCGGACGCGGACGACGTCGCGGCACGGCTGCTCGCCGACGGCTCGATCCCCGCGGTCAACAGGGCCTGGGACTCGTGGGTCCGCAACCAGGACGCCCTGCCGTCCGGCATGCCCGGCTACCTGACCGACTACCTGACGGAGGCCAACCAGCTCCCCTCCTGGGCCGACCCCGAGCTGCTCGCCGCGTCCGAGAAGCTCTACAAGCGCCTGAACAGCTACCTGTTCGTGTCGGAGAGTCTCGGCAGCGGCATTCTCAGCACCGTGATCCCGCGGGAGTCCAGGGCGGTCTACTGGTCGGCCGGCGGTGCCGACATGAAGGACCGCGCGGCCAAGACCTTCACCTTCGGGTACGACTTGCACAGCCCGACGGCCTGGCACCCCTCGGGATACTTCGTCGTGAGCGCCAACAAGACGCGCCTGGTGCACTCGGTGGTCCGCAACCTGCTGGTGACCTCGAAGCACTTCATGGAGACCGCGGACCAGCCGAAGCCGATCAGCAACGGCGACATCCTGATCACCTTCCACTCCGTGGCCACCGTCGCGTACAACAACATGAACAAATGGGGCATCAAGCGCTCGGCCAAGGAAGAGGCCGCCAACCTGCACGCCTGGCAGGTCGCTCTCCATCTGCTCGGTGTGCAGCGCCAGTTCATCCCCGTGAGCTGGGCCGAGGCGCAGAAGCAGGCCGACCGGATGCTGTGGCCGGTCGTCTCGCCGACGGCCGAGGGCATCAGCCTGGCCAAGACGCTGCTCGGGTACATCGAGGACGCGACGCTGGGGCTGACCACCGGTTTCGTCAACGAGATGGTCCGCTACCTGATCGGTGACACGTACGCCGACTGGCTGGGGCTGTCGCACGACTGGGTGTCGCGGGCTCTGATCAAGGTCGCCTGGCCGACCTACGTCGCCTTCCGTGAGGGCCTTTCGCCCATCGTCCCGGACGGCATCTACCTGTTCGACCAGTTCGTACGCGGCGTCGCGATGCTGTTCCTGAACAACGGGACCTCCCCGACGCAGACCCCGATCGTCCTTCCCGCCGCCAACCGGCCCGGGGCCTGAGCCGACGACGACTCCGCTCCGGTGGTCCTCGTGGCTGGCCGTCTGACGGAGAGCGGGGCACGGGGCACCGCCTGACCGGGGCCCGGGCGCTTTCGATGCCGTACGCCCCGTGGCGGTGGGGTGACTTCGACGCGGCTGCCCGGCTGCCCGGCCGCACCGGTAGCCGCCGCCACTGCCCCGCCGCCACTGCCGCGATCACCCCAGGCCGAGGGCGCCGATGATCAGGGCGGTGACGGAGCTGCGATGCTCAGGAGTGTCCAGCCAGTGCAGCCTGCGGCCGGCCTCCACCACGACACCGAACCCCGCGTGCACCAGGACGCGCGCCTGTCGCGGGTCCAACTCCGGTCGCACCGAGATAAGTTGCTGTTCCCACATCGCGATGTGGTCGCGCTGCGCGAGGATCAGGGGCTGCCGCAGACCGTCCGGCAGACCGATGACCTCGGCCTCGGCGACGCTGGTGAGCGCGGTGTGCTCGAAGCTGTAGGCCACGTAGGTGGACGCCAGCGCCACCAGGGCATCGCGCGGGTCGGCGGCACTGTCGACACTCCGGCCGACCGCCTGGGTGAGCAGTTCGGCGGCCTGCAGGCAGGCTGCCACCAGGATGTCCGTCTTGGCGGGGTAGTGCCGGTAGATCGCGGAAGGGACCAGCCCGACCGCCTCCGCGATCTGTCCGTTCGTGACCTTGGCGAACCCGTCCCGGGCGAACAACGGGACGGCGGCGGCAAGGATCTCCGCGCGCCGCGTCCGCGGCACCGGGCGGGCGGGAAGTTCCACGGAACGCGCTGCCCCCGGCGCCGTCACGGGGTCGGTCGCGGCCACGCCCAGGGCGGCGGTCAGGAGAACGCCCTCGGCGCGGCGCTGGGCGATCGAGACGTGATGCATGGCGATGGAGCCGATCGCTCCGAGCGCCGACACGGCACACAGCTCCGCCGACGGTGTCGCGTGCTCGCGGCGCACCGCCTCGGTCACCCTTCCCACCACACGGGCGAACTTCGCCCGCAGGAGCCGGCGGTCCCCGCGGTCCAGGTAGCGGGCCTCCCACCGGTACAGTCCGCCCGCGGCGCGATGGGCCACGGCGACGCGGGCGGCGGAGCGCAGCACTTCCGCCAGGCCCGCCTCGGCGGGCACCTCCTCCAGGGCCGCGACCAACCGGTCCACCATGGTGTTCGCGCAGTCCGCGAACAGCGCGTACTTGTTGGGGAAATGCCGGTACAGGGCCGCCGCGCTGATGCCTACCCCGGCGGCGATCTCCTCCATGGACGCCGCGTGGTACCCGCGCTCGCTGAACACGCGGCAGGCCGCCTCGGAGATGAGCTGTCTGCGATTGCGTGGCCGCGTCGCCGCGAGCGGATCGGCGCTCACCGAGGGGTGGAGGCGTACGGGGACAGGACCATGCGCGCAAGTCAATCACAGCACGCCCGGGGGCCATAGCAGCCGGGACAGCCGACCGGCCGGCGCACGATCACCGCTTTGCACCCGCGTGATTTTTGATTAACAAAACCCTTCTTGGGCGGCTGCCGCGCAGGCATAATGTCGCCCACCTTCCAGCCTCCTTCCCCTCCGAGTGCAAGGAGTGGCATGGCCACGGACACTGCTCCCGCCTGGTCCTTCCGTCACCACTGGATGGCGCACGCGGCCACCCACGCGATGATGCGGCCCGACAGGCCCGCCTTGCGGTACCTCGGGTCCACCACGACCTGGGCCCAGCTCTCCGGACGTTCGCTGCGACTGGCCGCCGCGCTCGCCGGCCGCGGTGTGCGGGAGGGGGACAGGGTGGCCCTGCTCACCCTGAACCACCCGTGGTTCGTGGAGAGCGTCTTCGCCGCGAACAGCCTGGGCGCCATGGCCGTCCCGCTCAACTTCCGGCTCGCGCCCCCGGAACTCGGCCACATCCTGTCCGACTGCACCCCGTCCGCGATCGTGGTCGACGCGCAACTGCTGCCCCGGCTCCGCGACGTCCCGGCGGTCGACTCCATCGGCACGGTGATCGTCATCGGTGAGCCGGGCGACACGACCGGGAGGTACGTCGCCTACGAGGACTTCCTGGCCGGGCACCAGCCGATGGAACTGCCGGACATCAGCGAGGAGTCCACCGCCCTGATCATGTACACGTCGGGAACCACCGGGCAGTCGAAGGGAGTGCTGCTCTCCCACCGCAACATGCAGGTACAGGCGCTCACCTGTATCCAGGCGATGGACATCTTCGACGACTCCGACGTCGGCTTCCTCACCGCGCCGTTCTTCCACATCGCGGGGCTGGGGTCGATCGTCGCGAACATCCTGGTCGGCAGCACAGTGGTGATCCACCCGCTCGGGGCCTTCGATCCCAGGACGGTCCTCGACGCCTATGAACGCGAAGGCGCCACCATCGCCTTCAATGTGCCGCAGCAGTGGGACATGATCTGCGCCCAGCCCGACATCGGCGAACGCGACCTGAGACTGCGTGTCATCAGCTGGGGGGCCGCGCCCGCGAGCGACGCGACCCTCCGCGCCATGAGGAAGAGCTTCCCGGAGGCGTTGAACGTCGCCGTCTTCGGCCAGACCGAGACGTCGCCCATCACCTGTGTCCTGCGCGGCGAGGACTCGCTGCGCAAGCTGGGATCGGTGGGCCGCCCGATCCCGACCATCCAGTACCGCGTCGTCGACACGGCCATGAACGACGTGCCGGCCGGTGAGGTCGGCGAGATCGTCTACCGCGGCCCCACGGTGACCAGGGGCTACTGGAACAAGCCCCGGGAGACCGCGGAAGCCTTCCACGGAGGGTGGTTCCACTCCGGCGACCTGGTGAAGCAGGACGAGGACGGCTTCGTCTGGGTCGTCGACCGCAAGAAGGACATGATCATCAGCGGGGGCGAGAACATCTACTGCGCCGAGTTGGAGAACGCCATCGCCGAGCACCCCTCGGTGCTGGAGATCGCGGTGGTCGGCCGCTCCGACGAGCGCTGGGGGCAGGTGCCGGTCGCGTTCGCCACGGTGGCGCCCGGGTCCACCCTGTCGCTGGCCCAGCTCACCGACTTCCTCGACGGACGGCTGGCCTCCTACAAGATGCCCAAGGATCTGGTGCTGGTCTCCGGACTCCCACGCAACGCCGGGGGAAAGGTCGTCAAGGGAAAGCTGCGCCGGGGGGAGGTGTAGGCGTAAGGGGCCGGCGAGCGGTTACCGAGGGGCGGCAGCGCGGTCAGGACGTCCACGGCGTAGCTCCCTCCGCCGGTAGGCGGCCGGGCGCGGCGAGACCCGCCATGATGAGCGCAAGCCCTGGAAGGAGTACGGCACGGGGGCCGAAGCGCGCGATCAGCCTGGGCGAGAGGCCGAGGGAGCGCGCGCCGGTCGCGACCGGGAAGACAGGGCTTGGATGCCCATCGCTCCTGAGGCGTTGCGCGAACGGAACACACGCAGCGCCAGGAGCGGCCGGGCCGCCCTCGCCTGGCGGGCGACGAACGCGATGAGTAGGGCGCAGGCCGGTGATGAAGACGCGCTTGCGCCCGACGAGATCGCCGAGCCGTCCGGGGAGCAGCAGCAGGCCGCCGAAGGGGACGGGATAGGGGGCTTCGGCTGTACCTACTGGTATGTACAGTAGGTGGCTGGGCAGCATCACAGACCGACAGACCGACCTTGGAGGCACGCGCCATGCCACTCGTCCGCATCGACGCCATGCACTGCGACACCGAGCGGCTGAGGGCCCTCGGACGGGCCGTCCACGAAGCACTCGGTGAGGCGATGGGTTTCCCTGACGAGGACCGCTTCCAGATCCTGACCAGCCATGACGGGCGGCAGGGCCTACTGCGCCACGGCACCTATCTCGGCGTACCCCGCGATGACGGCATCGTGTACGTGGCCATCACTTTGCGGGCCGGCCGTCCAGCTGACCAGAAGCAGGCGTTGTATCGGCGTATTTCCGAACTCGCCGAGGCATACGCGAACGTCGAACCACGCAACATGTTCGTCGTCCTGACGGAGAACTCGCATGCGGACTGGTCGCTGGGCCATGGTGATGCCCAGTACCTGGAGCGAAGCCAATGAGGCTTCCCACCTCACTCTGAGCAGGCCGGCCGCAGTGTGAGAACGGCCTGGACGAGACCCGCGACGCGGCTGGTCGAGCCCCGAAACTCGTCATCCCGCCCCTCCTGGTGATCGTCCTCCGGGACGGGGCGGCGCAGAAGCGGACGATAGCTGCCCATCCCGCACACCGGTGGCGACGATCTCACCGCTCCCCGGGCTCGACCGGCTCAGCTCGCGCGTAGGTGCGACGACACCGTTCCGCCTGCCTCATCGTGCTACTGAGCTTGTAGGTGTGGGTGTGACGAGGAAGTCGCGCCAAGCGGGGGAGGAGAGGGCGAGCGGTCGGCGGCTGCGGTCCTCGCTGCCCCGGACGAGTACGCCGTACCCGGGCACCAGGGCGGCTTCCACGCACGCATCCTCGAAGTCGTTGCTGTACGTGCTCTTGTGCCAGCCTTGGGGCGGGAGCGCCATGACTACCCTCCTGGGGAGTGCGGTGGATGCGAGAGCCAGAGGCACCCGGTCCGGCACCGCGAACACATCCGCGAGGCTCGCGCCGTTCGGCTGGGGCGGCCGGCCGCTGTAGGCGGCACGGGATGTCGGCAGTCTGTCGGTGTGATGTCGGTGGACCAGTACAAGGTTGTGAGCATGACTGAGCTTCTTGCATCATCTGACGACGGCCGCCCCATCACCGCTCTCGACGACGGCTCCGGAACGAACCTGCTGGTGGTCCACCCGGGCGGCGGAGATGCGACGGCCTGGGACGGCGTCACCCGCCACCTCACCGACGACTTCCGCGTCGTCAGGATCCGACGACGGATCTACGTTCCCGAAGCAGACATCGCCCTACCTCACTCGATGACCATCGAGGCAGCCGACATTGTCGCCGTCGCGGATCTCCTGGAGCCCCCTGTGCTTCTTGTGGGGCATTCCTCGGGCGCCGTCGCCGCGCTGGAAGCCGCATTGCTGTCCCCCTCGACATTCGCCGGACTGTTCCTCTACGAACCGCCGATGCCCACCAAGGAGTTGATCGCCGGAACAGCGGGAGCACGTGCCCGTGCCGCGTTCGACGGGGGCGACCCGGTCGAGGCGATGCGGATCCATATGCGGGACATCGTCCGGATGCCTGCGACCGTGGTCGATGCCATGTTCGTCGACCAGCACATGCGAGCAGCGTTGTCCGCGTACGCGGCGGCACAGATCGCAGACAACGAAGCGATCGACGCGCTCGGCGTCGGTATTGATCGCTTCGCGACGCTCGAAACACCGACGACCTTGATCGAGGGCGATCTCAGCCCCTCTCACCTGCGCGAACGTGTGGCCGACTTGGCGGCAGTCCTGCCGAATGCGCGCATCGTCACGCTCACCGGTCAGGGACACATCGCCCATCTCGCCGCTCCTGACATCCTGGCCGACACCATTCGGGACATGGCGGGACGGGTTCTCGATCTATGACTGGTTCCGTGACCGCACAGGTTCGCCGGGCTGGTCAGGCTGCGGGTGCCAGAGGGCGTCCTCCTCGGCGGATGCCCTCCGCGCCACGGATGCGGGCGCGTTCCTTTGAAGGGCTGACCGAGTGAAGGGCTGACCGAGTGCCCTCGTAGGCCTACGACAGCTGGGCAATCACCGGGACGCGGCGGCCTGTCCCGCCGTACTCGATTGGTGGTTCGAGAGGTCTTCTGGTGGTTCGAGAGGTCTGCGCGGGCGGGCAGTCAGTTGTCCGTGCCGGTGTCCGCTCCACGGCCCCCGGTGTGGGGGCCGTGCCAGTCCAGGCACATCACGGTGGCATCGTCCTGGAGGTGGCCGCCGCAAACATCGGTGACTGCGGCGGTCAGAGCGCGTACGACCTCGCGGGGGTGCTCCCCGGCGGTGTCACGCATCACGCCGGGCAGGTCGACGGTTTCCGCCTGGTGTTCCTGTATCCCGTCGGTGTAGAGGACAAGGCGGTCACCGAGGCGCAGATCGAGGTCCTGCACCCGGTAGGGGCCCTGCATGGGGATGCCGAACGGCAGATTGACGGTCAGGGGGACTTCCTCCACCTGGCCGTCGCGCAGCCGCAGCGGCCAGGGGTGGCCGGCGTTGACGAGCTGGGCGCCGCTGCCGTTCAGCGCGATGCGCAGCAGCTGGCCGGTGACGAAGGTGTGGCGGCCGTGGTCGAGCATGGCCTGGTGGGTCTGGCGGGCCTGTTCTGCGAGGTCGGCTACGGCGCGGCGGGCGCCGCGGGAGGCGTTGACGGCGAGGGTGGCCATCAGGGCGGCGTCGACGTCGTGGCCCATGGCGTCGGTGATGGACAGGTGCAGGGTGTCGTGGTCGAGGGTGTAGTCGTAGCTGTCACCGGCGATGTTTTCGGCGGGGACGAGAGCGCAGGCGAGGGCGAACTCGGGCGCCTCGCAGGAGGGGGCGGAGGGCAGGAGCTGACGCTGGATCTCGGCGGCCAGGCTCACCGGAGCGGTGCGCTGGCCCCACTGGTAGAGGTCAGTGAAGCGACGGTCGGTGACCAGGAGGTACGCCAGAGCGTGCGCGGCCTCCTCCACCTGCTCCAGCACCTCCTGGCCGGCGTCGGAGAGGAACAGCTCCAGGACGCCGATGGTGTCACCGCGGTTGGTGACCGGAGCGATCACCCGCTGTTCCTGCCCGCCGCCCGCCGCGCACACCAGCTTCTGCGAGCCCAAAACCTGCTCGTATACGCTGCCGGCCAGGTCGACCTGATCGGCCTGGCGCCCCTGCTGCGTGACCGTTTCTTCGGTGACCCGCACCATCTTCCGGCCGGCGATGTCGACGAACAGGAACGACACGTACCGCGCCGCGAACCGGTCGCGCAGATTACGCGCCACCACATCCAGCGACGCGACCGGCGAGGCAACCTCCGCCGCGGCCAGCACCTCCGCCAGCCTGATCCGCTCACGTCCCACCATGTCCTCCCTGGGTTCCACTCGCTCCTTCTCAAGGGTCCGCCTGTGTCACGGACGGAGCCAGTCAAACGGCGATGGCGTGCGCTCAAGGTCCGATGACACAGGACGCACGGCTCCGGGCAGGGACGTGTCCGAAGTGCCACGAAATTCGAACAGGAGATCGGATCTAGTGCCGGTGTGGACGCGATCGGCTTCCCCGATGGCCTGATACAGACGCAAGCCACCTGGAGCACGCCCGGCCCTGACCGTGCTGTCCCGTGCGCGGCGGGCGGGCAATCGCGTCGGGGGGGAGCCCACGGCGTCCTCCGGCGGTCGAGCCGCTTGGTCCGTAAGGGCCCGTCCGGTCCCGGAGCCGATGGTGCTCTTGCGGGCCTCCACGGGCGCCGACGATCCCATGTAGATGACACGAGGGGCGCCCGGACGAAGGCCCCGGCAGGACTTTCGGCGTGCCCGGGTCACCGAGGACGCGTTCGACGACCGAGCTGCACGTGGGCATGAGGATCACGACGTCGCTCTTCGCCGCCCCGGCACCGCGGTCCGGTCTCAGGACTGCGGTCACGCCCGCTCCTCAGCACAGGAACGTACCGCTCCACGCGCGGCTGTATCACACGGCGGCACGGAAGCTTTTGAGCCGGCGACCTGACGATCGGCAACCTGGAAGTGCCGCTCACGGCATCCGGTGAACGCACCGAAAAGCTGGTCGCCGCGTACGGATACTGGCCGGCCTCGGGCGGCTGAGGCCCGGGTCGTCGCCGAGTACGACATGCGTCGCGAGGCAGACCGGGTGTGTGCGTCGATCGGAGTGACCGGACGGTAGTTCAGTGGGCTGTCCATCCCTCAAGGCCCGTGCCGTCGCCGTCGCATACGACAGGGGCCTGGAGTATCGGTGAACAGGCACGGCCCGCCCGGCCTCGCCCAGCGCGTGCGGTTACCGCGGGGCACGCGCGAGTCGGCTCGCCTCACCAAGTGGACGGCGAGCAAGTGGACGGCGAGACGGGGCCGGTACTTGCCCTGTTCCCTGCGTGAGGGGGAGGAGCCGGCGCTTGTGGCGCCGCAGGGCAGCGGTGAGCCCGAGTGAAACCAGCTACCGGACAGCCACGGCCGGTCCGTGAGCTTCTCCAAGTGCCGGGCGGTGACTTGGTGGTTTCTCCCAATGGGGGCGATCGCTCGAAGCTGGCTAGCGTCGGGCCCGGGAATCGCCGGATGTGCCGCCGAGGTGCGCCCCGTGCCACGGGATCCCGTCCGGCTCTGCGGAATGAGAATGAGAGTGAGCGTGACAAGCACAGTAGGCAAGCCCCAGAACGCCTTACGCGGGGGCGGAGTTGCCCCGGTCCTGACCGCTGCCTTCCTCTGGGGCACGGTCGGACCCGCGCAGATCCTGGCCGAGAGCAGCGCGTCACCCGTGGCGATCGGCGGATGCCGGATGCTGCTCGGCGGTCTCGTCCTGGGGCTGTTCACCGCGCGGCGGGCCGGGATGCTCTCCCTGTGGCAGCGGCCCGCCCGGTGGTGGACGCTGGTGAGCATCCTGGTCACCGCGGCCTTCCAGGCGTGCTTCCTGGAGGCGGTGGACCGCAATGGCGCTGCCCTGGCGACCGCGGTCACCTTCGGTACCGTCCCGGTCGTGTCGGGGGTGTGCGGACGCGTCCTGGGCGGTGAGCGGCTCAGCGGGGTGTGGGCCTGCGGGACCGTGTGCGCGGTCGGTGGCATCGCTCTCCTCCTCGTCCCGGCCGACGGCCGGCCGATCGACAGCGCGGGCGTGCTGCTCGGGATGGTGGCCGGAGCCAGTTTCGGCGTGTACATAGCGGCGACCGGGCAACTGGCACAGCGTGGCGCGGACACCACCGCCGCGGCCCCGACGAGTGTGTTCGGCGCGGGACTCCTCGTACTGCCATGGGTCCTCGGCCATCCCGGCGGGCTCGCCGAACCGCGGACGCTGGTCCTGGTCGGCTGGCTGGCCCTGGGCACGACGGCCCTGGGATATCTCCTGTTTACCTGGGGGGTGACACGGATCAGCGGGGCGACGGTCGGCACGCTCAGCCTGGCGGAACCCCTGGTCGCCACCGTGCTCGGAGTCCTGCTGCTGGGGGAGCGGCTGGGCGCACCGGCCGTGTCCGGGGCGGTGCTCCTCCTCGGCGGGCTCGTCCTGGTCTCCGTGCCGGCCCGGCGCGCCGGGCGCCCGATGGAGTCCTCCTCACCGTGACCGCCGAACCGTCAGACCGCCGGGGCGACCCAAGGGGGAGGAGGAGGGCCGTGCGCCGCGTACGCCCGGACAGGGGCGTACGCGGCTGCCGGGCGGCGTCGCTCAGCGTTCCTGATAGGACGTCATGGCCTGGTTCACCCGGGCGGAGAAGAACAGCGGGCCGATGGCATCGGCCCAGGCCATCCCTTCCGGGGTCAGTCGCAGCAGCCCGCCGTCCTGTTCCAGCCAGCCGCGCTCGACCACCAGGGCGAACTGGGCGGGGAAGTCGTCCTGCGGAAGGCTGCCGAAGAGATTCCGGTAGCGGTCCACGCGCAGGCCGTCCGCCTCAAGGAGCATGCTCAGCACGAACATGCGACGCCGCTCGTCGTCGTCCATCCGGAAGGACCACTGCGCGCGCCGGAATTCCTCGGTCGGCGTGGCGATGTAGTCGTCGATGATGCGCCTGACCTCCGGCACGGCGACGGCGTAGTCGGTCGTGTAGTGGAGATCCGTCGTGAACGACCGGGCGCCGACGCCCAGGCCGACCATCCCGGCCTGCTGGTTGTACTCGCTGATGTTGCTGTCGTCCGCGCTGTCGACCGCGGCGCTGCCGACGCGGCTGAAGACCCGCATGGACGTCTGCCGGTAGCCGGCGGCGAGCAGATGGTCCCGCCCGAAGCGGTACAGCCGCAGCCGCTGCTCGTCCCAGCTCTCGTCGGCCGTGTCGTGCCGGGCCATGAGCCCGGTCAGCGGCCGCACGTACAGCGGGTAGAGGTAGATCTCCTCGGGCTCCCAGCTCAGTGCCGCGTCCAGCGACACCTGGAAGGACTGCTCCGTCTGGCCGTCGATGCCGTAGATCAGGTCGATGTTGAGGATCGGGAAGGCCGCCTCCTTCAGCCGGGAGAGCGCGGCGTCCACCTCCGAGCGCTTCTGCGGCCGGATGGCGGCCCGCGCCTCCTCGTCGACGAAGCTCTGCACACCGATGCTGAGCCGGGTGGCGCCGCGTTCCGCGAGGACCGCGATGCGGTCGGCGGTCGCGGTGGCGGGCGAGGTCTCGACCGACCACGGAACGCCCTTGAGGTCCGCGCCCATCACGTTCTCGCAGATGTCGCAGAGCCGGACCAGTTCGTCGGCCGTGAGATAGGTCGGGGTGCCGCCGCCGAACGCCGCGAGGGTGAAGCGCGGCGTGCCGTTGGCCTCCAGCGCCTCCCGTGTCACGGCCGCCTGCCGCTCCAGCGTGCTCAGGAAGTCACGGGTGACCTCCTCCGGCGCCCCCGTGCGGGTGAAGAGGTTGCAGAAGCCGCAGCGCATCTCGCAGAACGGGACGTGCACGTAGAGGGAGAGCGAGTCGAGCCTCTCACCGGCCCACACGTCGGTGAGGAGCGGCCGGTCCGCACCCAGCCGGTACGCCTTCTGGTGCGGGTAGGCGTACACGTACTGCTTGTACGGCGTTGTCGGCTCGTCGGGGACGGTGCGGGATATGTGAAGCGGTAACGAGGTTCCCACTGCAGTGATGCTTCCTTCCGGGGTCGATCACATCAGTTGGTCGCGCCACGTGACAGCTTCTTCGACGGAGGGTTACCGGCGACATGAGCCGAACCACCAAAGTAATTGGCTTTCTCTTTACCCAAGTTGGCATCTTCCGTGGCTTGTCCGCACGCCCGCGCGCATGACATGGGCCGGGCCCCGGGGGACGGAAGGACACCCGGAACACCTGGATTCGGCGCGCCCCATGCGATACCCATGTCGTCCATGAAGCGACTTCTCATAGCTGCCGGCGGCGGCGGTGACGCCATCACGACGGCCATGGTGCACGCCGCTCTCCACGGCGCCGACGAGCCCGCGCTCATCCTGACCTACGCCTGGGAACGGCTGGTCGTCGATCCGGTACCGGGCCCGCGGCGACCGTCCGACTTCACGGGCACCGTCCCGGCGGGCCCCACGCTGCGGCTGGTGACACCGGACTCCGCCGCCAGGCCGCCGGCCGGCTCACTGCTGCCTCGACTCGCAGCCGATCTGCGACCGGAACTGGGGATACTCGACCCGTACGAAGGGGCGTTGGGACTCGCACGGCAGATCACCGAGGCCGCCGCGTACTGCGGCGCGGATCACGTCGATGTCGTCGACGTCGGGGGCGACGTCCTGGCAGACGGCACCGAACCCACCCTGCGCAGTCCACTCGGGGACGCCCTCGTACTCGCCGCCTGCGCCCACACCGCGATCCCCACCTCGGTGCACGTCGCCGGCCCGGGCCTCGACTCGGAGGTGCCCGAGGCCGCCCTGCTGCCCGAACTCGGCGCCCCGCTCCGTACCCTGACCGCCGACGACACCCTGGCCGTACAGCACGTCTTCGACTGGCACCCGTCGGAGGCGAGCGCCCTGCTGGTCGCCGCGGCCCGGGGCATACGCGGCGTCTGCGGGACACGGGACGCCCCCCAGCCCGTCACGCTCACCGCGGCCAGCCCCAACGTCTACCGGCTCACCCTGGAACGAGCCCTCGCCGTCAATCCCTTGGCGCGGGCCCTGGCCGACAGCACCGACCTCGCCGAGGCGGAGCGGGCGAGCCGGCAGGTGTGCGGCTTCTCCGAGATCGCCCGGGAACGCACCCGCGCGGCCGGCCTGGCCCAGAACGCCGCCCCACCGGCCGCTCCCCGGACCTCTCCCGCCGAACTCCCGCCCCTCCCCGAGCGATTCGCACACTGGGAGCACCGGACCGCGCGCAGCGGAATCGCCTACGTCACCACGCGCCGCATCAACGAGGAGCTGAACCTCGATCAGGCAGAACTGATGGAACTCCGTCAGCACCTCCTCACGGCGTCCCCGACCCGCCACACCCCACCACTCTGGCGACTGGCCACGGCCTGACCGGTGACCCCATCCCACGGGGCGCTGGAGGCGACGGCTCGTACGGCGGACCGCACACGTCTCACAGCCGCTCCGAGGCGGTCAGCCGGGGTTCACGGCCGCCGACCGCGCCGACACCGCGGTGGAGATCGCCCCCGCGGACCCCACCGAGAACCGTGACGTCAAGACGGCGGACCTCGGCGAGGCCGCGAGCGTCCGCCTGACCACGGTCGCCGGTGACGTCACGGTCGGCCGTGTCACCGGTCCCGCCGAGATCCGCACCGGCAAGGGCGACATCAGCATCACCGCCCGCAGCCTCTGACCACCACCACCATCAGCGGCCGACCGGCTCGGCTGTCGGCCATCCGCCTTCTCGCCTTCCCGCAGCAAGACCGCCAGGCCCGGAAGCGAGCCCCTCGGCCTGGGCGACCTGCATCCATACGTACCAGCGAAGGAGCACCAACATGTCCACTGGCGTACGCGCCTACCGCAGCGACTACGCGCCCGTCGGCCAGTTCGGCCAGTTCGGCTGGGGCGGCGGAACCGGCACCACGGCCTGCGCCGGCCCGCGCAACCAGCTCACAGGAATCCTGCTCACTCAGGTGGGAATGTCGATCCCGGACCCGGCACGGCTCATCCACGACTTCTGGACCACCGTCCACCAGGCGATCGACGACTGATACCGGGCCTTTTCTCTTTTCGATGGTGTGGTGTCCGTCACCCGGGTGACTTGCTGGGGGCGGGGTTCGGAAGGCAGCCCTGCGGGCCCTTCGCCGCTCTCGCGGCGAAGGGCCTTGTGCTGGACTGCCACCGCATGGCGGGTGCCATCGAGGGTGACGGCGGCTACGGTTGGCGGGGTGCCGGAGTGTCGGAGCCAACCGTTTCGAGGCCAACTGTGAGGAGTTCGTGGGTTCCGGTGAGCCGGAGCAGGTGAGCGGGCTGGGTCTGCAACCCGGTCACGGCGAGACGGCCGCCTTCGGCCTGCAGACGGTGGTGGAGCAGGATCAGCAGGTTCAGTCCACTGGAGTCCATGAAGGGCACTCCGGACAGGTCCAGGTGGAGCGCTGTGCCGCACGTGATGCCGAGGGACGCGGCCCGGGCCAGTTCGGGACAGGTCTGCAGGTCCACCTCTCCGTATACCGAGATCGTGGTGCGGTCGGTGTGCTGCTCCGTGACGACAGTCAGGTTCTGCATGGTTCGCCCCTCGATTTCCGGGGGTCGAGCCCATCATGCCCCCGGCGTAACGAAGGGGGCATCAAGCACACGGCATGGGGCCGCGTACAGCCGAGCGAGACAACCCGTACCGCGTCCCGGTCACCCGGGGTGACCTGCGGGGGCGGCGCGGGGCCTCTCACCAGACCAGGCTGGTTGTACCTGGAGCGTGGCACAGACGACGCGCCGTCCGCCAGTCCCGCCCCGGGCGGCCGGGACGAGTGGGGGGCATGTGTCGCTGGTGTGGATACGCACCGCCTGGACGCCGGACGCCGTAGAACATCGTCGTCATCGCGATCTTCGTCGGGTCGCCGGGTCCGTCGCCTCGGTCGCCGGTCTCACCGCGCGGGACGGGCAGCCGGACCTGCCGGTGTCACGACTTCCTGAGCCCGTCAGGCGTCAGGCGGCGTCAGGCGGCGTCAGGCGGCACGGTCGCGGACTCCCGTTCCAGCTGGCCGGTGTCCAGGCGCAACCGCAGGGCGTTGCGGCGGTGCACCGTCGCCAGCGTCGCCTGCAGCGGGGAGGGCGGCACCGCGAGGACGGGGCAGCCGGCGTGTGCGAGGCAGTAGCGGCTGACCGACGGCCACAGGGCCCGGTGCAGCCGGCCCCGGGCACCGGCGCCGACGAGGAGGATGTCGTCGTCCCGGTCAGCGATCCGCACGAGGGCAGGCCCGGGGGTGCCCCGGACGACGAGCGCGTGACCGGCCGGTCCGGTGTCGGTACCGCCGAACACGTCACGCAGCGCTTGTGCCAGCCGTTCCCGCGCCAGCCGCTCCCATTCGGGCACCATGGAGGCCGAGGCCGGGAACCTGCGGGCGGCGAGATCCCCCTCCGGCGCCTGCCACGTGAGCACCGGCCAGAGCGCGGCTCCCCGCTGCCGCGCCTCGTCGGCGGCCCGGCCCAGGGCGGTGAGACTCCCCGGCGAGCCGCTCACCCCGACCACGACACGAGCGGTTGAGGACGTGCGGGACACGGACATCGCTTCCACCTTCTGCGTACGCCGGCCGAAGTGCCCCGGCCGACGACCCTTCTCGGAACCCGCTCCCATCTCACCTCCGCTCCGAGGCTTCGAACAGCCCGCACGGCAGTTCTTGGCGCCCTCCTGACGCCCTGTTCCCACCCTCCGACCAGAGCCGTCAGCATCCCGTCAAGGACGCCCGGGTCCTCGTCAACGTCCCGTCAGGACCGGTCCGGCCGGCCCCCACCACCGAGCTGTGAGTCAGCCGAGGCCGGCGATCCAGGCGTCGACCGTGGTGACCTCGCCCTGGTGCGGGAAGACCTTCTCGGTCAGCACCCGGTGCACCTCGGCGTCGCGGTCGGCGCAGCCGTCGGCCAGGACCGTGAGGCGGTAGTCGAGGTCGGCGGCCTGGCGGAGCGTGGACAGCACGACGCCGCTGGTGGCGAGCCCGGTCAGGACCAGATGGTCGACGCCCGTGCCGCGCAGGACGAGATCGAGGTCGCTGCCGGTGAAGGCGCTGACCCGCTTCTTGGTGACGACGGCCTCGCCGGGACGGGCCGCGAGGTCGGGGTGGATCTCCGCCCCGGGATCGGCGTCGGTGAAGGCCCCCTCGGGCAGGGCGCCGAACAGCGGGCTGGACTGGGCCTCGGGGCGGCCCGGCCGGAAGCCGACGACGACGTACACCACCGGCACGCCCGCGCTCCGGGCCGAAGCGACGGCACGGGCGAGGCGGGGGACGAAGTCGGCGCCGAGGCCGGGGACGCGGTCGACGATGGCCTTCTGGAGATCCATCACGAGCAGGGCGGAGCGAGTCATGGGCGTTCCTTGTCGGTTTCGGAGTTTTCGCTGATGCGTCGCAGCGAGCGGTCGGTGACGGTCACCGCCAGGAACAGGACGCTGGCGGCGAGCATGAACCAGGCCAGGTGGTGCAGGCCGCCCGTGTCGGCGCGCTGTCCGAAGAAGGCGCCGTCGGCGGCCGAGGCGGTGATGGCACCGAGGTAGCCGAAGGTCCGCAGCAGTCCGGCGGAGGAGCCGATGCGGTCGGCGTCGGCCTGGTGGTAGACGGCGTTCTGGAGCGCAAGGCCGTTCAGGCCCTGCGGGACACCGAGGACGATCACGACGGCCAGCAGCATCCACACCGGGCTGTCGGCGTGCAGGAGGAGCAGCAGGGCGCACGCTGCGATCTGGCCGACCGCGCCCACCAGGAGCTTGCCGCGCACGGCCTGGCGCCGTCCGGTGAGGGTGGAGACGACGATCCCCACGGCGAACAGAGGCAGTTGGACCAGTCCGGCTTGCGAGGCGGACAGTCCACGGCCCTGCTCGGTCCACTGGGTGTAGCCGTAGAGGAAGGCGTAGGTGACGACGTAGCAGAGCAGGGCCCGGCCGTAGGTGGCGAGGAGCGGCAGGTTCCCGCCGAGCACGCGTACGTCGATGAAGGGCTGTTCGGCGCGCAGTTCGCGCCAGGTGAAGCCGGCGCCCGCCGCGAGGGTGAGCACCGGCAGGTACCAGGCGCCGCTGCCGATGTCCATCAGGAACAGCAGCAGGCACACCAGCGCCACCGCGAACAGGCCCATCCCCGGCAGGTCCAGGTCCCGTACCGGATGGCGGCCGTCCGCGCGGCCCGGCCCGGGGGTCGCGGGGATGCGGCGCGCCCCGAGGTACAGGCCGACGAGCGCCAGGGGGATGTTGACGGCGAGGGTGGCGCGCCAGCCGCCGACGCCGACCAGCAGGCCACCGAGGCTCGGGCCGACGACGGCGATGGTCTGGGTGGTGACGGCGAGCGCGGTCAGCACGCCGGCCGGGCTCTCCTGCCCGGTGCGCCGGGCCTCGCTGCGGATGAGGTACATGGCGGCCGGATAACCGGAGCAGGTCCCGAAGCCGAGCAGCACCCGCGCCGCGATGAGCACACCGAGGCTGGGGGCGAGCATGCCGACGACTCCGGCGATGCCGGTCAGCGCCGTCCCGGTCAGGAACAGGCGCCGGGGCCCGAACAGGTCGATCAGCCGGCCCATGACCGGCTGGCCTATCGCGGTGGCCAGGTACAGGGCGGAGATGAGCCACGCCGTCTGGGCCGGCGGGGCGCCGAAGGCGGCGCCGATCGGGACCAGGGAGACGGAGATGATCGAGGAGTTGACCGGGTTGAGAGCCGCTCCCGTCATCATCGGGGCCAGCAGTCGCCGGTCGAAGCTGTCCGCGGAGTCCTTGCCCCGCTCGGGTCGCCACCGTCGCAGGACGCGCGCCAGGCTCGTACTCACGACCGGACGATCCGGTCCAGCACGGCCGCCGCCGCCAGCAGGGTACGGCGCTCCTCCTCCGTGCACTGGTCCTCCACGGCGCGGGCGAGCCAGCCCTCGCCGGCACGCCGGCGGTCCTCCAGGAAGGTGTGTCCGCCGTCGGTGACGTACACCAGCTGGCGGCGGCCGTCGTCGGGGTCCGGACGGCGGGCGACCAGACCGCGCTCGACGAGGACACCGACGATGCTGGCCACCGACTGGTGGCGGACGCCCTCGGCGACGGCCAGGTCGCCGACGGACGCCTCGCCGTCCTTGTCGAGCCGGCTGAGGACGGACGTCTGGGAGGGGGTGAGGTCGCCGCGGTCGTACGTCTCCCGCAGGCGCCGCCGCAGCCGGCTGTACACCACGCGCACCTCATGGGCCGCGCGCGCGGCCGTCTCGGACACGCCCTCTGTAGCCTGCTCGATCTCATGCATATAGGCAGACTAATCTGCGCAGCCTGGACTGCGCAATGTGCCCTGCTGATGTCGAGCGGGCGGCGCCCATAGGGTTGAAGGGTCCGAGCCGGTCCGGGCAGCGGCGTCAGACCTGTCATTCCGCGCTTGGAGGTCCATATGCGCATGCAGCCGCGGTCGATGCTCGTCGTCGTGACATCGCCCAGGTGCCAGCGCTGTTTCTCATACGTCTCACCTACCAGCGGCAGCCCGGCGACCTCGCGCATTCCGCTCTTGCCGCCGTCCGCGGCGACGACGACGTAGCGAGCGCGCAGGTACCGTTCGCCGCCCGGTGTCGCGACCGTGACGGTCACCCCGTCCGGGCCCTGTTCCGCGTCGAGGGCGCGGAGCCGTACTCCACCGCGCCGCCGAGCACCTCCAGCCGGTGGCGCAGCGCTGCTTCGACATCGAACCGGCCGATCCAGGTCGGGTCCGGGTAGGGCGTGGCGAAGTTCTCGCCGGCCCGGACGGGCGGGATGGGCATGTCGACGACGGCACCGGACGGCTCGTGGAACCGTGTCGGCAGGTCGATCACCCCGCCCGCCGTGATCAACGGCGCCGCCCCCAGGTCGTCGAGCACCTCCAGGCGCGCGGCTGGATCGTCTTGGCCTTCGACGCGCGGTTCGCCTCGTGCGCCTGCTCGATGATCCGGCAGGTGGCACCGCTCCGGGCGAGATCGACCGCCAGGGTGAGGCCCGTGGGTCCTGCGCCGATGATGAGGGTGCGATGACAGACGGCGATCAGCAGCAGCCGGCCCGCCGCGGGCGTTCGCCGGGGAAGCGGGCGGCGATCCTGGAAGGCGCCGGGGCCCTGTTCCTCGCGACCCCGGCCCGTCTCTGCCGGCCTTCGCACGGCATATCGCGACCGTGGGATTCGGCTCGTCCGCGTACGTCCTGTTCCGCAAGCTCCTCACGGCGGCGGGACCGCTCCGGGGGCGTGTGTGGCAGGAGCTGGACGACCCTGACGAGCTGCTCGCGGAGCGCATCACCGCCTTCGGGGACACCGGGGCCCTGCACGTGCCGAATCCGCACCGCGCGACCGAACACTTCGTCGCGCTCACGTTCCTCGTCGCTCTCGAAGCACTCGACCGGCAGGAGGGCCCCGCGGCCATCGACGAGGTCCTCGTCGATGGCGTGGACGCGTTTCTGCGTGCGTACGCCCCGAGGGGATCTCTTACGACATCGCCCACTGCCCGGCCGGCACCACTTGAAACGACCGCGGGGGAGCCGGCAACGGCTCGATCACCGCCCGCGATGACCGCCGCGTCGGAGCCCCCGCGCACGCCGCCCTGTGTCCGACAGACAGACACCTACTGCGCCCTGATGGCACTGAGCAGGTTGAGGTGCGCGGCGCGGCGGGCGGGCCAGAGGGCGGCGAGCACCCCCACCAGACCGGCCAGCGCCAGGAAGAGGAACAAGTGCCTCCAGGGCACGACCAGTGCGAAACCGGGCAGGTCGGAGGCGAGCAGTCGACTTCCGGCCCACCCGAAGAAGGTGCCGAGCACGACACCGAGCAGACCGCCGAAGAGGGAGATGGCCAGGGACTCCATGCGCACCATGCGCTTGGCCTGCCGCGTGCTCAGCCCGATGGCGCGCAGCATGCCGATCTCCGACGCCCGTTCGGCCACCGACATGGCCAGGGTGTTGACGACGCCGAGGACAGCCACGATCACGGCCATCGCGAGCAGCCCGTAGAGAAGGTTGAGCATCATGGTGGTGCCGCGGGCGATGGAGTCGGAGACGTCCTGCTTGCTCTGGACGAGCACGGCCGGGTTGTCGCCGAGCGCCTTGGCGATGCGCCGCTTGACGGTGTCGCCGGGGCCGCTTTCGGTCTTCACCAGAATCTGCCGGGCAGTCTTCGTTCCCAGGTGCGCATCGAGGGTGCGGGTGTCGGTGATGATGCCGCTCAGCAGGTCATCGGCCTGATAGAGGCCGGCGACGGTCCACTGACCCCGTTCACCGTCCGGGTAGGTGACGGGCACCGTGGTGCCCGTGTGCCATCCACGCTGCTGTGCGGTGTCCGTGGAGACGATGATGCCGCGACCGCCGAACCCGGCGAGCGAGCCGTCGCTGAAGTCGGGCCGGAGCAGGCGGCGGACGGTGGCCGCGTCGACGCCGGTCACGAAGGTTTCCCGGCCGGTGACGCGGACCGGGACCTCGCGCAGGGGACTGACGGCGCTGACCCCGTCGGACTCCGCGAGGCGCTTCTCCACCGCCCCGGAGAGCGGCTCGTAGGTGGCCATCCGCACGACGTAGTCGGCCGAGAGAGCGGCGGTGGCCCGCTCGTCGATGCTTCGCCGGCTGCTGACCGCGAGCACCGTCAGCGCGGTGACGAGGGTGAGACCGATGGCGAGGGCCGACGCCGTGGCCGCGGTGCGGCGCGGATTGCGCAGCACGTTCTCCCGGGCGAGCTTGCCGCAGACACCGAAGGCGCGCAGCACCGGTGCGACGGCGGCGAGGAACGGGCGGGACAACAGGGGAGTGAGGACGATGACGCCGGTCATCAGGACCGCACCGCCCAGCACCATGACGAACTGGCCCTCGTCCATCGTCATCCCCGTCGCGCCCAGCACGGTGGCGGCGCCGGCCACGGTGATCAGGACGCCGAGGACGTTGCGCAGGAGAAGGGAGCGAGGGGTGGCTGCCGCGTGCACGCTGCCCATCGCCGCCACCGGCGCGGTTTTCGCGGCGCGGCGGCCCGGGAGCCAGGCCGCCAGCATCGTGATGCCGGTCCCGAGGGCAAACGAGGTGATGACCGTGGCCGGGGTGACGGCCACAGGGCCTTCGGGCAGGGTGTGTCCCCCCTTGCCCAAGGAGGAGGTCAGCGGGCCCATCGCCGCCCCGATGCCGATGCCGGCGGCGAGTCCCACGACCGAGGCCACCAGACCGACGACGAACGCCTCGACGAGGACCGAGCGGCTCACCTGGCGGCGGGTGGCGCCCACCGCGCGCAGCAGGGCCAGTTCCCTGGTGCGCTGGGTGACGAGCATGGTGAACGTGTTGGCGATGAGGAAGATCCCGACGAACAGCGCGACACCGGCGAAGGCCAGCAGGGTGGTGCGCAGGCTGGTCAGGCTGCTCTCGACGCGCAGAGCCTGTTCCTCGGCGAGTTCTTGTCCGGTGGTCGAGCGGAGATTCCCGGGGAGCACCTTGTCGACGGCTGCCGCCAGCTCGGTCTGGGAGGTGCCCGGTGCGGCCTTGACATCGACCTCGGTGAACGTCCCCGGCCGGGCGAACAGGTGCTGCGCGGTGGGCGTGTCGAACAGGGCGAGCGTGCCGCCCGCGGCGACCTCACTGGCGTCCGTGGTGAAGATGCCGACCAGTCGCGGTGTGCGGACCGGCCCGTCGACCGACAGGCGGACGGTGTCACCGACGCGGTACCCCGCCCGCTCGGCCGTCCTGGCGTCGAGCGCCACCTCGCCCGGCCCGTGCGGGGGGCGGCCGTCCTTGAGCGGATAGCGGACATCCGGCCCACCGCCGGCACTACTGGCACCGCCGGCACTACTGGCACCACCGACACCGCTGGCCACGGCGTAGTTGGCGCCCTGGGTGGACCATCCCGCACCCACCAGCTCGCCGTCCTTGCCGGCCACGGCGGTGAACCCGGAGACCACCGCGGTCACCGACCGCACGCCGGGCGCCTGCGCCATCCGGTGAACGAGTTCTGACGTCAGCTCAGGGGCCGTACCCGGCACAGCGCGGGCGCCGTCCGACCGGACGGCGACGTCCACGCGGTCGGACGCCTTGCCCGAGCTGTTCCGGTACGCGGCGGAGACGGTCGAGGTGAAGACCAGGGTGCCGGCGGCGAAGGCCACGCCGAGTGCCACGGCGAGGACGGTCATCAGCAGCCTGGCCTTGTGGGCGAGCACATTACGCAAGGCGGTACGGAACATGGGCGATCGGTCCTGGAGGAGAGGAGACGGCTACCGGGCGCGGAGAGTCCGCAGGCGAGCGAGGGCCCCTGCGGGTGCGTGTGGGATGGGATGGGACGGTGGGCTCGGCCCTCGTTCCCCGCCCTTCGATCATCCGCCAGGACAGGGCCGCCGCGGATCAACCGGAATACCGAACGGCCCGCACCCCGCGCATCGGCCGAAAAGCCGAGGTGGCCCACCCGGCACCGTCGTAACGTGGGGTGGCATGATCCATGCCTTCCGCGGCCGCTCCGGCACACATCAGGTCCTGTTCGTGCTGGCAGGTGCCGTCGTCCTCACCCTGCTGGTCGCCGAAGGGCTCAACACCGGCTTCGCCCCCACCGCGGCGGCCACCACCGTCACCGGTGGCCTGTGCGTAGCAGCTCTCTTCGTTCCGGCCGCGCGCTTCCTCCCGGTCGCCGGCTGCGCCGTGGCCGCCTCCCTCGCCCTGTCGGTGGCCGAACTGCAACTCGCCCAGCGGCCCGAGAACTCCCCGGGACTGACGGAACTGTGCGCACTCCTGCTGGTGATCGCCCGCACCGTGCGCCTTCACTCCCTGCTGCGGATCACCGCTCTGGCGCCCCCGGCGGGCGTGGCTTCCCTGCTGCTGCTCTTCCGGGTCCCGGGAACCGAGTACGAGCCGGTGAAGACCATCGGAGTGCCGGCGGTCCTCTTCGGTATCGTGATGATGATCGGGCTGGGCCTGTATCTGCGGCTCGCGGACACACTGCGCGACCGCGACCGGAGGGCCGCGGAGCAGGCCGCCCGCCAGACCGAGCGCCTGGAACACGCCCGGGAGCTGCACGACTTCGTGGCCCATCACGTCACCGCGATCGTCGCGCAGGCCAAAGCCGCCCGCTACGTCACCTCGGCCGGTGAGGCACTGGCCCCCGCGGACCTGGACCGGGTGTTCGCCGGGATCGAGGAAGCCGGTTCGCAGGCGATGGAGTCCATGCGCGGCATGGTCTCCGTGCTGCGCGCTCCCAAGGAGCCGGCCACCACCCGCCCCGGCGGTGATCTCACGCGCGTGCGCGGCCTCGTCGAGAGCTTCTCGGCCGCGGGCCGGCCGGCCCGGCTCACCCTCGACCCCCGGCTCGCGGAACGCTCCCTGCCACCGGAGATCGGTACCACCGTGCACCGCCTGGTGCAGGAATCGCTCACCAACGTCCGCAAGTACACGGACCCCACCGCACAGGTCACCGTGGACATCCGGCTCCGGGCCGACGACCCCGGCCGGCTGGACGTCTTGGTGACGGACGACGGCCGGGTCGCGGGCGGCACGGTGTTCCGCCCCCGGGGCGGCACGCCCGGCCGTCCACCGGCCGGCCGCCGCGACGCCGACTCCGGCCGACAGCCCACTTCCGGCCGACAGCGCGGTGGCAGCGGTGGCAGCGGTGGCTATGGTCTCATCGGACTGGCCGAACGGATCGAGGCCATCGGCGGACACTTCACCGCGGGCCCCCGGCACGGTCAGCCCGGTTGGGAGGTCAGCGCCGAGATCCCCCTCCCGCCGTCACCGCAAGGGAATTGCCCATGAGCACACGGCCGGGAATCCCCACCACCTCTGCGATCATGGGCACATGAAGATCCGGGTTCTGATCGCCGACGACCAGGACATGATCCGGTCGGCCTTCCGCATGATCCTCAGCGCCCAGCCGGACATGGACGTCGTCGCCGAGGCCGCCGACGGGGCCGACGCCGTGGAAACGGCCCGCCGGCTCCGCCCGGACGTCTGCCTGCTCGACATCCGTATGCCCGGAATCGACGGTCTGGCGGTCACCCGCCTGCTGGCCGGGCCCGAAGTACCCGACCCGCTCAACGTACTGATCGCCACCACCTTCGACCTGGACGAATACGTCTACCAGGCCTTGCGCAACGGCGCCTGCGGCTTCCTCCTCAAAGACGGCGCCCCCGCACTCCTCGCCGAGGCCGTGCGCGCGGCGGCGGCCGGCAACTCGCTCATCTCTCCCTCCATCACCGTCCGCCTCCTGCAGCACATGGCACCGCCCCCGCAGGAGCAGTCCGGCGCCCGCCCCGCTCCCTGCGCCACCCGTGCGAGCGGCCGGCTCGCCGAACCCCTCACCCAGCGCGAACTCGACGTCGTCCGCCTGGTCGCCCGGGGATACACCAACGAAGAGGTCGCGGCCGAGCTCTACGTCACCCACTCCACGGTCAAGACCCACCTGGGCAACATCCAGCGCAAGCTCGCCGCCCGCAACCGCGTCGAGATCGCGGCCTGGGCCTGGGAATCGGGAGTCTGCACCGGCCGGGGCTGAACTCCGCTGAGCCGGCCGGAGCAGCGTTCGGTCATCCGGCCGGGCACCGGGTCCGCCCGGAGCGGGGCGGATGGGCAGAGGTCCCGCGCGGGCGCTACCGGCCGACCCGCGCCTGTACGTCCACTTCCGTGATGCGGGACAGGGGATGCTCCCGGCCTTCCAGCACCGCGTCGGACCGGTGGTCGCCCATCAGGTACCTGCGGAAGTAGGCGCCGGCGTAGGTGCTCAGGACCTTCCGCTCCTGCGGCTCGGTCAGCTGTATGTCGGGCGTGGCGGTGCTGTCGTCGCCGCAGCGGCCCGGCCGGTCCGGGGAATGGCTCGCGTCGTCCTTCGCGGCCACTTCGCCGCTGTCCGGTGACCACCGGGTGTTGAAGAAGTTGTGATTGGCGCCGCGTACGGCGAAACGGTAGGTGGCGCCGGTGCCTTGAGCGGTCGCGTCACCGGCGAAGGAGAACGCTTCTGTGCCGACCTGCCCGTCGCAGGAGCCCCGCATCACGGCCAGTGGTGTGCTGTCGATGCGGTAGGCGGACATGTCCTCGGTCATGACGTTGTAGGCGGGAGCCAGCCCCAGCACCGCCTTCACCTTCACCCCGGCGGGCCATTGGCCGCGGTGGGCGTCCGCGGCCTGCCAGGTCACCCCGGCGCCTCCCCGTGAGTGGCCCAGGGTGCCGACCCGTTGCAGGTCGACGCGGTGACGGAAGTCGACGTTCGCCCGTTTCCCGGTGGCCGGGTCGATGAAGTGGCCGCTCAGCTGGCCCGTGCCGGTCGCGTCGAGCCGCTGCCACAGGGCCAGATGGCGGTTGAGGAGATCGGCGCGGGCGGAGGCGTTCTCGTCGCCGGTGACGGACGAGGCGTTGATGCCGTTGGCGCTCACCGACACCACGACGAAGCCCTGCGCCGCCAGGTCCTGGGCCAGGTAGTCGTACCCGTGGTCGCTGGCGATCGGCCGCACGCCGGGCGGGCACGGCCAGCTGAACAGCTTCTGACTGGCCGCGGCGAAAGCGTCCCAGTCGCCGGCCTTCTCGGCCGCGTCCCGCTCCGCCGCCGCGGTCCGGTCGGCGCACGTCTCGTGCAAGCCGTGCAGCATGACGACCAGCGGATGGCGCACCGCGCCATGAGGATCCTTCGGGTAGTGGACGGTCGCGGCCAGCTCCACGGGCTCGCCGGTCTCCGCGAGGGTGTAGGCCGCGGAGCCGAGGTCGTAGTCGACGACCCCCACGGCATACCGGCCGGCGGCTGCCACGCCGTGGGGGAGGGCGCCGGCCTGGGCGGTGCCTCCGGCTGACACCGCCAACACGGTGGCGGCGGCCACGAGTCCCCGGCGCGTACGGCGCCGGAGGCGGGCGGAATTCTCTGTCCAGTGCTTCACGGAATGCTCCAAGGGAGGTGAGGGAGAGGGAGGAGGGGGACGGGCTCAGTGCTCGCGCCACCAGCGCGCCTCGGGTCCGAGGACGTCCCGGAATGTGTTGGTGGCGCAGTGGATCTCGCCCTCGCTGACGTGCGGGCTGATGAGGTCGTCCACGTAGCTCACCTGATACCCGATGGCGCGGAAAGCCGCCGTGATGGCCTCGGCGAAGACGTCCTTGCCGTCCACGACCGGGCCGTAGGGCTTGGGGGCGACGTAGTGACCGCTGTTCAGCACGAGCCCGTTGACGGTGCCGGGGATCTCGGCGACGGCGTCCCGCATCGCCTCCAGCTGCTTCTGCTTGGCGTCCTTGTCCGGACCGTCCTTCATGGACCGGATCTCGGTCTCCAGCACGGCGTAGTCCAGGGACCGGGCGGTGAACAGGGCGGGAACCCGGACCATCTCCGCGTCCGTCAGACCGGTCTTCGCCTTGAGTACGGCCATGTCGGCGTCGATCCGTTCGGCGGCTCGCTCGTTGGTGCCGGTGAACTGGGCGTCGGCGAGGAAGGCGTTGACGGTGCGCTGATCGATCCGCCCGTCGTACGGCCACTCCAGCGCGGGCAGCCCGCCGTGCAGGAGGTCTGCGCCGTGGCCCTTCTTCCGCACCTCGCGCAGGAGAGCGAGGCCGGCCCGCGGATCGGCGACCACGGCCCGCCAACCCAGCCGGCTGCCGGGGGCCGGGACGAACTGCACGAACTCGTCGACGTGGCCGATGGTCAGCCACGAGGTGTCCAGGGAGACCGGGTCCTGCATGCCCTGGGCCCGCAGGAAGGCGAGCATCTCGGGAGCGGGACCGGTCTTGCCGGCGGCGAGGCCGTCACCGCCGATGATGACACGGCCGTGCGGGTTGCCGGGGCTCGGCGGAACCGTCTCCAGATTGCCCATCGAGTCGTAGCTGCTGTTCTCGTCGACGTCGGGCACATGGCTGATGTGGACGGCGGCCACATCATGTCCGGCGAGTTCGGTGAAGGCGGTCCGCGTGGCGATGCGCCGGTCGTCGTTGACCGAGGTGACCAGCACGCGCATGCCGTGCGGGCGGCCGTCCGGGCCGGGGACGGAGACGTAACCGGGTTCGAAGATGTCCTGTGCCCAGGTGTCTCCCTTGGTGTCGAGAGCACGGGAGGGGCGGCGCACTCCTCCGGCAGGCAGTGTGGCGTCCAGTTCCTTCACGAACGCTTCCGTGTAGGAGTCGCCTTCGTCGGTCCTGGCCCGCAGCACCTCCTGGACGGGTGCGGTGTTCAGCTGGGTGAGCACGGGGGCCTGCCGCAGATTCAGGGCGGCCGAGGAACTGACGCCGTCCGCGGTCACGGTGAGGGTGACGCGCGTACGGCCGTCCCACTTCGCGGCGTCCCTGACCACGTCCCGGCCCTCCACCCCGAGTTCCACGCCGCGGCGCAGCTCCTGAGCGGTGAACCGGGTCTCCGGACCGACCACCTCCCAGCCGAGCGGGGCGGAGCCGCCGGGCCGGTGGACGAACAGCCGGATCCGGCCGGCGTCCCGGGCGGGAACGGTGAGGCGCCCGCTCGCGGAGGCGGGGGCGTCGGCCCACGCCCGTGTGCGGAACCGGCCGAGGTCGGCCTCGTCGTCGCGGCCGTCGACTACATCGTCGGCGCCGTCATTGCACGCCGCCAGCTCGCGGTCGGTCCTGTTCTGCTCCCAGCGGTGGGTGCGGACCAGCTCGGCCCATTCCGCCTCGGCCTTCTCGCGGTCGGGTTCCTTCTCCAACTCCGCCTGCCGACGGTAGAACGCCTCGTCATTGGCGTTCTCGCGGTCCACGGCCCCGTCGACCAGCGTGCGGGCGCGCTTGCGGCAGACGCCCGCGTCGTCGTCGATGTTCGGCAGGAAGAGCAGGTCGGGCCCGGCCGTCCTCGGCTGGTCCGCGACGAGTGCGGCGACGGGTGCGCCGGCGGCGCTGGCGGGGAGGGCCGGTCCCAGGGCCCCGGCGGCCACGGCACCGGTCAGCAGGATGCCGCGAGTGTGCAGTCTCATGGCGCGCATGCTGGCAGAACAATATGCGCGTCCTGTCAGGAACTCATGGGCGCAAGCGCCCAGTTCGCCGGGACGCCTGCCCCGCGCCACCGAGGGGGCCCCACAGGGCACGCGGTACGTCAGCCCGGCCAGGTCACGCGGCAGGCCAGTCCGGTCAGGTGGTACGTCAGCCCGGCCAGGTCACGCGGTACGTCAGCCCGGCAGTCCCAGGGTGAACACCGTCCCCACCCCGACGGTGCTGTCCACCGAGACAGTGCCGCCATGTGCTTCCACCAGCTTGCGGACGATCGCCAGCCCCAGTCCGCTGCCGCCGGTGTCGCGGCTACGGGATTTCTCCCCACGCCAGAACCTGTCGAACACGCGGTGCAGATCCTCTGCCGCGATGCCCGCCCCGGTGTCCGCCACCTCGATCGTCGTCAGACCACCGGCCGCTGTGACCCGTACGGTCACCGAACCGCCGGAGGGAGTGTGCCGGATCGCGTTGGAGAGGAGATTGCCCACGACCTGCCGCAAACGCACCGGATCGCCCTCGATCCAGTGCTCCTGCGGTGCTTCGACGATGACCCGCACACCCGCCGACTCGGCGCGGGCCCGGTAGGCGGAGCCGGCCTGGTCCACCAGCTCGCCCACCTCGACCTGCTCGGGATACACGCGCAGCTCACCCGCGTCGGCCGCGGCCAGGTCCTGGAGGTCGTCGATGACGTGCTGGAGCAGGACGGCCTCCTCGTGCAACGAGGCGAGGAAGTCCTCGTCGGCCGGTACGTGGCCGTCCTGAGCCGCTTCCAGCCAGCCGCGGATGTTGCTCAACGGAGTCCGCAGTTCGTGCGCCACGTCGCTCACCATGACGCGGCGCTGCTCCTCCAGACGGTCGCGGTGGACGGCCATGTCGTTGAACGTCCTCGTCAGCTGCCCGATCTCGTCACCGGTGGTCACCGGGACCAGCGCACTGCCGCCGTCCCGCATGAGCCGGGCCGCGTCCGTCAGCGCCCGCAGCGGCCGGGCCAGCCTGGTGGCAGCGAGCACACTGACCCCCACGGCCAGGGCGAGGACCAGGGCCGCCGCGCCCACCACCTGCGCGATGCCGCTGCCGGAGAGGCGGAACCCCTGGACGGCTGTCTCCCCGGAGCCGACGAACAGCCGCGCCGGTGGCGCCACCGCGGACTTCAGCAGCGCTTTGCGGCCTTCGGTGACGCAGGCCGGGATCTGCCGCTCCGCGCCCTTCCGGAGGGGAGAAGCCTCCTGCGCCGCGGCCAGGCGCCAGGAGAAATCCGGTGACACCTTCACGCCGTCAAGGCCGGTGCCCTTGAGGCACTCGGCGACCAGGGCGTCGAGTTCGTGCAGCGCGGCGCGCTCGGTCGGCGTGGGCTCTTCCAGCGACGTGCTGTCGCAGGCCGCGGCCCGTCGGTCGTCCGAGCCGGTGAACGTGCGGATCCTGGGGCGTCCGCTCGGCGTGGTGACGACAGCGGCCTCCACTCCCTGCTGACGCAAGCACTCGACCTGCCGGAGCGCGAAGGCGTTCAGGGTCCGTTCCTCGGGGGCGGTGAGCTGGAACGGGCCGGTGGCGCGCGGGTCGATGGGGTCGGCGCGGTTGACGGACAGGGGGTCGATGACGGCCCACGCCCGGTCGGGCAGCCCGCCGGGCCGCGGCGCGCTGTCGGAGACCAGGGCGCCGGCCTGGGTGGTGAGCGCGATCCGGCGGCCGGTTCTCCGTGCCAGGTCACGGACTACAGGCCGTACGCCGTCCCAGTTCTTGTGCGTGGCCGCGTACCCGGTGAGGGTGTCCAGCAGCAGCGTGTCGTCGGCGAGGAGCCGGTCCTGCTGCTTCTCGACGGCGCCGGAGGTCGTCCGGACCGCGATCCAGGCGGTGGCGGCGACCGAACAGGTGGCGACCAGCACGGAGACGGCCAGCATCCGCACGAGGAGACCGCGGCGCCGCAGCAGACCGACGGCTCCCCGCTCTTCGACGTGCCTGCTCCCGCCCCTAGCCACGGTCAGGCCCCGCGGTGAGCTTGTAGCCGACGCCGTACACCGTGACCAGACGGGACGGCCGGCCAGCGGACGTCTCGATCTTCCTGCGCAGGTTCATGACGTGCGCGTCCACGGTCCGGGAGGAGACGAATCGGTCGACGCCGTGCAACTCCTGCAGCAACTGCCCGCGACTGAACACCCTCTCCGGCTGTTCCGCCAGCATGGCCAGCAGACGGAACTCTCCCGGCGTGCACTCGACCGGCCGCCCTTCCACGGTCACCAGATGGCGGACCGGGTCGACGGTGACCGCGCCGACCGACAGGACGGGGGAGGAGCCGGGGGCGTGCCGCGGTGCCGTCCGCCGCAGCAGGGTACGTACGCGTGCCACCAGTTCGCGCGGGCTGTAGGGCTTGGTGAGGTAGTCGTCGGCGCCGAGGTCCAGACCGAGGAGCAGGTCGTCCTCGGTCGCTCGCGCGGTGAGCATGAGGACGGGCAGTCCGGCCAGCTCCCCGTCCGAGGAACGGAGGATACGGACCACGTCCAAGCCGTCCACGCGAGGCATCATCACGTCGAGGACCACCAGATCCGGCGTGGAGCGCCGGATGTACTCCAGCGCGTCACGGCCGTCCCGGACGACCACGACGTCATGCCCCTCGCTCTCCAGGTAGACCCGGGCCAGCCGCGCCTGCTTCTCATCGTCCTCAGCAACCATCACATGTGCGCACACGCCGACGAGGATAGGCAGGTGACCGGGAATGAAGGGAGAAGAAGGGGCCACGCTGACGGGTCGCTGATCCCAGCATGACAACTTCCCCACATTTCGCGACGCGCTCGCCGCCTGACGGGCCGCGCGTCACGGTCCCGACCGGGCACGATCCTGACTGGGCGAACAGACCTTGTTTGTTGCCGGCAAGACTCCAGCACGCGCCCGCCCCGTCCGACAGCCCGACGACGGGCCGGACGCCGCCGTCCGGCTCGCCCACTGGCTCGGCATTCGCCTGAAGGCCCCGCCCGTCGCATCACCGGTGCGGCTGACGCAGCGCTTCGAGACCTGCCACGAGCAGGGCGAGGCCGAATGCGAAGTGGGGCGCGTAGTCCGGTTCGGTCAGGGTGGGGCAGGGCGGCCGTGAGGTGGGGGTACCCGCCGGAGGAGACCGCCTCGCGCCGGACCTCCGGGTCGGCCGGGGGACCACCCTGCGCCCGTAGTGCGGCCTGCTCCTCCAGGATGTGCCCGACGGCGAAATGGATCAGCGCCGTCAGGACCCGGGCCGAGCCCGCGTCGCTGAATCCGACGTCGCGCAGGACGCCTGTGCAGGCGCCTCCGCGAAGTCCAGGGTGCCCGGGCCGGTGGAGTGCGTCGCGGCGAACACACGGGCACCGTCGCGGTGGGTCGGCAGGGCCGCCTGCCGCAACGCCCTGGCCAGGCCGCGCAGACGTTGCTGGCGCTGTCCCAGACGCAGGCGCACGCCACGGCGACGGAGTTCCGCAAGGCGGCCGCGCTGGAGACGAATGCAGCCGCCGACGCTGCTGCCAAGCAGGCGCAGGAGGCAGCTGCCACCGCTGCCACCGCCAAGCAGGCGCGTACGACCGCGGAAAAGACGGAACAGGACGCCCAGGCGGGCGCCGCCGAGGCGAAGCGGCAGCGAGGGATAGCCGAAGCCGAAAAGGCCAACGCTGAGCGGGAACGCGACACTGCGGCGAGCGAGCGCCAGAGGGCCCAGGCCGCCGAGTCCCGGGCACAAGAGGAACAGACCAACGCTGCACAGGCCCGCACCGCCGCGGAATCCGCACAGATCGTGGTACCCCTGGCCGCGTCGCTGGCGCCGGGCCACCAGCGCGGGTCGGTGGTGGACACGGTGATGAGCGGTCTGCTCATCGGGATCATGATCGCGCGTACCGTCGCCGGGCTGCTTGCCCAAAGAGGCGACTGGCACCTGGTGTTCGTCTTCGCCGCGGCCTTGATGGCGGTCCTGGCAGTCGTCCTGCGGCTGGTCCTGGCCCCCGTCCCGCCGTCGGAGCACACCACCTGTCCCCGACTGCTCCGCTCGGTGGCGACCCTGGTGCGCACCGAATCGCTGCTGCGCAGGCGCATGGTCCTGGCCGCGGCCGGCATGGGCTGCTCCACCGTCCTGTGGACCGCGTCGTCGTTCCTGCTGGCCGACCCGCCGTACGCGTACGGACCCGCCGTCATCGGCCTGTTCGGCCTGGCCGGCGTCGCCGGGGCTGCCGCCGCGATGAGGACCGGCCGGCTCACCGACCGCGGCCACGGCCGTCCGGTGACCTCGGGCGGACGGATCCTGCTGACGGTCAGTTGGCCCGTGCTCGCCGTCGCCGCGGAGGGCGGACCGGGCGGCCTGATCGCGCTGGTGATCGGCATCGTGGCGCTCAACCTCGCCCAGCAGTCCCTGCTGATCAGCCACCAGAGCGCGATCTACCGCCGGGCCCCGCACGCGCGCAGCCGGGTGACGACGGCCCTCATGGTGTCCGCGTTCGCCGGCAGCACGCTCGCCTCGGCGTTGACCGCGGCGCTCTACCCGCTCCTGGGGTGGCCGGGGGTGTGCGGGCTCGGCCTTGTCATCGCGCTGGCGGGCGTCGCGACCTGGGTGCTGGAGCTGGCCCACCCCAGCCCCGCCGAACCGCTCGCCGCGCCGCCGGTGGCCACGGACACCGGCGCGGGCGCGGGCGACGGGCGCCCGACAGGCAGGCTCCCGACAGACGGGCGCCCAGCAGCACCCTGCGCGGCTTCACGCCGTACGAAGCGTTCACGCCGTCAGGAGGTCGGCCGGCCGTGCCTGAGATCCGCCGAGTGGCGAACCTCGACGACTACCAGCAAGTCGCGCACCGGTACGCCGACTGGAGCGCCCTGCCGGACAGCGGGCACCTCACGGTGTTCACCGAGCCCTTGGGCGGTACGGAGGACGTGGTCGCCGCGCTGGAGCCGTACGACGTGGTCGTGGCCATGCGCGAGCGCGCCGCGTTCCCCGCCGCGGTCACCAGCAGGTTGCCGAACCTGCGTCTCCTGGTGACGACGGGCCCGCAACGCCGCCATCGACGTGGCCGCGGCCCGCCGCCACGGAATCGTGGTGTCGGGCACGCGCGGAGCAGGGCCGGCCTCGACGGCCGAGCTGACGTGGGGCCTGATCCACGTCAAGCCACCGGACTGTCCTCGGCGAGCCTGTACGGCGCCTTCGGCTCCAAGCAGGGCCTGTTCGAACGCGCGGCAGAGCACTACATCGCCGGGCCGGGCAGCGTCACCGACGTCATCGCCGACGAGACCCTGAGCCCACGCGAGGCTGTCGCCCGGCTGCTGCACGCATCGATCGACATGCAGACCGACACTTCCCACCCCCGCGGCTGCCTCGTCGCCCTGTCCGGCACCGTCCGGGCACCCGGGGACGGCGAAGCCGCGGTACGCCGGATGATGGCGGCACGCCGTGCGGCCGACCGGGCCCGCGTCAGGCGGTGCGTCGTCCGTGGCATCGCAGCCGGAGAGCTGGCGGAGGACACCCATGTGGACGGCTTGACGTCCATGATCCACAGCTTCCTGCTCGGCGTCTCCACCCAGGTCTGCGACGAGGTGCCCGCCCGTGACCTGCACGCCGCGGCGGACGCCGTGCTCGCCGCCTGGCACCCACCGGACCGGCCGGCCTGACCGGCACACCAACGGCCCCGATGCGGAGGATGCGGAGGATGCGAAGAGCGGGGGCGGACCTGCCGGCTGATCCACGTCGCCGGGACCCGCCGGGCGGTCGCCGAGTGCTTCCAGGCCAGGCCTGCGAGGCGCTGAGGCACTTCAGCCCCGCTTCAGTCCCGCCAATGATGTTCCATCACCTCAAGCATCACCGTCGGCTTCTGCCACACGTCCCGCTCCTTGTGGACCCAGGCGGAAGCCGCCCGGCCCAGCGCGCGCGCCTCGTCGCGGTGGGAGGCGACCCATCGGAGGTGCTGCGCCACCTTCGCCACGTCGGGGACGCCGCGGACACCGCAATGCCCCAGATGAGGCTCGTACACGTCCTCCCAGTGGGACGGGGCCACAGGCAGCACGAGATCACCCGCGTCCGCGCAGACGTCGCCCTGGCCTTCGGAGGACAGGGCGATGACGGGCAGGCCGGTGGCCATGCCCTCGACGAGGGGCAGGCCGAACCCCTCGCTGCCCAGGGCGAGGAGTACGTCGGCCTGTTCGTACCAGTGCAGGATGCCGCGGGTCGGTTCGTTCTCGTCGACGATCGTGATGCGCGGATCGCGTACGGCCAGCCCGCCGCGGCCCTCCACGCCGAACCGTGCCTTGACCACCAGACGTGCCGCGGGGTCGTCGGCGAAGGCCAGCCGCCACGCCTGGATCGCCTGGGCGACGTGCTTGCGGGGCACCACCGTGCCCACCACCAACGTGGTGACACCCTCGCGCTCCGGGCGTGCGACCCAGGGGTACACCTCGGGGTCGACACCGTCGGGAGTGACCTCGACGGGGACGGTGATCCCGCTGTCGCGGAACATGCGGGCGACGAAGCGGGTCGGCACCATCAGCACGCGCGCCCGGTTGAGCGGCCCCACCCAGCTCGCCGGAAGCCGGCTGGACTCCCACATGGTGTGCATCATGAGGGGGCGGCCCGCGTACCGGTCGAGTTCCGGACGGACCCACGAGTTGAACAGCAGCGGACCTGTCCCGACGGGGCCGGCCGCCTCCACGATGTCGAGCATCTCGGCCGAAAGGCCGTCCGTCTCCAGTTTGAAGGGGAGCAGGTTCACCCGGACCCCCAGCCTGCTGAGACCCAGGACGATGTACTCGGACATACCGGCGTAGCCGTCGTAGACGTAGAACTCACCGGCCAGGTCCAGCGTCCTGATCATCGCCGGTCCGTCACGGGCTCGGTTTCGCGCACCCAGGCGATGACTTCGTCCAGCATGGCCTCCAGCGGTGTGTCGGCGACGAAGCCCAGTACCTCCTCGGCCTTGCCGGTGTCGGGCCTGCGCACGCGGACATCGTGGGGAAAGGGCTCCTCGCAGCGGAGCGTGAACGGCTCTCCGGGGTTGATCCGGTCCCAGACGAATCGAGCCAGTTCGGCGATCGTGCAGCCGTGCCGGCCGGACAGGTTGAAGTCCTCGTTGTACGCCGCGTCCGACTCCATGGCGAGGACGACGCCGCGGGCCATGTCGCGGGCGTAGGTGAAGGTGCGGAACTGGTTTCCGTCACCCAGGACGCGGAACGGGTTCTCACGGCGCAGCGCCCGCTCGACGAAGTCGGGGATCACATGGCCGCGCACCATGCGCTGCTGGTCACCGGAGGACGTGCTGGTGTGCGGTGCGTGCCGCTCGCCCGCGCCCACGCAGTTGAACGGGCGCACGATGGTGTACGGCAGGCCGTACTGCGACCAGGCCGCCCGCGCGTAGTACTCGACGGCCAGCTTCTGGAAGCCGTAGGCGGTGGAGGGCGGGGCGATCTCGCGTTCGTCGCCCTCGCGGAAGCCGATGCCCGCGTGGTGTTCGTACACCATGGAGGAGCTGAGGTAGGTCACCTTGCGCAGTCCTTCGCCCTGCCGCCGGATGCCGACCTCGGCCGCCGCGCCGGTCAACTGGTTGTTGGTGGCCAGGATGTCGTACGCGAGATCCTTCATGTATCGCACGCCGCCGATGAGGGCGGCGTTGGCGATGAAGTGGTCGCAGCCCGCCGACAGCTCGTACAGGAGATCTCTGTCCGCGGCGTCGCCGACCACGTGCGTGTAGCGCTCGTGGTCGGGCAGCGTACGTGCCGGCCGTCCGTACTTGGCGAGATTGTCCAGGCCGACGACCGTGTACCCGCGTTCCAGCAGTTCTTCGACGACATACCCGCCCAGGAAGCCGGCCGCCCCCGTCACCAGCACCTTCACGTCGTTCCCACCCTTCTCTTGTTCTCTTGAACCGAAATGTGTGACCCCATGACCCCTGCACCTGCCCCCTGCACCTGCCCCATCCCCCTGCCCCTGCCCCTGCCCCTGCGGAGCCGATCCGCCTACGCCCGGCGGGCCAACTGGCCCTCTCCGAAGGCCAGATACCGCACGGCTCCCTTCAGCTCCGCTCCCGCCCTGGCGTGCAGGGCCCACGCGTCGTAGACGAGCCCGGGGCCCGCCATCCGCTCGGTGATCCACTGGAGGGACAGCTGGCTGTACGTGGTGTGGTTGGTGCCGATGATGACCAGATTGGCGCCCTCGACGGCCTCTTTGGCCTCCGCGCACGGCTGGTAGCCGAGGGCTCGCTGCCTGTGCTCCGGCACCGCCGGGTCGTGCGAGCGGACCGCCAGGTCGCCGTGGCGGGCGCGCAGGTGCGCCACGATCTCGACCGCCGGTGAGGACCGCTCGTCATCGGTCTCGGGGTGCCCCTTGAACGCGACACCGAGGAGTGCGACGGTCAGCGGACCGAAGCCGGCCGTGCGCGAGATGTGCTCCGTCAGCTCATGGGCGACCTGCGCCGGAGTGCGGCGATGGACCGTACGGACACCGCTCAGCAGCTCGGAGACCGGTGCCCCGTGATCCTGGAAGGCCCGGGAGAGGATGGCCGTGTCCTTGGGGAGGCAGGACCCGCCGACCGGCCCGGCGAAGGGCATCGCCGCGCGGTCGTACCCTGCCGCCGCGGCGTCGCGCACCTCCCGGGCGCTGACCCCCACGCTCCGGCAGAGCCGGGCGAGTTCGTTGGCGAAGGCGAAAACGGAGTAACGGTAGGCGTTGCAGGCCAGCTTGGCGAGTTCCGCCGTCTCCAGGTCGGACACCTCGACTATGCCGGGTGTCAGGACACGGAACAGGTCCGCGGCCCGCTCGGCCGCGCGGGAGGAGCCGGCGGAGACGATCTGGGGAAGGCTGCGCAGTTCCTGCACGGCTATGCCCTGAACGGTCCGCTCCGGGCAGAAGGCCAGTTCGATGTCCGCGTGTGTGCGCAGTTCGGCCAGGAGGCGCCGGGACGTGCCCACCGGCACGGTGGAGCGGAGGATCACCAGATTGCCGTCGACCGCCACCTCGGCCACCGACCGTGTCGCGTCCTCCACCTGGCGCAGGTCGGGCGTGCCGTCGTCGTCCACGGGGGTGCCCACGCACACGATGTACGTCTCCACGTCCCGGCCCGGCGGGACGGAGTCCGTCACCGTGAACAGGCCGCGGTCGATCACCCCGGCCAGATCCAGGCCCTCCTCCCGTACATGGGGCTCCTTGCGCGCCAACTGCTCGCGCACCGCGCGGTTCCGCTCGACACCGACGACCCGGCACCCCTGCGCCGCGAGTGTGACAGCGAGAGTGAGCCCCACGTAGCCGAGACCGACGACGCAGACCGCGCCGGTCCCTTCCTGCCCCGTCACCTCGGCACGCTCCCCTCGGAACGGCGACGCGCCGGTGACCGCAGCGGCTGTCGCGGATGCAGGTAAGTCTCCATGGTGTCGAGCAACGAGGGCCCCTTGTTCCACAGGTTGCGGTGTGCGTGCACCCACTCCGACGCGGCCGCGCCCATGGCCGTCGCCTCCTGCCGGTGCTGGGCCACCCAGCGCAGTCGCCGCGCGACCTCCTGGACGTCAGGGACACCGCGCACCCCGCACCGCCCGTATCCCGGTTCGTCCGCCACTTCCCACGTTGCGGGGCGCACGGGCAGCAGAAGGCCGTCGGCGTCCGCGCAGATGTCACCTTGTCCCTCGGAGGACAGGGCGATGACGGGCAGGCCCGTGGCCATGCCCTCGACGAGGGGGAGCCCGAACCCTTCGCTGCCCAGGGCGAGGAGCACATCGGCCTGTTCGTACCAGTGCAGGATGCCGCGGGCCATCTCCTGATCGTCGACCAGGGTGATCCGCGGATCGCTGACCGACAGGCCGTACGCCTGGGCCGTCTGGAAACGGGACTTGATGATCAGGCGCGCGTCCGGGTCGTCCGCGAAGGCCAGTTGCCAGGCCGCGATGCCCTCGGAGACGTGCTTGCGCGGCAGTACCGTGCCCACGATCAACGTGGTCACGCCCTCGCGGACCGGGCGCTCGACCCACGGATACAGCCCGGGATCGACGCCCTCGGGGATCACTTCGACGGGGACGGTCACGCCGCTGGAGCGGCAGACGCCGGCGACGAAGCGGGTCGGCACGATCACGGCGCGGGCGCGGTTCAGCTTGCGGGGCCAGTCGGCGGGCAGCTCGCTCGACTCCCACATGGTGTGCACGAAGTGCTCGGTGCCGGCGTAGAGCTCGAGCTCCGGTTCCAGGGCGGCGGAGAAGAGAACGGGCCCTTCCTCGTACGGTGTGGAGTTCACGAGCAGGTCGTGCATCCGTGGGGATAACCCCTCGGGGAATACCTTGATGGGGATGATGTTGACCCGAGCGCCTTCTCGGTCCATTCCCAGGGCGGCGTACTCTGCCAGACTTCCGTAGCCGTCCGCTACGAGAAAATGCGCCACCAGATTGACGGGCGCAGGGGCGTTCTCATTCACGATGCGACGGGCCTGCTTTCCACTTGTGACTGTCGGACGCATTACCGCGACCGCCCCATGGATGCGGGGTAAAGGCAGGCCCGGGGGAGTGCATCGGACCCGCGCTCGGGCCAGCATCACGGCTCTGATCAGCGACTTCTTGACGAAGGTGCGAGATCGATCGAGGTGGTCCTTCGGGACGCTAAACAACTAATGCGATTTAGTCAACAGCCCGGCAAGCGCTGCCCGTTGGGGTGCTGCGACCGTTGATTTCCCGCCAAGTCCGGCGGCGCTTGACCATGCGTCGAAAGGTGTTCTAGCGTGACGGACGTTTCATGCGGAACACGGTACGACTTCGCAAGAAGTCCCTTGTTTATTCGGCGCCGGCGGTGGGCAGAGGGCCGCTGCTCGCAGCTGAATGGCACCCCGAATCCAGGCTGCCTCGGGGGGAACGGTGGAGCATTTGTGAACGAACGCATAGCCGTGGTGACGGGAGCCGCCGGCGGAATCGGGTCGGCCACGGCCCGCTGCCTGGCGCGTGCGGGGACCGCGGTCGCCCTCGTCGACATCGAGGCCGAGAGCGTCACCGGCCTCGCCGCGGAGATCACCGCCGCGGGAGGCCGCGCGCTGCCCGTGCGGTGCGACGTCACCGACCCCGTACAGGTCAAGGCGATGGTGCGCACCGTCGCCCGGGAGTTCGGCGGCCCGCACATCCTGGTCAACAACGCGGGCATCCTCAGCGACAGCGAACTGCACCTCATGTCCCGGGCCGACTGGGACGCGGTCCACGCCGTGCACCTGCGCGGCGCCTTCCTGTGCGCCCGTGCCGTGTACCGGCACATGGCCAGAGGCCGCTGGGGCCGCATCCTCAACCTGTCGAGCGTCTCCTCGCTCGGCGCCGCGGGCCAGGCCAACTACGCGGCGGCGAAGGCCGGGGTGGAGGGGATGACCCGTGCGCTGGCCGTGGAACTCGGTCCGCTCGGTATCACGGTCAACGCCGTGGCCCCGGGTTTCATCGAGACTCCGCTGCCCCAGGGCGCCGGCGGCTCGGAGGGAGCAGGCGGTGCCTGGTCGGCGGCAGCGGCCGAGACGGCACCCGTGCGCCGGGCCGGACGCCCGGAGGACGTGGCGGCGACGCTCGCCTTCCTCGCGGGGGACGAGGCTTCGTACATCACCGGTCAGACGATCCACGTCGACGGTGGGCTGCCCCTGGGGCGACTGTCCCTCGACGGGTGTGGGGTGGAGAACTGATGCACCAGCAAGTGGAACGACACGCGGCCGGCCGCCCCGAAGCCTCCGCCGTGCGCGTCTTCAGCGCGGGCCGATGGACCGACACCGACTGGCTGCGGCTGCGCGACCTGGCGGCGGGGGTGAGCGGACACGCCCGCCGCGCGTACCGTACCGGTGGGCCCGTGGTCCTGGCGCTCGACAACTCCGCCGAGAGCATCGCGGTGTTCCTCGGCCTCACCTCGGCCTCGGTCGATGTCCTGTGCCTGGAGGCGGACCCCTCGCGGGGCGAGACGCAGCGGGCGCTGGCGCGGCGCATCGGCGCCCGGGACTCCATCGGCCCGGCAGGCGGCGACGGTGTCCTGTCGTACCCGGAGGTGCTGGACACGGCCAAGGGCCCGCTGCCGGCGCCGGACCGCAACCCCGAGATCCTCGGGATGACCTCCGGGTCCACCGGCGAGCCCCGGATCGTGCGCCAGAACCTCGCCAACATCGAGCGCGGCGGACGCATCTACCGCGACACGTACGGCTACACGGAGCACGACAGCCTGCTCGGTCCGATCCCGATGGCTCATTCCTTCGCCATGATGGGGCTGCTCGCCGGGGCCCTGGTGTCGGGCGCCCGCACAGTGACCATGCCTCGCTTCAGCGTCAGCGCGGTGCACACAGCCCTCGACGAAGGTGCCACCGTGCTGCTGGGCACCCCCATGATCTACCGCATTCTCGGCATGGCGGCACGGCCGGCCGGCCCCACGTCCTGCCTGCGCGCCCTGCTGTCGTCGGGCGGACCGCTCCCGGGGGACACCCGGGCACAGGCGGAGCGCGTGTTCGGTCTGCCCGTGCGCCAGATCTACGGCAGCACGGAGGCCGGCGTGATCGCGTGCCAGTACGACGGCGAAGAACAGCGGCGGGCCGGGAGCACGGGCCGGATCCACCCCTCGGCGACATGGAAGCTGCGGCCCGCCGGTGACGCCGATGCGCCGGTGGGGTCCGGGTGGCTGCACGTGCGCACCACCACCCTGTTCGCCGGCTACCTCGGCGGCGACGACGCGCTGGACGAGGACGGCCTCTACGACACCGGGGACCTGGTCAGCGTCGACTCCCGGGGCGAGCTGACGGTACTGGCACGCAAGACCAGCTTCATCAATGTCGGCGGGCGCAAGGTCGAGCCCGGCCGGGTGAGCGGCGCCTTGGACGCGTGCGCGGCCGTGGCCGAAGCACATGTCTTCGGCCACGAGGAGGACGGAGAGGAGTCGGTGCACGCGGCGGTCGTGCTGCGCGACCCGAGCGATTCCGTCGCCGACGTACTGGCGTTCTGCCGCGAGCGGCTGGCCGCCTATGAAGTGCCGCACCATGTCCACGTCCTGCCGGCCATACCGCGGACCACGTTGGGGAAGGCTGATCTCAGCGCGATCAAGCAGGCGTGTGCCCTGCCCGCAGCGGCCGCCCCGGGCGACGGGAGCGGGCGGTGATCCCTCGGCCCTGCCGCGATCAGGCCACCGGGGGCCGGGACTCGGCAGCCACCACCGCCGCGAGATGCCCCGGAGTCGCCCGGTCGAAGACGGCCGTCACCAGGGCGGCGCGCAGCCGCTCGGCGGCATCTCCTTCGACCGGCTGCCAGAGATCGACGAGCCGGGTGATCAGATCGACCGCGCGCAGGGAGTCGCCCCCGCTCGCCACGAAATCCTCGTCGCGCGCCAGCGGCACACGGCTGAGAAGGGCGCCCATCTCCGCACCGATCACCCTGGATATGCGGACGACATCACTGAACGCCTCGTCGGCTGCTCCGTTGACCATGGCCGCAATAGTAGAGGGAATTCCGGGGGACGAACACCCCGTCCGTTTCCCTGAGTGGGCGAGGAGATCGCGTTGACCGTGCTCCGAGAAGTTTCTGGACACTGGCCCGAGAAGTCCGTCGCGGCCCGGGAGTTCCTACAGCGGAGCGGGGTCCCTGAAGCACGTGTCAAGCTTTATGAACGGTACTTCGGATTCTTACGCGTCCGAGTGTCCGAGGAAGAGGACACCGCGCGACTGCTCCTGGCCGCGGCGCACGGCCTGACAGGACTGCGAGGCAACGAGCGACGCGTGCGCTACGTCCTCCAGGGCCGCACGATGCCGGTGGGCGCCCCGTATCCGCGCAGCACCGTGCACGAGGTGCGCGATGCCCTCGGGCTGCACGGCGCACACGCCTTCTGCGTGACCCAGCACGCCTGCGCGTCGGGCCTGCTGGCCGTCGAACTCGCCGGGCGGCTGCTGGCGGCCGACGGCGACCCGCAGGCGCTCGCCCTGGTCCTGACCGGGGAAAAGGTGTTCACGGAAGGCGCCCGCGTGATTCCCGACACCGGGGTGATGGGGGAGTCCGCGGCCGCCGTTCTGGTGAGTCCGGGCGGTCCGGGCGATCGCCTGCTGGGCTATGCGACGCAGACCTGCGGCGCCTTCGAGGACGGCATGGGCATGACGCCGGAAGCGGCCGAAGCGTTCCAGGAGGCCTATCCGCAGGTGCTGGCGCAGGTCATCAGGTCCGCCCTGGCACGCGCCGGCCTCGGCTTCGGGGACATCGACCTCATTCTGCCGCACAACGTCAATCGGCTGTCCTGGATCCCGGTTCTCAAGGAGCTGGGAGTGCACGGCGCAGGACGGGTCTTCACCGAGAACATCGCGAAAATCGGCCACTGCTTCGGCGCGGACCCCTTCCTCAACCATGTGTCCGCCCGTGAAACAGGGCGACTTCTTCCGGGGAGCCGGTATGTGATGACCGCTGTCGGGCTCGGTGCGACGTTTTCCGCCATGGCATTCGAACACGGAAAGTGAGTAAGGAAAGTGAGTCCTGAGAAAGGTGCCGCGAACACGAATGCCGCAGAATGCTGGACCACCCGGATAAGAGGTGTGCTGGCCGGAACCGCCACCACGCCCATGGTGCTCATCGGCAACTTCGAGGTCGAGAACCAATGGGCCGCGGGCGAACCGGGGTTACCGCGGATCGCGGTGAGCGCGACCCGCGAGATCGCTCACCGCATGGACGAGTTCTGTCTGCTGTTGGCCGGACCGGACGACCATGTGCTCCTCAAGTCGGCGCCCGACGAAGGCCACTTGGCGCACCTCGCCGCCCTGGGGCTGGAGCTGCCGCGCGTACTGACCCCCACCGTCCAGGACCCGGGCCGGACGGTCACGGAGGACGTGCTCGCCGACCCTGCTCTCCTCAAGGAGATCCGGGCGCTCCCCGGCAGCCCTGTGCTGTGGCCCCACGGAGTGTCCGAGCGGGAGGAGCTTCTCGCCGAGAGCACCGGCGTGCGACTCGCCGGCCCGTCCGCACGGATCTGCAAAGCGGTCAACGGCAAGACCTACAGCAGAGAGATCGCCGACGAGCTGGGGCTGCGTCAGCCGCGGGGCTGGGTCTGCCGCAATGTGAGCGAACTGCGCAGCGCCACCGCCGGGGCCGGGAGCCTCCTGGACCTGGGAGGCACGGTCGTGCTGAAGGACTCCTACGGAGTGTCGGGCAAGGGACTGCTCGTCGTCTCCGACCGGTCGGCTCTGGAACGAGTCGTACGGAAGATCGTGCGACGCGCGGAGCGGACGGGCGACGACCGCGTGAACCTGATCGTCGAGACGTGGGTGGCCAAGAAGACCGATCTCAACTACCAGTTCACCATCGACAGAGCCGGCCACTGCACGTTCGACTTCGTGCGGGAGGCCGTCACGGAGGGCGGCGTCCACAAGGGCCACCGCATTCCGGCCCGCATCGGCGGCGACCAGCGTGCGGAACTCGCGGAGGCATCGCTCAGGATCGGCGCCCGGCTCCACGCCGACGGCTATGTGGGCACGGTCGGGGTCGATGCCATGGTCGACCCGGACGACGGACTGTATCCCCTCGTGGAGATCAACGCCCGCAACAACATGTCGACGTACCAAGAACGCGTCCGCGAACGGCTCATCCCCGACGACCGGGTCGCACTCGCCACCCAGTACCCCCTCACGCTCCGCGGCCGACTGCCGTTCGACCGCCTGGCCGACCGGCTCCGGGACACGCTGCTGACGCCCGAGTCACCCGAGGGACTCCTCGTCAACAACTACGCCACCGTCAACGCGGCCGAGCACCGGCTCGCAGCCGACGGCCGGGAGACCTTCGACGGCCGCCTGTACGGAATCGTCGTGGCAGAAACCGACGCGCGTCTGGCCGCTCTCGACCAGCAGATCGCCGCACACATCACGGCCCTCACGGAGGAGAACCGGCATGGCCCCCGACACCCCGCACGTCACTGAGGCCCGCATCCAGGGCCTCTCCGTGACAGACCTGGCAGCCGAGTTCGGCACTCCGCTGTACGTCTACGACGCGGAGGCGATAACCCGTCAGTACCAGGACCTGAGAGACCTGCTCCACGCACGCCTGGAGATCTTCTACTCGTTGAAGGCCAACCCCAACGCCGCGATCTGCGCCCTGCTGGGGTCCCTGGGGGCACGCGCGGAGGTCTCCTCGCTGGCCGAACTGACCACGGCACTACGGGCCGGATTCCCTCCGGACGACATCGTCTTCCCCGGCCCCGGCAAGAGCACCGACGAGCTCATCGCCTGCCTGGACGCGGGGATCGCGGCGCTCGTGTGCGAGTCCCTGGACGAACTGGAACTCATCGACCGACTCGCCTCCGAGCGAGGTGTCACCGCGCGGGTGGCGCTCCGCGTCAACCCGAGCTTCTCCGTCAAGGGTGCCAAGCTCGTGATGAGCGGCACCAGCAGGCAGTTCGGCATCGACCAGGAAACGCTGCTCGCCCAGCGGGACCTGGCGCGGCGCTTTCCCTCGGTGCGCCTGATCGGTGTCCACATCTACATGGGGACGCGCGTGCTGGACGAGCGCGTGGTGGCCGAGCACACCGAGCGGATCCTCGAAGCGGCCGGGCAACTCGCCGCGGTGCTCGACTTCCCTCTCGAACTCGTCGACATCGGGGGCGGCCTGGGCGTGCCGTACTTCGACGGCGAACGGGCCCTGGACCCCGCGGCGCTCGCGGCACTGCTCAATCCGCTCGTCGAGAAGTTCACCGCCGACCACCCCGGGACCCGGCTCGTCATGGAACTGGGGCGCTACCTCACGGCGCCCGCGGGCATCTACCTCACCCAGGTGCGCTATCTCAAGGAATCGCGGGGAGAGCGGTTCGCCATCGTCGACGGCGGCACGCACCACCACATGGCGGCGGTCGGCATCGGCTCCTTCGTCAAGCGCAACTTCCCCGTACGGCTGCTGAGCCGCACGGCCACCGAGGAGGAGCAGGCGTGGAACATCGCCGGCCCCCTGTGCACCCCCAACGACACCCTGGGCAAGAAGGTGGCCCTGCCACCCCTGCGGGTCGGGGACCTCATCGGCGTACTCCAGTCCGGCGCCTACGGGCCCAGCGCGTCGCCCGTCCTCTTTCTCAGCCACGGCCACCCCGCCGAGGTCCTTGTCCATGAAGGCCGGGCCCTGCTGGTGCGGGCCCGAGACGGACTCGACGACCTGCTCGGCAAGCAGTACAGCTACGACTTCACCAGCGCCGGCGGCCGGCCAAGCACGCGCTGACGGCACCGACGAGCCCGACCACCTGGACGAAGAAGGAGAGAGAAGACCACCCATGTACGCGTCTGCCGAGTCCTCCGCCGGACTGCCCCACATCACCGAGACCACGATCGCCGCGCTCGCCGCGATGCGCGACTGCGAGCGGGACGCGATCACCGAGAGGACCCGGCTCTTCGACGACCTCGGGTTCGACTCGACGAGCATCCTCGAACTGCTCATGACCCTGGAGGACGAGCTGGACTTCGAGTTCGACCCCGAGACCCTGGAGCCGGACGACTTCGAGACGGTCGGGTCGCTCGCGGCGTACGCGGCGCGGCAGCTCGACGAGACCGAGCAGTGATGCACACGGCCGCGCCCCCGCCGGCGGCCGGCCCGCCGGCGCCGCTCCGCCTCGCGCACATGCACCGGCGGGAGTTTCCCTCTGGAGACGCCGCCCGCGGGCCCCTGGCGGAGGGAGACCGGGAGTTCTTCACGGACCTGGCGTCCACCGCCGGCCTCCCGGTGGACGACGACGCCTTCACCCGGGGGCGTACGGCATACGCGGCGATGGTCTCGGCGATGCTGCCCGAACTCACACCTCCCGACGACTTCGACCTGGCGCTGCTCGCCCACGCCACGCCGGACGCGACACCGGGCTGGCCGCTCAGCCGCCTGGAGCGGTCCACCACCCGGACCGGGCTGGCCTTCGCGATCAGCGACCAGGGGACCACGTCCCCCTTCGCCGCACTGCGCATGGCGGTCCGCGGCATCGCTGTCCAGGACGCCCGCCGCGCTCTGGTCCTGATCACGGAACAGAGCGCCGTCTACCACAGGGGACCGATACCGGAGGAGTCACGTGCCCGGTACGACACGGGTGTCGCCCTGGTCCTGGACGCCTCGGGCGGACTCGGCGCGCTGGACTGCGACCAGCACGCGGGGGTCGCGCCCGGCGACGTCCCCGCCCGGCTCGCCGCACTGGCGCCACCGGCCGCGGCCGGACCCGCACGGCCCGTGCTGATCGCCGGAGCGGGACTGACCCGCCACTGGGCCGGGGCCCCCGAGGGATACACGGTCCGCACCGCCCCCGAGGGCATGCCGGCGGCCGGGATCTGGTCGGTGCTCGCGGAACAACTGCCTGACCTCCGCCGGACCGGCCGCCGCGTCGTCCTCGCCGACTACGACGCGCGCTTCGGATACCTGGGGTGGTGCCGACTGGACGTCACGGCGGACAGCGGCACGGACCGCAGCGGGCCGGGCGGGAAGGAGAGCACATGACGAGCGAGAGCGAACAACAGCACACCGGCCCCGGCCGCCTCGCGTTCCACCGGAGGATCGACGAGGTGGCACGGACATCCGGAGCGAAACGGGCCTTCGAGGAGTTGTACCGGGCCCGTCCCGAGGGCACCTTGCTGCGCGGCCCCGCGGGCCACGCCGTGGTGCCGTCGCAGCGGCTGCCCGGCGCCGACGACGCGCTTCCGGAGCCGCTGCGCGGCTGCGGCCTGGCCATCGTCCGCGACCCGGCCGCCCCGGACCCGGCGGAGCCGGCCGACGCGCTCGTATGGCTGCGCCTCGGACTGTCCCGTGCCCTGCTGGACGCCTGCCTCACCTACCTGGAGCAGCGCACCGTCCACGACGCGCCCCTGCTCCACCAGCAACTGGTCCGCGGAGCGCTGGCCGACGCGGTCATCGAACAGACCGAGGTCGAGAGCGTCCTGATGGCCCCCGTGCACGGACCCGCCGCCCTCGGCGACCTCCACCGTCAGATCACCGCCGTCGACCGCGGGCTGCTGCGCCTCCTCGGCGCTTTCGGCTTCACCGCCGAGGGCCCCGGTCGCACAGCCCTGCTCTCCGAACTGATCGCCGACGTGTACAGCTGCCACCAGCACACGCAACCAGAGGCCGTCCAGTGACCGAACTCGACCGGCACCACAGCCTGCTCCAGGGGCAGGCCCGCGAATGGTGGGCCCAGCTGCGCCCCCACGCACTCGACGTGGACCGCGACCCGACACTCCCCACCCGGCTGCTGCACCTCACGGGGCTCGGACGGCTCGCCACCCTGCAGATACCACCCGCCTACAATCCGGACCCGCTCGTCATCGCCGGCCGGCGCTTCCACCTGATGACCGCCGCGGAACGTGTCGTGTACTACGAGGAGGCCGCGTGGGGCGATCTCGCCACGGCCCTCGCCGCACCGGGCGCGCCCATGTCCGGGGTCCTGGTGGACGCCCTCGGGGACCGGGAGCAGAAGGACTGGTTCTACGGACGGCTCCTCGCCGAGCCCACATGGACCTTCTTCGCGCTGACCGAGCCGGAGCACGGTTCCGACGCCGCCGCCATGACCACCTCACTCACCCGCGCCGACCAGGACGGGCCCTGGCACCTCAACGGGACGAAGAAGTACGTGGGGAACGCGGTACGCGGCCGGATCGGTGTGGTGTTCGCCCGGACGGGAAAGGGGCCGCTCGGCGTCAACGCGGCCCTCGTCGAGGCCGGCCGACCCGGCTTCGACGCACGCCCCGTACCCACACTCGGCCTGCGAGGCGCCCAACTCGGCGCCCTCACCATGGAGTCGGTGGAGATCGCCCCCGAGCGCGTTCTCGGCCGGCACCTGTCGCCCACCCGGCGCGGCATGGCCGGCTGGCTGCGCACCTTCAACCTGCTGCGGCCCGTCGTGGCGAGCATGGGCGTCGGTCTGGCCCGCGCGGCACAGGAGTACGTACAGAACGAACGAGGCAGCCTGACACACGGCGAACAGCACCGCCTTGACGCCCTGGCGCGCCGCATCGAGGGGGTGCGCCGCCTGACCAGGCGCGCCGCAGCCACCGTCGACGCGGACATCACCGCCGGTGAACTGGGGTGCATGGCCAAGCTCCGTGCGGCCCGGCTCGCCGAGGAGGCGACCATGGCGGCCCTCGCGTTCTTCGGCCCCGGTGCCCGGCTGGACCACCCGTTCCTGGAGAAGCTGGCGCGCGACGCACGCGGCATCGAATACATGGAGGGCACCGAGAACATCCAGCGCATGAGCGTGTTCAAGGGACTCTCCCGAGGCGGCCGCCATGGCTGACGACCCCACCCGCCCACCCACGAAGCACACCGAAAGCACCTCCATGGACTCGCCCGTGAACACCTCCGTCCCCCCGCCCGCCGCGGCGGCCCCGGAGCCGGCCCGGCACGCGCTGCGGATCGGCCGCCTCGCCGTCCCCATGGTCATGGGGGAGATCGTCGGCTACCTGACCATGCTGGTCCTGGTGGCGATGGTCGGGCACATGGGCAGCGACGCCCTGTACGTGCGCTCGCTCTTCCTGCCCCTCGGCATGGTGTTCAGCGCCATCAACGCGGCCCTCGCCGTCAGCACCCAAGTCGCCTGCGCGATGAGCAAGGGCAAGGACTCCCCCGAGGACGCCTTCCCGCTCACCGTGAGCATGATGAAGGTGTGGGTGGTGGTCGGCACCTCACTGACACTGCTGCTCTCGCTCGGTGCACCCGCGTTCGCCTCCCTCTTCCACGTGTCCGACTCCGCACACCACGAGTTCATCTGGTTCCTGAGGTGGATGTCCGTGGTCAGCCTGCTGGGCTTCGGACCCGCCCTGTGCGCGTCCGCCCTGCGCGGCTTCGGATTCGCCCGGCAGGGCCTCGTACTCACCCTGGTCAGCTCTGTCGTCGAGATAGCGATCGTGGCCTGGCTCGGCTTCGGCACCGGACTCGGCATGAACAGCCTGCCGATCGCCGCCGCCGTCTGCGCCGCCGCCGGCACGGCCGCGGGCCTGTGGCTGCTGCGCCGTGCGGGACTGTGGCGGAGCGGACAGCGAGCCCCCTGGCAGCCCGCGACGCTCGGCCACATCAGGTCCGTCGGCCTGCCCGTGGGCGCCACCCTCGGCATCATCTCCCTCTACAGCCTGGCCCTGGTCTGGGTGCTCGGCCCCTTCGGCGAGGCGACGGTGGCAGGCTTCTCCACCGCCTCGTCGGTGCAGAGCCTGATCATCATGCCCGCGCTCGTGCTGGGGTCCGCCACGGCGATCGTCATCAACCAGCAGCGGGGCGCCGGTGCGTACGGGAGCGTGGCGCCGACCTACCGCAGCGGCATCCTGCTGGCCTTCGCCGTCTTCGCCGTCATCGCCCTCGTGACCTTCCTCGGCCGGGACCCGATCGCCCGGATGATGACCGGCGACGACGACGCGGCCGCGGCGGCCGCCCGCTACCTGGGCATCGTCAGCCTCACCTATGTGGTCGAGGGGCCCGTCCTGGTGGCCCTGACCCTGCTCGAACACGTCGGAGGCGGTGGCCGCGCCGTGGTCCTGAACATCGTCTACTTCGGCGGGAACGTCGTGGCCGGCCGCTGGGCGGTCGCCGCGGCCGACAGTCCCGACGGCCTCTACTGGACCGTGGCCGTCTCCAACCTGGTCAGTGCCGTGGCCCTCGTCGCGGGGGCCACCTATGTACGCAAGCTCGTCGCCGAGGCCCGGAGAACCGAGGCGGGAGCGTGCTAGAGACCCAGGACGAGCGCACGCCGAGGGCGGATAAGGTCCGTGTCTGGCAGATCGACCTCGATGACGCCATGCGGAGATCCGCCGCCCCGCTCCGCGCGGCCCTCAGCCCCGAGGAGCGGCTCCGCGCCGCCCGCATGCCGGACCCCGTGCTGCGCAGCCGGTTCGAGGCCGCGCGCGGGGCGGCCCGCCACATACTCGGCCGGTGCCTGGGCCGGCCGCCCGCACGGCTCACCTGGCACACCGGACGCTGGGGCAAACCGCGGATCGCGGGTAGCGAGGGCATCGTGCGTTTCAACCTGTCCCACTCCGGCGGGCACGCCCTGCTGGCCGTGACCGGCCCGCGGGACATCGGGGTGGACCTGGAACGCGCACAGCCCGGTCGGGACATCGTCGCCCTGAGCCACCGCTACTTCCCGGCAGAGGAGAGCGCCCTGGTGGCCGAGGCCGCCGGGGACCGCCGGCACCTCGTGTTCCTGACCCTGTGGGCGCGGAAGGAAGCGTGCACCAAAGCGGCGGGGACAAGCCTGCTCGGACACGGCCTGCGCCTGGCCGTCACCACGGCACCCGCCGCCGGAGGCACCGTCCTCGCCCACGATCCGACGCGGCGGCTGCCCGGCAGGTGGCTGGTCCACGACGTCCCGGCACCGTCCGGTCACGTCGCGGCGGTCGCCCTCGACGGTGACGCGCCCGCGCACCTCACGATCCGACAGTGGGAGCCGCAGTGAACGACACCCGTTGGGCCCCCATGCTCTGGGGCCAGGAGCACTACTGGTTCCTGTATTTCGACGTGCCGGCCTACGGAGCCGACCGGGACTGTGTGAAGATCACCCGCGTCTGGCGCCTCGACAAGGACGTCCCCGACGACACCGTCCTCGCGGCGCTCACTGCGCTGGTGCGCCAGTACGAGTCGCTGCGGACCAACTTCCTCCAGGACGACAGGGGCAGGCCCGTCCAGGCGGTGCGCCCGCCGTGGGAGGTCGCCTTCGAGGAGCGCACCGAGGGCGACGCGTCGGACCTTCCCGCGGTCACCGAGCGTCTCGCCGCCCGTGCCATCGACCCGGCGCGAGACAGACCTGTCCGGTTCGCCCTGATCAACGAACCGGGCAAGGGCGCCTGGGTGGTGGCGATGGCCATGCACAGCGCTATCGACGGGCAGAGCTGGGCGGTCCTGGAACGCGCCTTCCTCGCGCTGATGGACACGGAGGGCGGCGCCCCGCCGTTCCCGCCCGCACGACAGCCGCGGGAACAGGCCGAACTGGACCACTCCGCCGACAAGGCCCGCTACCGGGAGCGGGTGCGCGCCTACTGGCGCGACCGCTACCGGACGATCCCGCAGGGCATGTTCCCCGACTACCGCCCGGCGCCGGTGGGGCACTTCGACGGTCACACCCCGCCCAGTCCCTACGAGCGGGTGACCCTGAAGTCCCGCGCGCTGTCGTTCGCCGCCGAACGGGTCGCCGCCCGACGCAAGATGTCTCCCGGAGTCGTCTACCTCGCGGCCTTCGGCGCCGCCCTGTCGTCCCTGTCCGGAAGCAAGCGCTGCGTCGTGTCCATGGACACCGCCAACAGGGCCGATCCCCTCCTGTCCGCCGCGGTCGGCTGCTTCTTCCAACCCGCTCTCGTCGTCTTCGACGTCATGGCGCAGGACACGTCCGAGGCGCTGCTGACCAAGGTGTTCCGCGCTGTCGTGGCGGCTCAGCGCCATGCCCGCTACTCCACTTTGGAGATGACGGAGGAACGCGCCCGCGTCGGGCACGAGCGCGGGATGCACCTGCGGATCGGCGTCACGTACAACTACTTCGCCCAGGCGCGCCCGGAGCACCGAGCCGCGCCGCCCGGCCGGCTCGACGGCGCCGGAACCACCGACGATTTCACCATCGAGAAGGCGCCCATCGACTGGCAGGACAACAGCGCCGACCTGTACCTCGCGGTGGAGACCGGCGAGGACGGCGTGGTCCTGTCGATGCACGGCCACACCTCCGTCACCGACGGAGACCGCATCGCCCGCGCCCTGCGCGCCATGGGCGCGCTGATCGCCGGCTGGGCCGACGGCACGCTGCCGCTGGACACGGCGATCGGCCCGGTGCGGGAACAACTCGGCTTTCCCCGCCGTGCATTCGGCCCGGACTGGGTCCTGGTGGACCACGCCTGGGTGAACACCAGGGAGTGCGCCGCACGCCTCGCCGAACTCGGTGCGGTGACGGTGGCCGGGGTCTTCCCCGAAGAGACCCCGGACGGCGGCACCCGGCTCGTGGCGTACGCGGTGGGACCGACCACACCTGACGAGCTGCGCGGGCACCTGTCAGCCGCGCAGGCCGGCCGGCCCTCCCTGGTCCTGCCCCATCGGTACGTGGTGTGTGCGCAGGCACCGCGGACACTGAGCGCGGAGAGCTGGGCCGAAGCGGAGGTGGTGGCCGAGGGCGACGGATTCCCGTCCCGTCCGGTGCCGCCCCGCACTCCGCGGGAGAGGGCCCTGGCCGCCGCCGTCCGTACCCACTGCCCCGGCCACCCTGCCGACATGGCCACTCCCTACCTGCCCGCGGGCGGCAGGACGGCGCTCGCGCCCCGGGTGACCGACCACCTCCACGCGGCCGGCTTCACCGGGATCGTCCCGGCCGACCTGCTGGGCCCCCTGCCTCTCGGGGCGGTGGCCGCGAAGCTCATCCCGACCGGAACTGCCAGGAAGCGATGATGGACAGCACCGACATGAACACCGTCCAGGACGCGCCGGCCGGCCCCGGCGCCGCACTCCCCGGCCTCCCCCTGACCCGGACCTGCCCCTACCACCCTCCGCGGGAGTACGAGGACCTGCGTGCGAGCGGCCCGGTGACGAAGATCCGACTCTACGACGGGCGTGAGATCTGGGCCGTGACCGGCCACGCCGCGATCCGCTCCCTGCTGGCGGACGAACGCCTCACGGTGGACCGGGACAAGGCCCGATTCCCCCGACTCGCCCGGCTCCTGGTCCTGGGACGCCCGGAGCGCCACCCCGCGATGCGGGCCCTCCTGCGTACCGACCCGCCACTGCACACCGAGCAGCGCCGTGACCTCCAACCGGGCCTCGCCCTCAAACGGATACAGAAGTGGCGGCCCGCGATCGAGGCGGACGCCGAGACACGGCTGGACGCACTGGCCGGCGCGGCGCGGGGTGAGCCCGCCGAGCTGATGAGCACCTACATCCGCCCCCTGGTCGCGATGAGCACGCACGAGATGCTCGGCATCCCGGACGAGGACCGCGCGCACTTCCACGAACTGCTCCATCACCGCTTCGACCCGGTGCCCGGCCTCGTGGACTACCTGACGTCCCTGTGCGCGGCCAAGCAGCGCCGCCTCGCCGACGGTGAACAGGGCAGCGGACTCCTCGACGACCTGGCCCGCCAGGTAACGTCAGGAAAGCTGACGGCCGAGCAGTTCGCGCACTACGGCACCGTACTCGTCGTCGCCGGTCAGGATGTCACCGTCGCCACCATCGGCCTCGCCGTCCTGACCCTGCTCGAACACCCGGACGAACTCGCCTGCCTGCGCCGCGACGCAGCCCTGTGGCCGAAGGCGGTCGAGGAACTGCTGAGATTCCTGTCCCTCACCGGGGGACTCGTCCGCGTCGCCACCGCGGACATCGAGACCTGCGGCGTGGTCATCCGCGCCGGAGACGGCGTGGTGCTCCTCAACCCGGCAGCCAACCGCGATCCAGCCGTCTTCACCCGGCCCCACGAACTCCGCCTGCGGCGCAGTCCGCGCAACCATCTCTCCTTCGGCTTCGGCGCCCACCAGTGCATCGGCCAGAACCTCGCGCGCCTCGACATCGAGATCGCGCTGCGCAAGCTGTTCGCCCGTTTTCCGGCGCTCCGGCTCGCCGTTCCGCTGGACGACGTACCTGTGCGCCAGGGCCTGGTCTTCAGCATCAACGCGTTGCCCGTCCAGTGGTGAACGCAACGGGACCGGCCCAGGCCGACCGGGAACACCGCGCCGGCGCGGGAATCCGCGCGCGCGTCACGCCGCAGCCCTTCGAGCAGGACGACGCCGCCCGCTGTCCCGCGCGAGCCATCACAGATCCGGGGGAGTGACCGAGTGACAGCAGTGACCACGGCCGCGGCGGCCCGGACGGTCCGGTTGGGGACCGGGCCGTTGGACGCCGCCGATGTCGTCTCCGTCGCCCGCGATGGCGCCCTCGTCGCCCTCGCACCCGAAACCGCCGAGGAGATGAGGCGCGGCCGCGAAGTGGTCGAACGCCTCGTCGACGACTCCGCGGCCCACTACGGGATCTCGACCGGATTCGGGGCCCTGGCCGGCCGGCGCATCCCGCCCGACGCCCGCGCACGCCTACAGCGCGGCCTGGTCCGCTCGCACGCCGCGGGCTCCGGTCCCGAGGTGGAACGCGAAGTGATCCGCGCCCTGATGCTGCTACGCCTCTCCACCCTGGTCACCGGGCGCACGGGAGTGCGCCCGCGGACCGCCCGCGTCTACGCCGACATGCTCAACGCGGGTATCACCCCCCTCGTCCACGAATACGGGTCCCTGGGCTGCTCCGGAGACCTCGCCCCGCTCGCACACTGCGCCCTCGCCGCGATGGGCGAAGGCACGGTCCGCGACACGGACGGCGACCTGATGCCCGCGGCACAGGCACTGGACGCGGCCGGAATCGCCCCGGTCGACCTGGCGGAGAAGGAGGGCCTCAGCCTGATCAACGGCACCGACGGCATGCTCGGCATGCTGGTGCTCGCCCTGGACGACCTCCGTCTGCTGCTGCGCACCGCCGACATCGCGGCCGCGATGAGCGTCGAGGCCCAGCTCGGCACGGACGCCGCCTTCGCCGACGACCTGCAGGCGCTGCGTCCCCACCCGGGGCAGTCCAGCAGCGCGGGCAACCTGCGTGCCCTGCTCGCCGGTTCACCGATGCTCGAACGGCACCGGCGCGCCGACTGCGGCTGCGTGCAGGACGCCTACTCGCTGCGCTGCACCCCGCAGGTGCACGGCGCGGCACGCGACACGCTGGACCACGCCGAACGTGTCGCCTCCAGGGAACTGGCGAGCGTCATCGACAACCCGGTGGTGACCCTCGACGGGCGCTTGGCGAGCAACGGCAATTTCCACGGCGCGCCCCTCTCCTGCGTCCTGGACTTCCTGGCCATCTCCGTCGCCGATGTCGCCTCGATCGCCGAACGCCGCACCGACCGCGCCCTCGACCCGACCCGCAACCACGGCCTGCCGGCCTTCCTGGCGGCCGACCCCGGTGTCGACTCCGGGCACATGATCGCCCAATACACCCAGGCGGCCATCGTCTCCGAACTGAAGCGCCTCGCCGCCCCGGCGTCGGTCGACTCCATCCCGTCCAGTGCGATGCAGGAGGACCACGTCTCCATGGGCTGGTCAGCGGCCCGCAAACTCCGGCGCGCCCTCGACGGCCTCGCCCGGGTGCTGGCCGTGGAGCTGTACACGTCCGCGCGCGCCCTGGACCTGCGCGCTCCCCTCGACCCCGCGCCCGTCACGGGGGCGGTGCGTGACGGCCTGCGCAAGACGGTGCCCGGCCCGGGCCCGGACAGGTTCCTCGCTCCGGAGATCGAGGCGACCTTGCAGTACGTCGTTTCCGGCCGGGCGATAGCGGACGCGGAGGCTGAGGCGAGACGTCCGCTGGCCTGACGAGCGGGCGCCGCATAGCTGAGGTGAGTTCTAACGAGTTGGTGCGTGATAGCGGGTGAGGCGTGTTCGGCCTTGCCGTGGCCGGTTTTCAGACGTTGACAGTGCGGTCGGAGACGAGGCCGGCGATG